>NZ_FNPM01000031.1:0-16693 GCF_900107295.1 Variovorax sp. YR266
CCGTAGAGCGCGAAGGCGCGTTGCCAGTCGGCTTCGCAGTAGCCCAGCTCCACGTTCGGCTCCTGCCGCCAGAACAGGTCGGGCACGAGCACCACGTAGCCCTCTTCGGCGTAGTAGTCGGCCACCTCGCGCATCGTGTGGTTGATGCCAAAGATTTCCTGCGCGATCACCAGGCCCGGGCCTGTGCCGGCTTCGGGCAGGGCGAGGTAGCCGCGGAAGGTGCCGCTGCCATCAGCGGCTTTCATCTGGATGTACTGGCCTGTCATCGTGTGTTTCTCCGGGTGGGGTAAGTAAGTCTTATGGCTGCTGCAGTTGCTTGAACATGACGAAGGCATCCACGAAGCCATGCTGCGGATGCCTGAACGCGCCGGGCAGCGTGCCGACGATGGCAAAGCCCAGCTTGCGCCAGAGGCGCACCGCGCCTTCGTTGGTGGACACCACGAAGTTGAACTGCATCGCGCGAAAGCCCATGCGCACGGCCTCCTGCTGCGAGTGTTCGCACAGCGCCGATGCCACGCCCAGGCCGCGCGCGGCCTCGGACACCACGTAGCCGCAGTTGCTCACGTGCGAGCCGTGCCCGGGCTGGTTGGCCTTGATGACGTAGGTGCCGAGCACCGCGCCCTGCGCGTCGCAGGCCACGAAGGTGGCGGCGGGCAGGTTCATCCACGCATGACGGGCCTCGGCTTCGGTGACGTCGGTCGCGAAGGTGTAGGTGTCGCCGCGGCGGAAGGTGGGTTCGAGCACGGACCAGATGGCCGGCCAGTCTGCGTCGGTGGCAGCGCGTATGTGCAGCATGGGGTGATTCACAGGGCGTTCGGTTTCAACAAGGATAATCCGCGGCCATGGAAATCATCAGCTTTCTCGTCGACTTCATCCTTCACGTCGACAAACACCTCGAGGCCTTTGTCATTGCCTATGGCCCCTGGGTCTATGCCTTGCTGTTCCTCATCGTCTTCGTCGAGACCGGTGCGGTGGTGATGCCGTTCCTGCCCGGGGACTCGCTGCTCTTCATCGTTGGCGCACTGTGCGGTGCGGGGCTCATGAATTTCCCGCTCGCCTGCGGGGTCCTGATTGCGGCGGCCATTCTGGGCGACCAGTGCAACTATTCGATCGGCCGCTACTTCGGGCCGAAGGTGTTCCAGTGGGAGAACTCGCGCTTCTTCAACCGCAAGGCCTTCGACCAGGCCCACGGCTTCTACGAGCGCTACGGCGGCATCACGATCATCCTTGCGCGCTTCATGCCGTTCATTCGCACCTTTGCGCCCTTCGTGGCCGGCGTGGCCGAGATGAGCCGCGCGAAGTTCACCATGTTCAACGTGGTGGGCGGGCTGATCTGGGTGCTGGGCATTGCAACAGCGGGTTACTTCTTCGGCAATCTGCCGTTCGTGCGCCAGCATCTCGACAAGATCATCTGGGCGCTGATCTTCGTGCCGGGGTTGCTCGCGATCTTCGGCGCGTGGCGCGCCTCGAAGGCCGAGAAGGCACGCGAGGCGCAGGCACAGGCCTGACGACTGCCTGGCCGATCAACCAGCAAAAAAGCGCGCCACTGGCGCGCTTTTTCATTCAGGCCGTATCTCAGTAGTTCGGGCCGTTGCTCGGGTAGTAGCCGCTGCCTTGCGGATAGCGCTGCTGGTTGTAGTAGTTGCGTTCGTCGGCATTGCGGCCGACCTGGTTGCCGATGATGCCGCCGATGGCCGCGCCACCCACCGTGCTTGCAGTGTTGCCGCCGATGGCGTGGCCCACCAGCGCGCCGCCGACGGCGCCCACACCAGTCCCGAGGTTCTGGTTAGGGCCGCTCGCGCAGCCTGCAATCGTCATGACCGAAGTGGCTGCGAATGCAGCGATCCAGAGACGTGTGTTCATGATGTCCACCTTTCGAGGAGTGATGAGTCATCATGTCCAGAAGGCCGGTGGCATCTGTGTAGGAGCCTGCCGCGCCTGCCTGTGCGGACTCGTGGACCGCACGGCGTGGGACAGCAGTGCACGCTTTGGCTTTACAAAGTCGCGCGGCCGATCAGAGTTGCCGGCTGCGCGCCAGAGGTGGGTTCTGCGCAAAGTAGCGCTGGATGCCGCGCATCAGCGCGTCGGCCAGGTTCTCCTGGTAGTCGACGCGGCGCAGGTTGGCCTCTTCTTCCGGATTGCTGATAAAGGCTGTCTCCACCAGCACGCTCGGGATGTCCGGCGCCTTCAGCACCGCGAAGCCGGCCTGTTCGACCTGGCCCTTGTGCAGCCGCGCGCCGATGTTCTTGATCTCGCCGAGCATCGCGCCGCCGAGCTTCAGGCTGTCGTTGATCTGAGCGGTGGTGCTCATGTCGAGCAGGGCACGCTGCACCTGCGCTTCGTGGCCGCCGACGTTCACGCCGCCGACCTTGTCGGCATCGTTTTCCTTGTTGGCCATCCAGCGTGCCGCGCTGCTCGACGCGCCGCTCTGGCTCAGCGCGAACACGCTGGCGCCGCGTGCGGCGGGCGTGGTGAAGGCGTCGGCATGGATGCTCACGAACAGGTCGGCCTGCACGCGCCGCGCCTTCTGCACGCGCACGCCCAGCGGCACGAAGAAGTCGGCGTCGCGCGTGAGAAAGGCGCGCATCGGGCTGCCGTTCACGCTGCTTGCGTTGATGCGCTCGCGCAGCCGGTGCGCCACCTGCAGCACGATGTCTTTCTCGCGCGTGCCGTTGGGGCCGATGGCGCCGGGGTCTTCACCGCCGTGGCCGGGGTCGAGCGCCACGATGATGATGCGGTCGGTGCGGCTGGCCGTGGCGGCGGTGCTGCTGCTGCCGCCGCGTGTGGCAGCCACGGGGGGAGGGGGCGCCACAGGCCTGACGGGCGCGGTGCCCACCACGGGCGGTGGCGGCGTGATTAGCACGGGTGGCGGCGTCTGCGGGCCGGGGCGCATCGACTGTTGCGCCATCAGCTCGCCGAGTGGATCGGCCGCAGGTGCGGCTGGGGCCGAGGGCACGATGCCGGCCACGGCCGGGGCGTTGTTCGTGTTGCTGCCGCTGCCCGCGCGAGGCGCATCGCGCAGGCGCTCGGCAATCAGCGCTTCCATCGGGTCGATCGCCTGCTCGGGGTACAGGTCGAGCACCAGCCGGTGCTTGTACGCGGCCACGGGCGCGAGCGAGAACACCTGCGGCACCACGGCCTGCTTCAGGTCGAACACGATGCGCACCACCTTCGGCGCGTTCTGCCCGACGCGCAGGCCGTTGATGAACGGGTCGCCCGGCTTGATCTTGCCGACCAGCTCGCGCAGTTCGGGGCTGAGGTCGATGCCCTCGATGTCGACGGCAAGCCGCGGCGGGCTGCCCACCACGAGCTGCTGCGAGTTGAGCCGCGCATCGGACTCGATGGTCACGCGCGTGTAGTCGGCGGCGGGCCACACGCGCACGGCGAGGATGGTGGCGCCGCGGGCGATCTGGTGCACGCCGAGCATCAGCGCGATGCTGCCGCCTTGCAGCAGCACGCGCCGTTTCAGGCCGGTCGCCTTCATGCGGCGATGCGCGCCAGCAGATCGCTGCCGCGAGGGGTGTTCGCGAGGAGGGTCACGCTGCGTGTGTCGTCAGTCATTGCTTCTATTTTAATAGCGAGGTCGGCAACCGGTGTGCGGCCCGCGGCGTTCTCTGGCCATTCGGCCAGCTTGAGGCCCGGTCCCGCGAAGATGTCGCGGAAGCCGGCGTCGTCCCATTCGCGCGGATCGGCGAAGCGGTAGAAGTCGAAATGGAAGATCTGCAGGCCGTCGGGCGCCTCGTGGGGCTCGACCACTGCGTAGGTGGGGCTCTTGATGCGCCCCGCGATGCCGAGCGCGCGCAGCAGGTGTCGAACGAAAGTGGTCTTGCCGGCGCCAAGGTCGCCATGCAGCGCGATGAAGGCATCGCGCAATGCGGGCGAGGACGCGAGGGCCAGCGCGAAAGCGTCGGTGTCGTCCTCGCTGCGCCAGCGCAGGCTGCGGGCGTTCTGGGTCGTTTCTACAATCGGCAAGTGATCGTCAGCCATCCACTCGTTGTTCGTATTCAGGCTTTGGCCCGGGAACTCGGATTCTCCCAAATCGGAATCGCGGGCGTCGATTTATCGAGCGCCGAGGCCGGTCTGATGCAATGGCTGGCCCATGGGTTCCATGGCGAGATGCAATACATGGAAACACACGGCATGCGCCGCGCCCGTCCGGCCGAGCTGGTGCCGGGCACGGTGAGCGTGATCACCGCGCGCATGGACTACCTGCCGCGCAGCACGCAGCCCGAGTGGCAGGCCATCGAGTTCGACCGCCTCACGCGGCCCGGCGAGGCCATCGTGTCGGTCTATGCGCGGGGCCGCGACTATCACAAGGTGCTGCGCAACCGGCTCGCCAAGCTGGCCGAGCGCATTGCCGAAGAGGTCGGCCCCTTCGGCCACCGCGCCTTCACCGACTCCGCCCCCGTGCTCGAAGCCGAGCTGGCCTCGCGCAGCGGGCAGGGCTGGCGCGGCAAGCACACGCTAGTGCTCGACCGCGATGCCGGCTCGATGTTCTTCCTGGGCGAGATCTACGTCGACATGGAACTGCCGCCGAGCGAGCCCGTCACGGCACATTGCGGCAGCTGCAGTGCCTGCATCGACATCTGCCCGACGCAAGCCATCATCGCGCCGCAGCGGCTGGATGCGCGGCGCTGCATCTCGTACCTGACCATCGAGCACGGCGGGCCCATTCCGCTGGAGCTGCGTCCGCTGATGGGCAACCGCATCTACGGCTGCGACGACTGCCAGCTGATCTGCCCCTGGAACAAGTTCGCGAAGAAGAGCGAGCTGCCCGACTTCGACGGGCGCGAAGGGCTCACGGGGCGCACGCTGGCCGAGCTTTTTGCGTGGACCGAAGAAGACTTCCTGCGCCGCACCGAAGGCAGCCCGATCCGCCGCATCGGGCATGAGCGCTGGCTGCGCAACATCGCCGTGGCGCTGGGCAATGCGGCGCGAGCGGGCGAGGGCGATGCGCAGGAGGCACTGGCGACGCGGGCCGAACACCCAAGCGAACTCGTGCGCGAGCATGTCGCGTGGGGCCTGGCGCAGCAGGCCGCGAGCTGACGCTTCAGGCCGGAAGGATCTCGCGTACCCGCCCCCATGGCCGGCACATCAGCGTGCCGCGCGGCGACACCACGATGGGCCGTTGCAGCAGGATGGGGTGCTCGACGATGGCGTCGAACAGCTGGTCGTCGGTCCACTTCGAATCGGCCAGCTTCAGTTCTTCGTACGGCGCTTCCTTGGTGCGCAGCAGTTCGCGCGCGCCCATGCCCATCGCCTTCGCGAGCTCGCGCAACTTTTTCTTTGGCGGCGGCGTTTCCAGGTACAGGACGATCTCGGGCTCCACGCCGCTTTCGCGGATCAACGTCAGCACGTTGCGCGAGGTGCTGCAGTTGGGCTTGTGGTAAATGGTCATCGGGTAGACGGTGGTCGGTGTGCGTACGGTCATGGTGTCGATGATAGAAAACAGGACTCAGCCTCCCGGAGCGCTCGGGTCCATCGTGAAGGGAAAGCGCGCAGCCCAGAACTCCGCCAGCCGAGGGTCGGCATCCACGCGGCGCACCACCCGGGCCATGCGCGGCGCCACGCGGTAGAAGCGCCTGCGGCCCGGCGTCCAGCGCGACATCACGGTCACGTACAGGTCGAGCATGCTCAGCTTCTCCCCCAGAAGGTAAGGCGCGGGCTCGTCGATCTGCGTGTCCATCAGGTGCCAGCAGTGCGCGATGCGCTCGGCAGAGCGTTCGAGCATCGCGGCTTGTGCGGCGGGGTCGGGCACGAGGCGCTGCGGGTCGTCGCGCACCCAGAACAGCGAGTAGATGGCCGCCGGCAGGTAGACCATCCAGCGCAGGTAGCGCGAGCGCAGCGGGTCGTCGGGTGCGGGGCAGAGCCCGGCTTGCGGATAACGGTCGCCGAGCCAGATCAGGATGGCCGCGCTCTCGGTCATCACCTCGCCCGAAGGCAGCACCAGCGCGGGCACCTGGCGCATCGGGTTGACGCCCGACACGCGCTCGCGCTCGGCATCGCTCTCCCACGTGGCGACGTCGACAGTTTCGACCTGCGCGCCGATCAGCGTCAGCGCGGCATGTATCGGCGTGGCGCCCGAGCCAGGGGCGCCGTAGAGGGTGTAGCGGTCTTCGCGGGCGGATGATGAAGAGCTCATCCGCCCAGATTACTGCAGGCCTGCGCCTGTTGTCACGCAGCTGCCAGCAGCGCGTCGACCTTCTTCAGCCCTTCGAGAGTCTTGAAGCAGGCCTCGGCCACTTCCGTGCCCTTGACCGCGAAGTGGCGGTGGAAGTACTTGCGATGCTCCACATGCTCGTGGAAGTGATGCGGCGTGAGCACGGCCGAGAAGATCGGCACGTCGGTTTCCAGCTGCAGCGACATCAGCGTGCTGACCACCGTGTTCGCGACGAACTCATGGCGGTAGATGCCGCCGTCGACCACCAGCGCGCAGCCGATGATGGCCGCGTACTTGCCGGAATTGGCGAGCCGCTTGGCATGCAGCGGGATCTCGAAGGCACCGGGCACGTCGAAGATGTCGATGAGCTCGCGCGCCACGCCGAGGCGGTCCATTTCTTCGAGGAAGGCGTCGCGTGCCTGGTGGACGATGTCGGAATGCCACTGCGCCTCGACGAATGCGATGCGCGTGCCGCGCGGCGAACCCGACGCGGTAACGGCAGAAAGGGGAAGGTCGTTGATCTGACTCATGGTGTGCCTCTTGAAAGCAGGTTTCCTGAATCAGGGCGCACGAAACCGCAAGGCTACCTGCGCGCACGACAAAGCAATGCACGCGGGCGAGCCCGCATTTCGCGCTCTCTTTCATCCGGACTGTGACCGTCGGCTTCGGAATCGCACCGAAATCTGCTGACCCTGGAGCTTGTTGCAAGCCCCAGGCGCTCGCGGGCTTGTGCGGCCTTTTTTCAGAAGAGCCGCCATTACCGCCGGTGGGGAATTGCACCCCGCCCTGAGAACGCTTGTCGCCCGGCGAACCGGACAACGGGGGCGATTCTAGGAGCCCATCGCCGTACGGACCTGTCGCCCGCGCGGCAGACCTTCGCTCGAGCGGGGATTTTCTTCAGAAACGATACGTGGCGGCCGCAGTCACTGTACGGCGCTGGCCGTAGAAGCAGTCGCCGCGCGCCAGGCAGGTGGTGATCTGCACCTTGTCGGTCAGGTTGCCCACGTTGAGCGACAGGCGTAGTGGGCCGTTGTCCCAGGCGACCATCGCATCCAGCAGCGTGACAGAGGGCACGGGGTTGGCGTCCATGCCGTCCCATGACTTGCCGAGGTAGCGCACGCCGCCGCCCACCGAGAAACCCGACACGCCGCCGATCGTGAAGCGGCGCATCAGCCAGGCCGAGGCCGTGTGCTTCGGCACGCCCGAGATGCGCTTGCCCAGGTCGGCGCCGTTGCTGCGCGACACGCGCGCGTCGGTGTAGGCGTACGAGGCGATCCAGTCCCAGTCGCGCCCGATGCTGCCCTTGTACTCGAGCTCCAGGCCCTTCACGTGCACCTCGCCGAGCTGGATGCTGTTGATCGGGTTGGTCGGGTCGGTGGTCTTGCGATTGGTGTCGCGCAGGTCGTACACCGCCGCCATGAACGAGGTGCGCTGGCCTTCGGGCTCCCACTTCACGCCAGCCTCCCACTGCTTGCCGCGCTGCGGCTTGAAGGGCGTGTTGTTCACGTCCGCGCCGCCCAGCGGCAGGAAGGACTCGGCATAGCTCAGGTACGGCGCCCAGCCGCCGTCGGCCAGGTAGACGATGCCGGCGCGCTTGGTGGTGGCCTTGTCGTCGACCGCCACCGCGGGGCGGCCCTCGGTGTCGGTGGTGGCCTTGTCGTGGCGCAGGCCGAGCAGGCCGATCCAGCGGCCGTACTTGACCTGGTCCTGCACGTAGATGCCGGCCTGCTTCTGCAGCACCGCGGGCTGCCGCGTGAGGAAGGTGGGCGCCGTGTAGTTGCCATACACCGGCGCATACACATCGAGCGCGCCCGCGCGGCCGCGGCCGGTGAGCTGCGAGGTCTCGTTGCGCTGGAAGTCCGCGCCGACGAGCAGCGTGTGCTCCACCGCGCCGGTCTTGAAGTGCGCCTCGGCCTGGTTGTCGATCAGCAGCATCTTGCCGCCGTTGAGCTGCACCACCAGGTCGCGCTCGATGGTGCGCTGGTCGGCGTTGAACACCGGTCGCGCCGGGCGACCGGTGAGCCGGTTGGCCGTGAAGCTGGTGTAGGAGGAGTTGTAGACCACCTTGCTCTCGGTCGAGCGCAGGTTCTGCCTGAAGGTCCAGGTGTCGTTGAAGCGGTGGCTGAACAGGTAGCCCAGCGAGGTGTTGCGCGTGTCGTAGCGGTCGAAGCCCGGCTCGCCGGTGAAGGTCGAGGTGGGAATCTGGCCGTACAGCGACGGCAGCAGCGTGCCCTGCCATGGGAAGAAGCCGATCAGCGAGCCGCTCTTGTCCTTCTGGTAGAGCGCCTGCAGCGTGAGCGAGGTGTCGGCGTTCGGGCGCCAGGTGAGCGAGGGCGCCAGCAGGATGCGGTCGTCGGGCACATGGTCGACCTGCGTGCTGCTGTCGCGGTTCACGGCCACCAGGCGATAGAGCCACTTGCCTTCGGTGTCGAGCGGACCGGTGAAGTCGGCCGCGACCTGCTTGCGGTTGTGGCTGCCCAGCTGCACCTGCACCTCGCGCTGTTGCTCGGCCTGCGGCCGCTTCGACACCAGGTTCAGCACGCCGCCGATGCCGCCCTGGCCGTAGAGCACGGAAGAGGGCCCGCGCAGCAGCTCGACGCGCTCCAGCATGTAAGGATCTACGCGCGTGGTGTTGTAGGTGCCGTAGCTGCGCTGCAGCCCGTCGAGGTACTGGATGGCGTCGCCGCCGCGCACCTTGAACGAGTCGACGCGGCTGTCGAAGTAGCTCGACACCACGCCGGCCGTGTAGTTGGTGGTCTCGCGCAGCGTGAGCGCGCTCTGCGCCTCCATCTGGTCGCGCGTGATGACCGAGATGGCCTGCGGCGTTTCGATCAGCGGCGTGTCGGTCTTGGTTGCCGAGCTTCCGCGCTTCGCGACGAAGCCGGTCACCGGGCCGGTTGCGGTCTCGCCCGAATCGCCCGATACGGTGACGGTGGGCAGTGCCCTGCGGGGCTCGCCGGCTTCGTCTTTTTCTTCGGCATAGGCCGGTACGGCGGCGCTCAGCGCCACGGCGGTGGCCGCGAGCGTGGCGCGGCGGGTGTGTGAAAGGTGCCACGTCGGGCGGCGATGCTTCTTCGATGTCATGTGCAGCTTCTCCTGAGTCCTGCGGTAAGGGGAGTGGCTGCGGCGCGCAGCGGGGCGTGCCATGGCTTCTCGGATTCGGTTCAATCCGGACGAGCGCTACCGGCGGCTCGCTCAATCAATCAAGGCTGGCGGCCGGTGGGTGTTGTAGGTTTTTCTTGCGTCGTCGGGGGGAACAGCCGTTGCGGCTGCGGTCTTCGTTCCTTCGAAGACGGCTGGCGGCCCGTTGCGGGCGGCTGGCTGAGGCCGCGCGATTATAGGAAGAAAGGTGTCAGCGTCCGGAGAGGAACTGCGTCATGCGCTGCAGTTCGTCGTCGAGCGCCGCGCGAAAGGCCGCGTCGCGCGGCTTCTTGCCGGCATAGCCGAAGGCTGGCTTCAACCGGCCTTCGGGCGCGGTGACGTTGGCCCACCCGATCACGCGGTCATGCCACAGCATCGGCAGCGCGTAGTAGCCGAACTGGCGCTTGGGCGCAGGCGTGTAGGCCTCGAACTTGTATGTCCAGTCCCAGAGCAGTTCGAAGCGGCGGCGGTCCCACACGACGGGGTCGAAGGGCGCGAGCAGGCGCACGGCGTCGTCGGGCGTGTGGCGGCGCGAGGCCGGGTTTTCGTCGGCGGGCCAGTACCAGGTCGTCCCGTCGATGCGGCAGCTTGCGAGCAGTTCTTCGCGGGCGATGCGCAGGGCCGCCTGCGTTTGCAGCGAGAGATGCGGCGCACCGTAGCCGAGCAGGCGCACGAGGTAGGTGAGGCTCGCGGCAGGCAGCGGCGCGTATTTGCGCACCACCAGTTCGATCAGCGCGGCGGCGCGCTGTGCGCGGCCGGCAGGGCTGTCGTCGGCGGGCTGGTGCGTCACGGCCTCATAGACCCGCGTGCCGCTGTCGCGCCGCACCACGCGCAGCATGCCGCGGTAGTGCATTTCGTCGAGCAGGTGCGTGGTCGCGTTGCTCGAGCCGCCCCAGTAGTTCTTGATGCGGCCATGCGCGAAGTGCTGTTCGACCTGGCGTGGATGCACCGGGCCGTGTTCCTGCACGTAGGCGAGCACATCGGCGGCCTTGCGCCGCGTGTCGGCGTCCCATGCGCGCTTGGCTTCGCGCGGGTGCATCAGCGCAAGGTGCTCGCGCGGCAGAAAGCCGTAGTTGACGAGGCAGTCTTCCTCGACGGCGAGGCGGGTGTAGCGGTTTTCGAGGTCGCCCGCGCGGTAGTCCTTCACGCGGTGGCGCAGCGTGAGGTCTTGCGCGCGTGCGGGAGCGCGGATCGGGTCGGCCTGCACGAAGCCGAGCTGGCGGATCGCGGCGGGCAGTGTGGTGGGCTTGAAGAGGGTGCGTGCTACCGCGTAGCGGCGCAGGTCGTCGAGGGTCGGGGTAGCCATCAGCGGATTGCAGCACAGGCGGCGGACTTTCGCTTTGCTGCGTTGTGCGTTGGGCTCCGTTGTCGTTCAGGGCGCTCACGCCGACGGGGTACCTTGCTCCGCGAATGTCCTCCGCCCTTCGGGCCCCCCTTTATTTCGCTGCGCAAGGCACCCCATCGGCGTGAGCGTTCAGCGCCGCTGCGGAAGCTGCATTTGTTGGCGGTCGTCGGGACTTCGTGCCGCATGGAGCGGCTATTTCGCCGGGTTCTTCTCTAGAGTGGATGCCCCTGTCACTCGATACCCCAACAAGGGAAGAAGAAAGGCGCAACACACACAGCCACCGAGATGTTTGAAGGCTGCTTGCCTCGCGGCAGGTTGTCGGTGCGAAAGCAGCGATGCAGATGCGAGGTATCAAAAGGCGACGGCCGGGGCGTTATCAGCACCCCGACCGTCTAACCAAGTTCGTGCAACTACCTTGGAAGGAACGCACAAAAATGGCTACCAAGACTATAGCCCGGCCTCGCACGCCGGTAGCTTCCGAAGACAACGCCCAAGACCCGGCGGATCTTCTCGAAAACACCCTCTCTCAGCTTGAAGCTCTACTGTGGATCTGCCATGGGGAAGACATCGACTGGTGCAGCGGTGATGGACCTCGACGATTGGACAACCTGCTCTGGCTTGCGGCTGAACTTGCTCGCAAGGCTGGAGAGCTGTTTCAGATGAGCGAGAAGGCGCGATGTGGGGCGCCTGAGACTGGCGGTTAGTGGCTGGTCCGCGGGCCGCAAGTTTCGCGGCCCGCCTGAGGCCTTCGTGGTGAAGGGAATTCGGGTTAATTGAAGTTTGCGGGGTAGGGCTCGATGGTAGCTATGTGTTCCGAGCTGATCGGCGGTGGACAATGCGGGCATCTGCTTTGCAGCGATGCCGTCGTTGGCGCTGGCGAGGTGGATAGGTACTATCGGCCAGAATCGGACCTTCGGCTGCGTGGCAAGACTCGCGGTGCTCCCCAACCTAGATGTATCGCATGAACCGAATCGATGTCTCCAAAGGGATCTTCGTGATCGACCGCCTGGTCGATCCGGCCGAATGTGACGCTCTAGTGCAGCGCGCAGAGAAAAACGGGTTTGAGCCGGCACCTATCATCACGGCCAGGGGCACCCGAGTCGACACTACGACACGGGACAACGACCGCTACGTCTTCGACGATTCGACGCTCTCAGAAACTCTGTGGCTGCGTGCACGAGACCTGCTCCCCGTTGCGATGAATGGTCGCAAGGCGGTTGGTCTAAACGAACGTTTCCGCCTCTACCGCTATCGCCCAGGTCAGCGCTTCAAATGGCATTCAGACGCACCATTCAATCGACCGAACGGGGAAATCAGCCTCCTGACATTCATGGTCTACCTGAACTCTGGATACGAGGGAGGCGCGACTCGATTTGAAAGCGCCAAGGTTGCGGGCAACTTGGGACAAGCATTGGTCTTCGAGCATGGCCTCATTCACGAAGGCGCTGAGGTCCTGAAAGGCATCAAGTACGCACTACGATCGGATGTCATGTTCGGTCCTCGCTGACCTTCTGAAGGCAGTAATCGGCCACAACCGGTCAGTCGTGCCGTGGGGCAAATTTCGGCTAGGACCGGACAGAGGTGCTCGGAGCCTCGAGTAGTTCATGCCACAAAGGATTTACGTTGCAACCGCCACTCCCCATCTACGACGCAGCAGTTCTTGGAGACGTTGCTCTCGTGGCTCGTCTGCTTGACGAAAACCCAGCATCGGTCAACGCCGCCGACGAGTGGGGCTTCACGCCGTTGCACGGCGTGGCCGGCGAAGATCAGCTTGAAATGGCGAAGTTACTCATCGCGAGGGGTGCAGACGTCAACGCACAGAATGACTCGGGGATAACTCCACTTCACCTTGCAGCCTACCCCTTCGTGGCAAGGCTTTTCGTCGAGGCAGGGGCGTTGCTCGAAGCAAGAGAGGGCGGTGGGGGCACGCCGTTGCACATTCTCAGCGAGAGCAACGACAGGCTCGACGTGATGGAAGCGCTGCTTGAACTTGGTGCCGATGTGAATGCAAAGGACCGTCGCGGCCAAACCGCGCTTGACACCGCTGTGGACAGGGAGGATCAAGAAATGATTGACCTTCTGACTCGATTCGGCGGCACCCGGGGCTTCCACCCTTGACGCTGCTGGTCAGTCTGTTGAGCGACCGCTGTTGAGCGCTTTGAACTTCCGCTTAGGGCCTTTTGCGCCCACGAGGCGACAGGCTACAGTCGGCCAGAAGCCGACACTCGACGCCGAGGCAGAATTTGGCCGGGAGCAGATACTCAATGACAAGAATATTCCTCTACGACCCGTATTGGCGGGCGAAGCTTTGGCACCGCATCGCCATCGCATTCCGCCGCAGATTTCGTGGGCGAATTTTTGTTGCCATCGAAGGCGGTGACGATACCGAGGCGCTGCGTTTAGCGACGCCGAGTGTCCTGCGCAGATCGGTCGGCGAATTTGGATCGTCTCCGTTGGTTGCTGCCATCTCAGCGAGGCGAAGTGAGCTTGCTCTCGCGTTCATCTCTCGCGGCGGCGTTTACGCTGGCGACGGTGCGCTTGCGTACGCTGCCAACTGGGGGGACTTGACGGTCGTCGAGGCTTTGCTTCTGGCCGGAAAAAATCCCAATGAGCCGATGAAGAGCGACATTCATGCTGGCCGTACACCTTTGATGCTGGCCGCAGGTCCGCAGCGCGTGGCAATAGTAAAGCGACTCCTGTTGGCGGGAGCGAATGTAAATGCCGTTGCCGATGATGGGACGACAGCAATCATGCTGACCGACGACTCCAGCTCAGAAAGCCTGGAGGTCCTAGAGATTCTTTGCTCGTACAGGCCGGACATTCACAAAAGGGATTGGCGTGGTCGCAGTGTGGTGCACGAGGCGCGCGACCGAGCGAGGAACTCCGGTAAGCCGCAAATGCGCCAGATTCTGGAGCGTCACTTCCCTGGCACGGACTTCGAAGCGGAGTAGCGGTGTCAGCAGCGGGATCCATGTGCCACGATTGTGGCCGGCCGGACCCGGCCAGGAGCAGACGCTGAGTCATGTCATCAGACCCCGAGTTCATTCGCTTTCTACCGGCGCTGGAGTCGCCGTACTCGTCGTATTCTGGTTCGATGCCCGCACGCGAGATTCTTCTCGGTGCGCTGAACTGGCCGACTGACTACTGGCCCGCGCTGGCGGTCGGTTGGCTGGAGCAAGGCGCGCCAATCGATTCCGAAATCGCGACGAGGCTAGAAGCTATCGGTCAAGGACGACAGTACGAACAACGGACTCGGCATCGTAGCCTCGCCCTGAGCAAGCGTTGGACTAAAGCTCAAGAGCATTAGCACCGCGACGCGGGCGGATGTCTACTTTCGGTCATCCTGGATGTCTGCGTAGGGCCAAGCGCCGCCGGCGATGCTTCGACTACAGTCGGCCAGAACCGGTCGGTCGTTTCGTCAGGCAAACTTCGGCCAGAACTGGTCGAGATGGTTCAAATTTCTTCGCAACACTGATCTTCGTCGCGAAGCAGAGGATTGAATATGAAGTTCGACGGCAGCCCTGCTGAATTCATTCAGTTTTCCTATCCAGACGAACCAAATTGGTCAGAGGTCCCTGATGACGTGCTGGTCGAACTGGTCAAGACCTATTTTCAAGAGCCTTCCTGCGCGGGTCTGGCACTTGGACAACTGCGGACACGCAGAAACACAAAAACTATCAACCTAGCGGAATGGCTTCTCCGCCAAGATGACGCGGACCAATGGCTGAAAGCCTCTGCCGCGGATGTCCTTGACTGCGACCGACGATCATGAACCCTCCACTGAGAACTGGGCTACCACAGACTACAGTCGGCCACGAGCGGACATTCAATGGGGAAAAGATGAACTGTGCAGACGTCTATGCAGCAATCGAATGCAAATTCAAGGCGATTCGCCGATTGCGCCGCCTGACGCTTACTGCACAAATTGCCGGCTTGCTTTTAATGCTGAGTTCGACACCCCATGCCGACATCGCACCATACGTACAGCCTGTGGCAACTTCTGCCGACCTGCAGATGATTGAGGATCTGCGCACGTTGTATCCCGAGGAGGCCCGATTCTTCGGGGGCTTGGATGAGAACGGCGTCGGGGCTCTATGTTTAGAGCAAGCGGTCGAAATGGAGCGGTGGTATCGGTGGCGTGGAGATGGTACGAACGGCAATACTTTATCGGTTGCACATGCAATTCTTTCCAGGGCCAAGGATGAGAAGGACCGGACAAGCGAGAGAGAAGGAAAGAGAGCCGCCGCGATTCGCTATGTGTTCTCGCTACCGCTTCCGCCAAGCAGCGCACTCGACGTGCTTGAAAGGTACGCAAGGGAGGTGAGTTGGCACTGGGGCGCACTGTGTAGACAGGACTTTAGATTGCAGCCCGTCATCAGGCCCGACACTAAGCAAGAGTTCAAAAAGTAGCCACTCTCTGCCTGTGAGTGCGTCCGCTTCGGAGCAGATGGCAAGTCGGCTTCGGGCCCGAAGCGGACTTCCACGAGTGCGCCCCATCATGAGCCGGCCACTTACTCGAAGTAATGGCAACCGAGGCAACATTCAGGCGAGATTTTTGAAAAGCACTGGGTCGTTCAGGTGAAAGCGTGGTGGGTTGCGAACCCCATCCCTGAACAGGTTCATGATTGCTATTAACGGTTTCCCAGCTTGCTCGACGTGATAAATCAGCAACCCGCCCCCAACAAGGAGTTGCGCGTAAGCCGCGCCAATTACATTCCCAGAAGCGATCCCTTCTTCCCACTGTCGCTTGGCCTCCTTGCCCGACTTGACCTTCATTTCGTGGATGGAGCCGTCGTTCTGCATGGCCCAATAGGTCTTGAAGCCAGCGGACTCTTCAAGTTGAGCCGATGAGATCCGGTCAGCGTGCTTCCACAAAAGGCGCTGAACATCTCCCAGGTCCTGCTCAGTGCCTTCATACGGGTAAGGGGAAATCACCACGTCTTTGAAGAGGAGCAAATCGCCAAAGGCACGGCGCTCCGCTTCTACGGCGTACTTGACCGGCAACTGCCGCCCCTTCCAGATCAGCCCCTCGCACTCTTGGAGGGTGTGAGCGCCAAGCTTCGCGTCGCCCGATACATACGCCTCATAAGACATATCTAAGAGCTCGCGACAGATCCGGCTCATACGAGCGTCTTTCAGCTTCTTTTCAGCGAAGTGGAAGCCATCCCTTAGGTCTGAGAACTCGCTGTCGAGGCGCGCGCGCTGATCAATCGGCTTCTCATCGACGTCGAAGGAGCGAAAATCATCTGGTGCAAAAAGAAGCACCGTGCTCCATGCGTCGTGATACTGGCCCAATGTCTGGAAGCGAGGTATGGATAGCATGGCAAATCATATTCTCTGGTGCCCAGCGGCTGGTCTGGAGCAAACCGTGCGTCCGCTTGTGGCCGATGGATGCCTTATGCAACACCGTTTAGCGGGGGGCGCTCGTGCGCCGCACAAGCGCCATTCCAATCGACTTTGGCGCAGTGGCGGCAAACCCGAAGCCAGCGTAGAGATGTTGAGCGAGTCCATCAGCAATGAGGCTCACATGCCCGCTTGCTGGCACGTTGGCTTCAACGTAGCTCATGATTTCACGCATGATGACCTTGCCGAGGCCCTTTCCCTGATGCGAGGGAATGACCGCAATGTCTACAACCTGGTAGAAGCAACCGCCGTCGCCCACAACCCGTCCCATGCCGACAACCTCACCATCGAAGACGACCTGAACGGCGAAGAGGCTGCCTTGCAGACCTCGACTCGCTGCTTCTTCGGTCTTTGAGCTTAGACCAGCTGCAGCTCGGAGCCGGCAGTAGACAGCGACAGAGGGGGCTTCGTTGCGAACCGAGTATGAATTTGTCATGCCAATGGTGGCCTCCGTTGCACCTCTAAAAGCGACTGCTTCGGTCGCATTGTGCCGGCGAGGAAAACGGCCGGTTCTGGCTGATTCTGCGGCAGCCCGCAAAGGACCGCTTGTGGCCGACAGCCGCTATGCCTTACGGAACAGCAACATGTCAGGGGCGTTTGGTTGCGTCAATCGGTTCAGCATAAGCCCGCCACTTTTTGGCATC
>NZ_FNPM01000018.1:0-107176 GCF_900107295.1 Variovorax sp. YR266
TCCAAGTAGGCCTCGCGTCCGTCTTCGTGCGCTGCCTCGGCCGCATGAGAGGCGACGCTCATTACAAACGCAAGACTTAGCAGAACGGTTTTGTATCTCATCTCTTCGTAATCCATAGATTTCTCGAATGCCTGCTTACAGGGCCCACTCACTAAGGTCCGTTCCTGGCCGACTGTAGCCGGTCGCGCTGCCGTCGCGAAGGGCCTAAAGCAGATGTCAGCCCCGACGGTAGCTGAACACGGGCAGACCGATGAGCAACAGCCATTCTTCGAGTTCCTCTCGGCTGGCTCGCCGACCGTTCTCGCCGCACGCAATACCTTCGTCGCTCGTCGCCGCTAACAGGCGTTCAAGCTCTTGCTTGAGCGCGTCGGAAGTACTGGTTCTACCCAGCCCAGTCTTTGGAGAGAGGGCGAACTCTGAGACGCTCACGACCCTGCCCTCGGCGTCAAGCGTCAGTTCTCTAATGGCAACCTGCTCGTCAAGGGGAGCGTCCTGCGTAAGGCAGACGCCTGGCAGCGGTACTCCCCGCTGCTTAAGCCGTGTAAGCAACTCTTCTTGCCTGAGTTCTCTTTCCGATTTGGGGCGTCGTCTTGGGTAGTTCATGGATGTCCGCTTCCGCATCGTGCCGGCACGGCGAATGGCCGGCTCTGGCCGATGGCCGTCATCCTACCGAAGGCGCTAGGTGCCCGAAAGGCAGGATATTTCAGTCCTCGTCCTCGTCTTCTTGGGGCGGCGCTCGCTCAATAACCCACTTCTCGTCCGGTCCCGCACGAGTGGCCTGGAATCCGGGCTCAAGGTCGGCGAGTTCAACTATCGCCGGATCGATTTCCAGGACATGGCCGAGACCAGCGAGAGCAAGGCCTTCCAACTCTCCACTTACTCCGTCCAGAAACTGCCATCCGTGATCGTCCTCGTCATGTGAAACCAGCAAGATCGGCCTGCTTCGATTCAAGACGCTTTTCGAGAAGACCGTCGCGCAGTTGTGGGGCTGATCGAATGGCCATTTCATGATGTCGGTGGTATTTCCTGATGGGCTTGTAGGTCCGGGTGCCGTTCCCGGCCTCAAGCCTGTGGCGCAACTCGATTTCGACATCGGACTAACCGTCATCCCTTGTTCTAATCCTGTCGCCATCAGGCACATCGAATTGATGATGCGCCTTGATCTGGTCGTAGCAATGCGAGCACACAACGGTGTAGTCGGTGAATGCGATAAAGCGCTCGGTCTTGTCCTCTTCCTGCAGATAGACCAGTTCACATGCATAGCACCAACCCTGCTTGTCATCAGGGTCGTCATTGTTTTCGATGAAGCCCAATGGAGTGCCGCGGTTCTTGATCAGATGGCCGCACACCGAAGCAAGTGATGCCCGTCCATGATGCGGGCAGTTAATTTCGAGCTCGTCGTTCATTGCTTCAATTGCACGATGACTGGCGTGATATGGATGGAGATGCGCGGGGACGGTAATTCATGGGCATCATGTCGTTGGTGCGGTTCCGGGCGACGGCCGACTGTAGCCGAGGCCATCGGTATCGCCGGACAGATCAGTCGTTGCCGTTTTCTTGAAGCTTCGCTATCGCCTTGCCCTCTAACTGAACGCCGCCGAGCGGACTTCTTTAGCTACACAGACTCCCGCACCGCCGCCCGCGCACAAACCAAAAACGGCTCAATCAACGGACTATCCCAATCGCTCCGCCAGCAAGCCGCAATCTCCATCCGCGCATCGACATTGCGCAAAGCCCTGAACACCACCCCGGGCGGCCGCCCGATCTGCGCGCAGGCGGGCAATATCGCCACGCCCTTCCCCGCCAGCACCAGCGCCAGTGCCGACACCATCGTCTCGACCCGCTGCGCAATCGGCATGCTCACGTCATGCCGACGCAGCAGCGACGCGACGACCGATTTGTCTACGTCGCCCTCGGGCATGGGCAGCCCGATGAGCGGCAGGCCCGAGAGGCGCGCCAGCGGAATGCTGGGCAGCCGCGCGAGCGGTGAATCGGAGCGCACCGCAAGCATCAGCGGCTGGCTGCCGATGCGCTCTGCCGCAATGCCCGCCTGCGCAATGGGAGGAATGCAGATGGCCACCGACACATCCGAGTTGGTGAGGGCCGATACGTTGTTGACGGCGTTCAGCTCCGCATACTGGATCTCCACCTCGGGCAGCCTGCGCCGCAATTCGTTTTCCAGCCGCGGCAGCACGAGGTAAGACAGCACGACCATGGTGCCGATGGTGAGCCGGCCCCGGCTGCCCGAGCCGACGGCGCGCGCGGCATCGAAGCCTTCGTTGGCCAGCAGCAGTGCCTCTTTCGCGCGCCGAAACAGTGCATTTCCTGCATCGGTTATTTCCATGCCGTGCGCTGCCCTGCGAAAGAGCGGCGTGCCCACCGCCGCCTCGAGGTTCTTGATGTGAACGGACAGCGGCGGCTGCGCCATGTTGAGCCGGCGCGCGGCCTTGCCGACGCTGCGCTCCTCGGCGACGGCCACGAAATAGCGAAGGGTTCGAAGGTCTGGGGTAGCCATACGCTGTGCATATGCCTTTTCTGGAAAACAGTATTGGACGACTTGTTGCGGCGCATCAATCATTTGCGCCATGAAAAACTTTCCCGTCCTTCTTCCAAAGTCCGAGATCTGCGAGATGCCAGCAACAACCATGCGCAGGCTGGTCGCGCAGCGCGAACTCTCGCCGGTGGAGATCGTCGAAGAGGTGCTGCGCCGCGCCGATGCGCTGCAGCCGCACCTGAACTGCTTCATCACGCTGTGCCATGAACAGGCGCTGCAGCAGGCCAGGGAGGCCGAACAGGCGCTGATGCGCGGCGAGGCTTCGGGCCTGCTGCATGGCCTGCCCTTCACGGTGAAGGACATCGTCGACACGGCGAAGGTGCGCACCACTTACGGCTCTTTGCTGCACCGCGACCATGTGCCCACGAAAGACGCGGTGGCCGTGGCGCGGATGCGCGAGGCCGGCGCCATCCTCATCGGCAAGACCACCTCTTCGGAATTCGGCGCCAAGTGCCTGACCGATGCGCCGCTGTTCGGCAGCACCCGCAACGCGTGGAATGCGTCGCGCACGAGTGGCGGCTCCAGCGGCGGTGCGGCGGCGGCGATGGCGGCGGGCATCGCGCCGCTCGCCATTGCCACCGACGGCGGCGGCTCCACGCGCATTCCCGCCGCGTGCAACGGCGTGGTCGGCCTGAAGCAGAGCCTGGGCGTGGTGCCCCACAGCCAGGTGCAGGACGCGTTCGGCAACTACACCTACGTGACGCCCACCACGCGCAACGTGGCAGACACGGCACTGATGCTGCAGGCCATGACCGGCGCGCACGGGTCCGACCCCTGGTCGCTGGGCGTGCCGGCCCAGCGCTACTTCGACGACCTGCAAGTCGGCGGCGACCTTCGCGGCAAGCGCATTCTTTTCTGCGCCGCGCCGGTGGGGCGGCCGATTGCGGCAGACGTTGCATCTGCCTTCGAAGCCGCTCTTGCAACGCTGGAGTCGATGGGTGCCGTGCTGGAGCCGATGTCGGGCGAAGGCTTCGACGTGGAGCCTGTGTGGCGCGTGATCAACCACACCAGCTGGCGCGGCCGCTTCGCGCCCATGGCCGCGGCGCATGGCGACCAGATGAGCCCGTCGCTGCTGAAGCAGCTGGCGCTGGCCGAGCATGTGGACGGCGTTGCATTCCAGCAGGCCATGTTCGCGCGGACCGCGTTGTTCCGCGAGGTGCAGGCGCGGCTGGAAACGCACGACTTCATCTTCACGCCCACGCTCTCGCGCACGGCCCTGCCCATCGACCAGGACCTGTTCGGCAGCATCGAGATCGACGGCAAGCAATACGCCGAGGTGCGCGCGAACTGGTTCCCCTGGACGATGCCGTTCAACCTTACCGGTCACCCCGCGATCAGCCTGCCCTGCGGCGCGGACCGTGAGGGCCTGCCCATCGGCATGCAGCTGGTCGGCCGCTTCCGCGAAGACGGGCAACTGCTGCAAGCCGCTGCCTCGTTCGAAGCAGCGCACTGGCCGGCGAATCCGCTGCCGGTCGTGGCTTTCTGAAGCCACCGCCCCTTTTTGCCCTTTTCTCTCTTCCGATTTTTCAACCAACAGGTAGCCACCATGACCTCGTTCCTGAAGACACTCGTGCTCGGCGCGTCGATTGCCCTGGCCGGCATCACCGCGCACGCCGACAACGCGCCCGTGCGCCTCATCATCGGCGTTCCGCCGGGCGGAGCGCTCGACAACCTGGCACGCTCCATCGCCGAAGAATTGCGCGGCTCGCTCAAGGAGCCCGTTCTGGTGGAGAGCCGCCCCGGTGCGTCCACGCGCATTTCCATCGAGGCGGTGAAGGCCGCTCGACCCGATGGCCGCACGATCCTCATCGGCGCAACACCGCCCTTCGTGCTGTTTCCGATGACCTATGCGCGGCTGAACTACGACGTCGACAAAGACTTCATTCCCGTCGCGCATCTGGCCAACGTGCCCAGTGTCGTTTCCACCGGCGCAGACCAGCCGTACAAGACGATTCCCGAATACATCGCGTGGATCAAGAAGAACCCCGCTCAGGGCAGTGTGGGCATAACAAACCTCGGCGGCGGCCTGCACTTCAGCGTGTGGCAGCTGTCGAAGGCCATCGGCGTGCCGCTCACGGCCGTCTCTTACCGGGGCGGCGCTCCGCTGGCGACGGACATCATCGGCGACCACGTGCCGCTGGGCGCCGACGCGCTGGCCACCCAGCTGGAGCTGCACCGCTCGGGCAAGCTGCGCATTCTTGGCGTGGCGGGCACGAAGCGGCTGAGCTGGCTGCCCGATGTTCCGACCCTCAAGGAAGCGGGCTACGACGCCTTCGACCGTGCCAACGCGTCCTATGCCGCCTTCGTGCCGGCGGGCACGCCGAAAGACGTTGTCGCGAAGCTGGAGAAAGCCTTCCTGGCCGCAATGCGCAGCCAGCAGGTGCGCGGCCAGCTCGACCGCATGGGGCTCGACGCGACCGGGCTGCCCGGCGCCGAAGTGACGCGCCTCATGAACGAAGACCGCGAATACTGGCGGCCCATCGTCAAGGCTTCGGGCTTCAAGAGCGATGAGTGAAGCGGCGGCGGAAGACGAGGAAAGGGCCGCGTGGGCGGTGCTCGTTGTTGCAAGCCTGGGTGCGTTTCTCTGCTTCCTGAACCTCAGCGCGCTCAACGTGGCGCTGCCTTCGGTGGCGCGCGGCCTGAACGCTTCGCCGTCGCAGGCGAGCTGGATCCTGCTGTCTTACATGCTGGTCAGCACGGTGTGCATCCTCAGCTTCGGGAGGCTGGCCGATCTGTGGGGGCGGCGGCGGCTCTTTCTTGCGGGGCTGGGGCTTTTTCTGATTGCGTGTGCGGCCTGTGCGGCCGCAACGAGCTTCGGCGCCATGCTGTTCTTTCGCATCTGCCAGGCCGTGGGTGCGGCTGGCGTCATGGCCAACTCCAGCGCATTGGTGGGCGATGCCTTCGGCCGCAAGAAGGTGGGCCTGGCGCTCGGCGTACTCGCCATGGTGGCCGCGCTGGCGCAGGTCGTGGGGCCGCTGGCTGGCGGCTTTGTCGTGTCGTGGTGGGGCTGGCGCGTTCTCTTTGTGCTGAACGTGCCTGTCGGGCTTTGCGTGCTGGCATGGTCGTGGCGGGTTCTGCCGAAGAGCGCGGCAACGGCCAAGGCCGAGCGCTTCGACCTGACCGGTGCCCTGCTGTCATTCGCCGGCATCGGAGGCGTGATCTATGCGCTCTCGATGGTGGGAACGCGCGGCTGGGCGAGCACGCCGGTATGGGCCTTCATGCTCTCAGGCGTCTGCGCCCTCCTCTTGTTCGCCAAGGTGCAGCAGCGCACGGCGAGTCCCTTGGTCGACCCGGCGTTGTTCAGGGACTCGGGGCGTCGCACGGCGTACGCAGGCATCCTGCTTCTGTCGATGTCGCAGGCTGCGCCACTGCTGCTCGTGGCCCTGTATCTCCAGGCTTGCGCGGGGCTGGCGCCATCGGAGGCGGGCATGCGCATCGCGCCGGTCGCGCTGGGGATGCTGATGGCCGCTCCTACAGCCGGCAGCCTGATGCGGCGCTTCTCGCCCGCAGCCATCTGCGTGGCGGGCATGCTGCTTGCCGCAAGCGCGCTGGCGCTGTTAGCGGCCATGCTGCAGCCGGCCATCGGCGCCGGGCAACTGGCCGCATGCCTGTGGATGCTGGGCCTGGGCATCGGGAGCTTCGTGACGCCTAACAACGCGTCGATTCTGCAAAGCGTGGTGCCGCAGCGCCGGGGCATTGCGAACGGCGTGCGCTCGACGCTGCAGAACACCGGAATCATGATGGGAACGGCCCTGGCGTTGAGCGTGGCGATGGCCGGTCTGCCCTACAGCTCGCAGCTCATGATTCTCGGGAATGGCGGTTCAAGGCTCTCGGGCGTCGATATCGCTGCATTCACTCAAGGGGCGAGAAATGCTTTCGCGATGCTCGCCTGTCTTTGCCTTGCAGGTGCGGCGCTGATCCCGAACTGGAAGCCGTAGAACCACGCAATGTGGTTTTGGGTCTGCTACGATGCCGCTCGCGGGAAAACAGCCTCCCGTTCTGCAAAGTCAGACGGTGTCCCGTCCAAGCGCTGGTGACTCACAACGGAGCTATCCGTGGACACCGCCTTTCCTGACGCACCCATTGCGCTTGCCGCGCCACCCCGGCCCATCTCTCTCATCGAAGCCCCTGCGCTTCTGGCTGTGAAAACCCGATGAGCACCACTTCCGCATCTCGCCCACGCATGGGTTTCGCGCGCCTGCTGCCTTCCGGAGTCGATCCTGGCGCATTGCCCTTGCTCGCGGCGCGGGGGCTTCGCGCCTTCGGGGACGGGTACATGGCGGTACTGCTGCCGGCCTACCTGCTGTCGATCGGGCTCGGAACGCTGGAGGTAGGCATCGTCAGTACCGCGACGATGCTGGGCTCGGCGCTGGCCACGCTCGCGGTCGGCGCTTGGGGATACCGCTTTGCTGGCGGTCGGCTGCTGCGCGGCGCTGCTTTGCTGATGGCCGCTACGGGCCTGGGCTTTGCGGGCCTGTCCTCGTTCTGGCCGTTGTTGGTGGTCGCGCTGGTCGGCACGCTCAACCCCAGTTCCGGCGATGTCAGCGTGTTTCTTCCACTTGAGCACGCCCGCCTGGCAGCGGCGGCACAAGGCCATGCACGAACAGCATTGTTTGCACGCTACAGCCTCCTGGGTGCCCTGTGTGCAGCCTTGGGTGCGCTGGCCGCCGCCGTGCCGGACTGGCTGGTTCGGCACAGCGAGCTCGCGCGGCTCGACGCGCTGCGCGGGATGTTCGTGGTCTACGCGGCAATCGGGCTGATCGTCTTCTGGCTCTATCGGAATCTGCCGGCCCACGCCGGCGCCAACAACGCGGACAGCCTACCTGTCGCGCCAACACCCCTGGGGCCGTCGCGCCGCGTCGTGGTGCGATTGGCGGCACTCTTCAGCGTGGACGCGTTTGCCGGCGGACTGACGGTCAACGCACTGATGTCGCTGTGGCTGCTGGAGCGATTCGGCTTCTCGCTGACCCAGGCTGGCGTGTTCTTCTTCTGGACCGGCCTGCTCAGCGCGGCGTCGCAGCTCGCTGCACCGCTGGTCGCCCGACGCATCGGGTTGCTCAACACCATGGTCTTCACGCACCTGCCGGCCAACGTCTGCCTGGTGCTGGCAGCGCTGGCGCCAAGCCTGCCTGTCGCGCTGGGCCTGCTGATGATCCGCAGCGCACTCTCGTCGATGGATGTGCCCACGCGAACGGCCTACGTGATGGCGGTCGTGACGCCAGCGGAACGCAGCGCCGCGGCGAGCTTCACCGCCGTGCCGCGGAGTCTGGCCGCAGCCATCAGCCCGACGCTCAGCGGCGCCCTGTTCGCGGCCGGATGGATCTCGTTGCCGCTCGTCGCATGCGGGTTGCTCAAGATTTCCTACGACCTTGCGCTCTGGCGTGCCATGCGACGGGATCGACTCGACGAGGAGTAGCCGCCGCTCGGCCCTGATTGCGAAGAACTGGCGTGCCGTGGCTTTCAGGGAAGCTTCGCGATCACCTTGATCTCGAACTTGAAGCCATAGAGCCACGTCACGCCGATGCCGGTCAGCGTCGGATGCGGCGCGCTGCCCCAATAGTCCGGCAGCACCTTCCAGACCGTGTCGAAGTTCGATTCCGGGTCGACGATGAAGACGGTGACGTCGACCACGTCGTCGAAGGTGCAGCCCGCGGCCCCGAGGATCCCGTTCAGGTTTTCGAACGCCAGCCGCACCTGCGCATCGAGGTCGGGCTCGGGCGAGCCGTCTTCGCGGCTGCCGACCTGCCCTGAGACGAACAGGAAGCCGTTGGAGCGGACTGCCGGCGAGTAGCGGTTCTTTTCATAGAGCGCCTGGCGCCCGGGCGGGAAAACGACGTCGCGTTTGGCCATGAGTTGCTTCTTCCTTCTTTGATGGCGATGAAGGGACTTTAGGCAGCCGTGCTTCTCCGATAAACGGGCAAAGCCAACAATCACTGTTTGTAGAACCCAAACAATCGTCGGATCAACAGGAACAGCAGGCATGGATCGTTTTGACGCAATGCAGGCATTCGCCCGCGTGGTGGAAGCAGGCAGCTTCACCAAGGCGGCCGAGACACTGCACATGAGCAAGACCAGCGTGACGCAGCTGGTGCAGCAATTGGAGGCAAGGCTGCGCGTGAAGCTGCTCAACCGCACGACGCGGAAGGTGAACGTCACGGCCGACGGGGCGGCCTACTACGAGCGCGTGGTGCGCCTGCTGGCCGACATGGACGATGCGGAGACCAGTCTGTCGAGCGCCTCGGCGTTGCCCCGCGGACGGCTGCGGGTTGATGTGCCGAGCCCGCTGGCCCGCATGATCCTGGTGCCGGCAATGCCGGCGTTCCATGCCCGCTACCCCGACATCCAGCTCGACATGGGCGTGAGCGATCGCATGGTGGACGTGATCGGCGAGAACGTCGATTGCGTGGTGCGCGGCGGCGAGCTCACCGACCAGTCGCTGATGGCGCGCCGCGTGGGCGACCTGCAGCTGGGGGTTTACGCGGCGCCGAGTTATCTGGAGCGCGCCGGCATGCCTTCACACCCGCGGGAGCTGGAAGACACGCATCACCGCATCGTGGGCTTCCTGTGGTCGCGCAGCGGCAAGACCTTTCCGTATGCCATGCGCCTCGGCGACGAGAGCATCGAAGTGCAAGGCCGCTATGTGCTGTCGGTCGATGACGGCAACGCTTACCTCGCGGCCGGGCTGGCGGGCATGGGGGTGCTTTGGCTACCGGACTACATGGCCGAACCACATCTGCCGAGCGGCGAGTTGGTGCCTCTGTTCGAAGGCTGGCAACTCGATCCGATGCCCTTGTACGTGGCGTTTCCGCCGAACCGGCATGTCAGCGCCAAGCTGCGGGTGTTCATCGATTGGGTCGTCGAGCTGATGGCACGCCACGCGCCTATCGACGGCCGAAGCGATGTCAGGCCGCGACGGTAACGCCGTTGCGCTCGAGCACCGCCAGCAGTTTTGGAATATCGGGCGGCCCGGCCGGGATCTCGTGGTCGACGGCGGCGAACATCTGGGCGGCCAGCGCGTTCTGCCCGGTGATCTCGAGCATCTGCCCGCCACCCTTGCCGTAGTGAAAGCCGTGCACCGTGCCGCGCGGTACATGCACGAGCGTGCCGGGCCGGCACATGTGAGCGGCGCCATCGCAGAGAAACTCGACCTCGCCGCCGAGCACGTAGAAGGATTCGTCCCAGTCGTGGCTGTGCGGCGGCGGCCCGGTACCTTCGTCACCCCGCTGCAGGGTGATGCCATAGCTCTGCGTCGCCGCGTTCGATGCCAGCACCGTCACCTTCGTGCCGAGCACGTTCAGAGGAAGTTCACGCCGGTCGGGCGTCAAGACAAAGTACGGAATCGTCATGGTCAAGTCCTCGGGAGTGCGAGCGCGATTCTGCGCGCCCGCACTCCAGGAGACATATGCCGATGCTCCGGATGCAGCCTTTTCATTCCGTTACCGGCGGTGGACCCGGCATCTTCGACGACCTCAGGGTGCGCGAACCGGCGTGACCTTGCGGATCAGGTTGCCGAAGGTGTCGGCCACGTACAGATTGCCGGCAGCATCCACCGTCACCCCGTAAGGCTGCTTGAACGTGGCAGCCGCGCCGATGCCGTTCTGCGCGCCCAGCACACCGGGCTGGCCGGCGAGCGTGGAGACCACGCCTGCCGGCGTGATCTTGCGCAGCAGGCTGTTGCCTGTGTCGGCCACGTAGACATTGCCGTCGCTGTCCACCGTCAGGCCGCCAGGCCTGCTGAAAGATGCCGAGCTGCCGGCCCCGTCGGTCGCGCCAACCTGGCCCGAACCGGCCAGCGTCGTGACCACGCCGCCGGGCGTGATCTTGCGGATCCGGTTGTTGCCGCTGTCGGCAACGTAAATGTTGCCGGCCGCGTCAGTCGCTATGCCGTAGGCCTGCCCGAAAGATGCCGCAGTCCCCGTGCCGTCGGCGAAGCCTGCAGTGCCCGAGCCGGCCAGCGTGGTGACGTCCTCGGCAGGCGTGATCTTGCGGACAACGGCGCCGATGAATTCGAGCACGTAGATGTTGCCGTTGGCATCCGTGGCCACCGACGAAGGGGTATTGAACGTGGCAGAGGTGCCGTGGCCATCGAGCGACCCGATGGCCCCACTGCCCGCGATCGTGATCACGTCGGCCGCGGGCGTGATCTTGCGGATGCGGTTGCCGCCGAATTCCGCGGCATAGGCATTGCCCGTGGAGTCCAGCGCAAGACCGGACAGGCCCGAGAACGAGGCTGCAGTGCCGTTGCCGTTTTGCGAAGTACCGCTGCCGCCACCGCCCGCAAATGTCGTGACATCGCCAGCGGGCGAGATCTTTCGCACAAGGTTCGTTGCCGTATCCGACACGAGCAGGTTGCCGCTCTTGTCGACGACCACGCTGTACGGGAGATAGAACGATGCGGCGGTACCGTTGCCATTGACCGAGCCGGTAGTGCCGGACCCAGCGAGCGTGGACACCTGCGCCACCGCCGCCGAGCAGGCGACCGCCACGTCGCCGATGTCGGCCGAGGCTTTGCCGCTGCCCTTGGTCACGGTGCAGAACTGCCACAGGGGCTGGGTGCGCACGCTGACCTCGTAGGCCGAGCCTTCGGTGAGCGCGGCGGCAAAGGTGAACTTGCCGTCGGCCGTGAGTTTCAGGTCGTCGCCCGCATTGTTCTGGAGCACCAGGCTGCCGGTGAGGCCGGTGACGGTACCGCCGACCGTATGCGTCACGACGACGGGGGTCTGGGGTTGCGCCGGCGCGGCGATCGGCACGAAGCCCGCGCCGCCACCACCCCCACCGCCGCAGGAAGCCAGCAACACGATCGCACTGGCCACGACGCCGCAGCGCCCGTAAAAACTCACTCGATTGGAAAACATCCACTGCCCTCTTTGGTTTTGTCGATTCACGAAGAGAAACCCGCGCTCCAGCCGAAGTGCTACCGGCGGTTTCAAATCGTTGATTCTTGTTAACTATTTGTTTCTTCACCATCACCGGAACTAGGTAGATGGCGGAGCTAGGCACGGCTGCGCCCGCCCGCGCGGCGCCGCGGCGGGCAGAGTCTTCAGGGCCGCGAGGCGGACACTTCGCGCAGGCGCTGATGCGCTGCACCATCCCACGCCACGGGCTGCTGGTTCTTCGCGCTCAGATAGTGGTGCGTGAACACCACCAGGTAGGCATCCAGCGTCTGTTCTGCGGCATGCTCGCCTGCCAGGTTCATGCACATCGCGGCCACCTCGCTGGTGCAGAAATGGTCGTCGCGGCCGGAGTTGCGCAGCTTGTATTGCGTGATCTGCTCCGGCTGCAGGCTCAGCACCGGCAGCCGGTCGAGGTAGGGGCTCCTGCGAAACATCTTGCGTGCCTCAGCCCATGTCGCGTCGAACAGGATGAAGAGCGGGCGTTTCGCGGTGCCGCTGCTGGTCGACTCAGGCGACGGAACAGTCAGAACCACGCGCTCGGGCGCCGCGTACTGCCCCGGAAACACCACGTAGGGTTGCCATTGCGGGTCGTTCAGTAGCGCCAGCAGCGCGGGATCGGTTTCGGTACGGGCCCAGCCGAAGGCGAAGGTATCGGCCACCACGTCGGCGACCAGCCAACCGGTGTTGGTGGGCTTGAGCGGCTCGATGTCGGCCATGAGCAGGCACACCCCCGCGCGCGTTGCCACCGAAGGGCGCACGGCGCACATGCAATGGCTGGGCACCAGGCGGCAGCCCGCGCAGCGCTCGCGCTTGAAGCCACCACGGGCGAGAAAGGGCTTGGCGCTTCGCGCCAGGCGGGCGGCGCGAAGGAGGGAGACGGCGTGGGGCATGCGCCGATTCTCGGTCCCACCGGAATCCGTAGAAATTACACATTCGCGCCGATAGAGGCTCTGGCAGGCCCTGCGCTGGAGGAAAATCCATTGCATACAAAGGCAATACACCCATAACGCCATGACACTCGACGAACTCTTTGCCAATGACGAGTCGCTCCCCACCGTGCCGAAGGTGGTGTCCGACCTGATTGAGATGCTGCGCGACGACGACGTGCCTTTCGCGGCCATCGCGCATCGGATCGAGCTTGACCAGG
This sequence comes from Variovorax sp. YR266, assembly GCF_900107295.1. Lineage (NCBI taxonomy): Bacteria > Pseudomonadati > Pseudomonadota > Betaproteobacteria > Burkholderiales > Comamonadaceae > Variovorax > Variovorax sp. YR266. The sequence goes on from NZ_FNPM01000018.1 coordinate 12,596, forward strand.
TGCTCGCGGCCAGGGTGCTGCAGATGGTCAACTCGCCGTTCTTCGGGCTCCGGCGAAAGATTTCCTCGATCCAGGGCGCGATCCTGATGCTCGGGCTCTCCGCCATCCGGTCATTCGTGGTGAGTTCGGGTTTGTCAGGCGCCTTCCGGAAGGTGGACGGAGTCAACCTTCCGGCCTTCTGGGCCCACAGCCTGCGCGTGGCGTCGGTCTCGAGGTATCTGGCTTCGAAGACCCGGCACGTCGACCCCAACCTGGCGTTCACCGCGGGCAGCATGCATGCCATCGGCCACCTGATCATGGCGCAGGCAATGCCCGATCGCATGGCCGCGCTGAATGCCGTTCACCCCTTGGACGCACTGGGGCGCGCGCAACTCGAGCTTGTCGAATTCGGGTATCACTACGGCGATGTGAGTGCATCCCTGGCGCAGCGCTGGGGCTTCGCTCCCGACCTGGTCGGTGGGCTTTCGAGCTTCGTGAGCCCGGCAAAGTCGGAACATGCCGATGCGCTCGGCGGCGTTCTTCATCTGGCCGTGTGGCGCGTGGCACTGGAGCGCCAGGGCGTGGACCTGAGCAATATCGGCGGCTTCTGGCCGAGCCAGTCGGCGCTGGCCGTCGGTATCACCGAGGACATGGTCCAGGAAATGCCGGCGCCGCGTGAACTCGCGGCGGACCTCGAGTCGATGATCGCCTGACCGTACTCCGGTCTCGACCTTCTTCGCGCGCTAGACCAACTGCAGGTCTTTCGGCGCCACCCCGTCGAACACCCGCGCGAGCTGTGCTGGCGAAAGGCCATACATCCGCTTGAACAGCCCCCCGAACACCGCCCGGTACTCATTGAGCACCGGATAGTCGCGGTTCTGGAACAGCGTGGCCTGCGTCAGCGCCTGCTGCTCGCCCACGACGCGCCCGCCGGCCTGCGCCGAGAGGCCGCCGCCGAGCACCCAGTAGACGGTGCCGTGCCCGTGGTCGGTGCCGCGGTTGCCGTTCTCGCGGAAGGTGCGGCCGAACTCGCTGATGACGACCACCACGGTCTGGTGCCATGCGTCGTCGCCCATCTCCTGTGCGAAGCCGGCTACGCCGCGGCCCAGTTCTTCGAAACGGTTGGCGAGGTAGCCGGTGGCGCCGCCCTGCCCCACGTGCGTGTCCCAGCCGCCGACGTCGACAAAGCCGAGGTCGAAGCGGTCGCGCATCAGCAAGGCCATGCGGCGCGCCACCAGCTCGAAGCCCTTGGCGGTCATGGCGTTGCGGCTGGCGGCGTCCATCTCGGCCTGCACCGCCCGCGTTACCTCGTCGCGCACCTGGAAGCCCTCGGCCACCGGCTGGGCCAGCGCGGTGTTGCGGTACATGCTCGTGATGATCTGGCTCTGCCGCGCGTCGATGCCCGAACGTGCATTGCCCGCGATCGCCATGTTGGCGGCCTTGGCGCTGCCGCGCATTGAAATGGGCAACTGGTCGGTGAAGGCGATGGGCGACACGTCGGTAACGGGCCCCGCGCCGAGTACGCCGGCCAGCCGGTTGAGAAAGCCCGAGCGGTAGTCGCGGCGCTTGTCCAGCGCCTGGCCGAGCTCGATGGAGTCCTGCGTTTCGAAGTGACTGCGCGTGAGGTCGTCGGTGCCCGCGAAGGCGATGAACGATGCCTGCTTCTGCTGGAACATCGGCATCACGCTCTGTGCCAGCGCGGGGTGCAAGCCCCAATTGCCGTCGAGCGGCAGCGCGCCGTTGGGTGTGCCGGGGCGTGCAATGGCGATGTTGGGGCGCGCGGCGTAGTAGAAGTCGCTGCTCGTGGGCACGAGCAGGTTGCTGCAGTCGTACGCGCCGCGCAGGAACACGACCAGCAGCTTGGCGCCTTCGGCCGCGGGCGCGGCCATCAGTTGGCCGGCGGCGCCCGCGAACGGGGCGGCGGCCATGAGCTTCAAGAGTTCTCGACGTTGCATGACGGTGTGTCCTTCTTCTTGATCAACGACGCATCAACTCCGGCGACGCCAGCAGGAAGGTGTTCCACTCCTGCGGGTTCTTCGCCTGCGCCAGCGCCTCGCGCGTGTCCGCGCTCATGCCGACCTGCATTGCGCGCACCGCGTGCGAATCGGCCAATTGCGGGAACGCGGGCTTTTCCAGCGGCGCCTTGTCATCCGTGCGGAACAGCACGGCGCCGTTCGCACCGATGGCACGCGCAATCTCGAAGCGCGTGTTCATCTGCCCTGCACTGGCCCAGGCTGCCTCGTTGAGCGGATAGCCGTCGGGCGTTTCGTGGCCGTACAGCTGTTCGCCCATGCGGTTGATCCAGTTGAGCATCGGGTTCACGTTCACCACCACGCGGTCGTCGTAGGCGAGCCGCACGCCGGCCATCACGTAGTGCACCGGGTCGCGGAACTTGCGGCCCAGCGAGGCGGCGAACTCGGGCGACTCGAACAGCGCCTTCAGCGTGATGGCGATGTCGCCGTCGCTGCGGGTGAAGGCAGCAGCCATGCGGTCGACCAATGCCTGCGGAGGTTCGTCGGAGACGAAGTAAACGGCAAGCTTGCGCGAGATGAAACGCGCGGTGGCCGGCGCGCGCGCCAGGCGGTCGAGCGCTTCGTCGGCCTCGGCCAGGCCGCTGCTCTTGATGGACTGGCCCAGCAGCGTCTTCGGCCCGTAGTCGTGCCGGTTGGGGTTGAACTCGAACAGGCCCTTGCGCACGTAGTCGGCGCGTACGGCCGGCCGCACGTTCGGCGGCGGCGCATCGAGCGGCTGGTTGCTCACGCCAACGCCGGTGAGCACGCGCGCCAGCTCCTGCACGTCGGCCTGCGAATAGCCGCCGCCCACGCCCAGCGTGTGCAGCTCCATCAGCTCGCGTGCGTAGTTCTCGTTGATGCGGTTGGCGGCGTTCTGCGCGTTGTCTAGGTAGCGCAGCATCGCCGGGTGGTGCAGCGTGGCGCCGAGCAGGTCGCGGAACTTGCCGAGCGCATGCGGGCGAATCGCGTTCTCTTCGTAGTCGCCCACCATCGCGCGGATGTTGTCCTTGCGCAGGTTGACGTTGAAGTGGTTCATCCAGAACCACGTCATCTGCTCCTGCAGCTGGTTGGGCGAATACAGCGCGCGCAGCACGAAGCGCTGTTGCGCCTCGCGTGCCAGGTCGTTGAGCCGCTGCTGGTAGGCCTGTCGCGCGGCTTTCTTCTGGTCTTCGTCGGGTAGCGCATCGGCCGCCTTGCGCTGAGCGTCGAGTTCGGTGACGAGCTGGTCGAGCGGCGTGCGCGAAATGCTCATCGCGTCGATCTGCGCCTGCGCCGCGGACGGCAACGGCGCGGGGCGCGGGTTGAGCTGGTCGCGCATCCACAGCGACAGGCCGCGCTTTGCGAGCTGCGCGTCGCTGCTCGCGTTGGCACCCCAGCTCACGCGGTCGAGCCAGCGCAGGCGGGCGGCGTCATTGAGCGGTGCGGAAGGCAACGACACCGACACCACCGGCCGCTGGTCGCCCGGTGCACTTGCGCAGGCCGCGAGCAAGGCCAGCGCACATGCACCGAGCGCCATCGAGGCGCGACGCATGGAGAACAACGAGGCGGCGGCCGGCACCGCCATCACTCCCTGCGCATGTCGTGATGGCGCACGTCGCCGATGGCGTGCTGTGCGGTGTTGAGCGCGACGTCGACGTGCGCCAGGCCGCGTTGCTGGAACGGCCGCGAGCGCGGGTCGTCTTCTTCGCGCGCCACATCGGAGCGCACCTTGCGCAGCAGGTCGACCGCGGCATGCAGGCGGCCTTCGCGCGGCAGCCACGCATCGGTGGGCTCGCGCCATTCGAGGGGCTTGCCGTCCAGCCATGCAGCGTGCTGGAGATCGCCGATGGCGGCGTGGATCTCGTCGACCACCACCTGCTCGTCGCGCGAGATCTGCCCGTCTTCGGGGCGGCGATGCTCCACCTTCCAGGCGGCCGTTTGCAGGTCGGACAAGGCGTGGAGGTAGAACGGGTGCCTGCCGTATTCGTCGGCCAATGCGGGCAACGAAGCCGCAGCCATGAGGGCGAGTGCGGCGATTAGGCTTTTCTTCTTCATCTTCGGAGCTCCTGGGAGTGATGGTGAGTCAAGGACGCCTCCTCAACCATCCGGACCCGCTCCGCGTTGACGCTCTTTACCCTCGTAACGCCGCGCAAAGGCAGCGCCTAAGCGCCAGCTAAGTCAGGCTACAGACAGGCTGGACGGCGCAGCACCGGCAATCTGCCGCAGGGCGCGCTCGAACACCTCGACGGGCTGGCCACCCGAAATGAGGTGCTGGTCGTTGATGATGATCGCGGGCACCGAGTGGATGCCGGCGTCGGTGTACATGCGCTCGCGTTCGCGGGTTTCCTGTGCGAACTCGTCGCTGTTCAGGATCTCGCGGGCACGGGCTGCATCGAGCCCGGCCTCGATGGCTGCGCGCACCAGCACTTCAGAGTCCGAGGGGTTCTGGCTGTCGGTGAAGTAGGCCTTCAGCAGCAGCTTCTTCAGCGCCGCCTGCTTGGCCGGGCTTTCCAGCTCGGCCCAGTGCAGCAGGCGGTGTGCGTTGAAGGTGTTGTAGACACGCGGACGGCCTCCGGGGCTGAACTCAAAGCCGACAGCCGCGCCGCGCTGGCGGATCATTTCGCGCGACTGTGCCTGCTGCTCGCGCGTGGAGCCGTACTTCTGGTTCAGGTGCTCGAAGGTGTCCTGGCCTTCGGGCGGCATCTGCGGGTTCAGCTCGAAGGGCTGGAAGTGCAGCTCCGCGGTGACCTCGGGGGCCACCTTCCTGAGCGCCGCCTCGAGCGAACTCAGGCCGATGGCGCACCAGGGACAGGACACATCGGAGACGAAGTCGATCTTGAGGTGGGAAGAGGTAGAGGTAGTCATGGCGCCATTCTTCACGGCGCCACAACCCTTGGTGCACGAAAGGTTTTCAGGCCGCGGCCTTGGCCAGGCGCGCGTCCTGCAGCGTCTTCTCGCGCATGCGGTCGTACTCCTGCTTGTCGACCGGCACCGCATCGGGCTTGCCCAGGTCGTTCATCCGGATGCGGTAGGTTTCCCGTGCACTCAGTGCGGCCAGTGCCGCCAGCACCGTCACCGCGAAGGTGATGGCACCCACGGTGAACCACACGTTGGTCGAGCCGGGAGGCGCCACGGCGGCGAACAGAGCGGGCAGCAGTGCGGTGAAGGTGGTGCCGATGTTCTGCGAGATGGCCATGGCCGAGACGCGGTTGCGGGTGCGGAACAGCTCCGGATAGAAGCTCGGGAAGGTCGCGTTGTAGCCCTGGTACACGATGCCCCACATCAGCAGCGACATGACGATGGCCAGCTGCACGTTGCGGATGCTGATGGCATACAGGTACACGAAGGACAGCAGCCCCGAGAGCAGCGCACCGACGATGATCGGCGGGCGGCGGCCGATGCGGTCCGAGAGGTTGCCCACGAACGGGATCACGATCACGGCCAGGATGTTGCCGAGCACCGGAATCCACAGGTACACGTCTTTCTGGAATCCGATGCCGTAGGCCGCCTGCACGGCATAGGCCGCGCCGAACACGGTGGCCACCACCGGAATGACGTTCATCAGCGCCATGCAGACCACGCGCAGCATGTCGGCCCAGCTGTCGGTGAAGGCCTGGACGATCGGTGCCTTGGCCACTTCGCCCTTCTTGTCCACTTCAGCAAAAGCCGGCGTCTCGTCGACCTCGCGGCGGATGATGTAGCCCGCCACGATGACCAGGAAGCTCAGCAGGAAGGGAATGCGCCAGCCCCACGAGTTGAAGGCCTCCTCGGGCATGTAGTGCGCCAGCGGCAGGAACACGGCAGCCGCCAGAATCTGGCCGGCCTGCACACCCTGCAGCGTGAAGCTCGCGAAAAAGCCGCGACGCCCGAACGGTGCGTGCTCGAGAATCATCGAGCTCGCGCCCGAGATCTCGCCGGCCACTGCAAAGCCCTGGATGAGGCGCAGCAGAACCAGCAGCACCGGAGCCAGCAGGCCGACCTGGTCATAGGTCGGCAGCAGGCCGACGGCCACGGTCGAAAAGCCCATCAGGAACATGCAAAGCACCAGCACCTGCTTGCGCCCGTGCGTGTCGCCCCAGTGGCCGAGCACGAAGGCTCCGATGGGACGCGCGACATAACCCACGCCGTAGGTCGCGAGCGAGGCGACGATGGCCGTCGTCGGGTCGCCCTTCGGGAAGAAGATCTGCGGAAAGATCAGCGCCGCCGCGGTGGCGTAGATGAAGAAGTCGTAGTACTCCAGCGCCGAGCCGATCCAGCCGCTTGCGGCGGCCTTCTTCGACTGGTGCCTGCCTTGCGGCTCATGGGCTGTGTTGGTTGCCATGTGTTGTCTCCAGTGTTGACGAAAAAATCAGATCAAGAAATCAAATCAATCCTGCGCCTGCGAAGCCATGCGCGCCGGTGCGTTGAGGGCACCGTAGGCGTCGTAGTTGCCCACGCGCTGTGCGACCTCGAAAAACAGTCCGCCCTCGAAACTCTCGGTATAGATGTGCAGGTAGTCGCCGGCTGGCGAGCGGTCGAACAGCACGCCCGCTTCGCGCATGCGCGCCAGCAGTTCGGGCGCGATGTCGATGCGCGTGGCCAGGTCGTCGTAGTAGTTGTCGGAGATGGGCACGAAGCGCGTACCGTTGGCGCGCAGCTTGGCGGCCGTCTCGAAGATGTCGGCACAGCTCAGCGCAATGTGATGCACCGCGCCACCGCCCGTCACGCTTAGCGTGCGCGCGGTGCGGGTGCGCTGGCTCAGCGACACGTTGAGCACCAGGCGCAGGCTGCGGTCGCTGTTGGCAACGCCGCGGCTGCGGATCAGGCCGAAGGGGTCGGCCAGCTCCAGACTTTCGCCGGGCTCCAGGCCGAGCACGGCGCGCGTGAACAGCACCCAGGTGTCGAGCTGGTCTAGCGCCAGGCCAAGAGCCACGTGGTCGATGCGCTGCAGGCCTGCGTCGTTCGCGCCGGCACCGTCGTCTTCGAGAATGAAGTCGGCTTCGTACAAGCCGTTGGCGCCCAGCGCTTCGGGCACGAAATGAATCAGGTTGCCGCCCGGCGCAACGATGGCCGGCACGCGCAGTTCGTTGGGGCCGACCGGGCTGTCGTGCCGCTGCGAACGCATGGCGGTGGCTCGGCCCACGGCCGCGAGGGGATCGTCGCAGCGCACACCCAGCGCGCACACCGAGGTGCCGTGCGCCTCGAAGCGGCCGCGCGCAAACGAATCGGGCTGCGCGTTGACGATCAGGTTGATCTCGCCCTGGCGGTACAGCGTCACGGCCTTCGAGCGGTGCTTGCCGATGCGGCGGAAGCCGAGTTGCTTCACCAGCGTGGACAGCGTTGCTGCAGATGCCTCGTCGGCCGCGAACTCGATGAACGACAGGCCGGAGAGCGCCGGCACCGGCGGCGGGTTGAACAGTTGCACGGGCTCGACGTCGTCCAGCCGCTGGCGCGCTTCGCTTTCAAGGTACAGCAGCGAGCGCATCGCATCCACCGCAGTGCGGCGGTTCGGCGTCTCGCGAAAGATGTCGTTGAAGATCTCCAGCGACAGCGGCCCGGTGTAGCCCGCGCGCAGCACCTGCTCGAAGAAGCCGACCACGTCGAAATCGCCCTGCCCCGGAAACGAACGATGGTGGCGCGCCCACTGCAGCACGTCCATCGACAGCAGCGGCGCGTCGGCCATCTGCAGAAAGAAGATCTTGTCGCCCGGAATGCTGGCGATGCCGGCCGGATCGTCCTTCAGCGACAGCGTGTGGAAGCTGTCGAGGATCAGGCCCAGGTGCGCGTGGTTCGCCTGCTTCACGATCTCCCAGGCCTGGCCGTACAGCGAGGTGTGGCGGCCCCAGGCGAGTGCCTCGAAGCCCACGCGCAGGTTGCGGCGCGCAGCGCGCTCGGCCAGTTCGTGCAGTTGCGCGGCGGCCAGAGCTGGATCGTTCACCGACAGCGGCGAAGTGTTGGAGCAGCACAGCACCATCGGCGCGCCCATGGCCTCCATCAGGTCGAACTTGCGCTCGGCTCGTTCCAGGCTGCGGCGGAACTGCGGCTCGGGCATGCCTTCGAAATCGCGGAACGGCTGGTACAGGTCGATGGTCAGGCCCAGGTCCGCCGTGATGCGGCGCAGTTCGGCGGCCGTGCCCTTGAAGTTGATGAAGTCGGCCTCGAACAGCTCGATGCCATCGAAACCGGCGGCGGCGACGGCTTCGAGCTTCTGGCGGAGCGTGCCGCTGAGCGAGACGGTGGCAATGGAGCGATGCATGGGGGTGGACTTTAGGAACACCCGGGCCCCACCACAATCTATTCAGCGAGCTTTTGATCGATCATCGATCACATACGTGCATTATTCGCACGAAATACGGGATACACCTAGGCCGGCTGTCCGGCCAGCAACCCTCAAAGGCTGCGCCAGAAATCGATCAGCAGCTGTGTGAACTCCACCGGCCGTTCGACCGCGCTCAGGTGCGCAGCGTCGATGGTGGCCAGGCGCGCGCCTGGAATGGCCCCCACCATGGCCTGCGACATGGCCATTGGCGTGGCCTCGTCCTGCAGCCCGCCGATCACCAGCGTGGGCACTGCAATGCGATGGTTGCCCTCGCGGAAATCGATGGCCGCGACGGCATTGCAGCTCTCGATGTAGCCCTGCGCATCGGTGCGCACCAGCACGTCATGCAGCGTCTTCGCGGCGACTGCGCCTTCGGGCGTGCCCACGTAGGCTGGCGTGAGCCAGCGCGCCACGGCACCCGGGGCGATGGCGGCCACACCCTTGGCAGCCACCGTCTCGGCGCGTGCACGCCAGGGGGCCTGGTCGGGGTAGTGAGCGGCCGAATTGGCGATCACCATTGTCTTCAGCAGCTCGGGGTGCCGCACCGCCAGCGCCTGCGCGGTCATGCCGCCCATCGACAGGCCGACGAAATGCACGGGCTCGCCATCCGCCTCGCGCTGGATGAGCTCGGCCACGTCCTGTGCCAGCGTCTCGACGCGCAGCGCGCCGGGCACCACCTCCGACGCGCCGTGGTTGCGGTGGTCGTAGCGCAGCACCGTGTGGGCGCGCGAGAGCTGCGCGGCCACGCCGTCCCACATGCTCAGGTCGCAACCGAGCGCATGGCTGAGCACGACGATCGGGCCTTCGCCCTCGCGAACGACATTCAAACGGGTCATGGTGTGGTTTCCTTTTTCGGGTGTTGAAGACGCGGCAGCCAGAGGAACGCGATGGCCATCAGCACGCAGCCGGCCAGCAGCATCGGCACGACCATCGGCCAGGCGCCGTTGGAAAAATCGGCATCGACAAATCGCGCTGCCAGCTGCCCCACGCAGAACGCGACCATCATCATGCCGAAGCCCGACCAGGACACGGCCCGGCCCGCCAGATGCGGCAGGTCGCCCACCGCGCCCGCCTGCCCGCAAGGCTGGTGGATGCCATGGCCGAGGCAGTACACGGCGTGGCCGAACAGCAGCGGCACGGCGCTCAGCGGCATCAGCCAGCAGCCGAGCGCCTGGATGACGGCGCCGGTCAGGCTCAATGAAGCACCGAGCCGCACGGTGCGCACCGGCCCGTAACGCCGCAACAGCGTGCGGCACATGGTGGTGCTGAAGATGTAGACCAGCGAGCCGCCGGCCGGGATCCAGCCGTACCACGCAGGCGACCAGCCCAGATAGCCGATGTAGACCATCGGCGACAGCAGCAGAAAGCAGAACAGCCCGCCGTAGGTCGTCGCTGCCACCGAGGCCCAGGCGCGGAAAGACCGGCTCGCGAACACCGCGCGCGTGCTGCCGCGCGGCGCGGACGACTCACCCTCGCCCAGCATCGGCTTGCGCGTTTCGCCGAACGAGCGCCAGCACAGCGCGAACAGCAGCGAGGCATAGACCGCCATCGCGACCATCACCCAGCGCCAGCCCGCGCCCTGCACCAGCCACGCGCCGAGCAGCGGCGCCATCAGGCCGACCACGCCCAGCCCGGTGAGGCCGCGCGCCATGACGTGCGGGCCTTCGTGCGCGGGGTACAGGTCGCGCACCGCCGCGCGCGAGCACACGAGAATCGCCGCCATCGAAAAGCCCTGCAGCGTGCGCCAGCCCGCGAGCAGCGCCACGCTGCCTGCGAACGCGCCGCCCAGCGCGGCAATGGCGTAGCAGCCGAGCCCCGCCAGCAGCACCGGCCTGCGGCCGAAGCGATCGGCCAGCGGGCCGCACAGCAACTGCGCAAAGCCGAAGGCCAGCACGAACAGCGTGAGGCTGGTGCTGGCCGAACCGAGCTCCTTCGCAATGGCGGGAAGCGCGGGCAAATAACTGTCGGTGGCCACCGGCTGCGCCGCCAGCAGCAGCGGCAGCAGCAAGGTGAAAGAGACGTCGAACCGGCCCTTCTTGCGGGCGACCGGCGCGGTCACTGGGGCAACGCAGGCAGCAGGCCTTTTTCGCGCAGGATGCCGGTCGCGATGCCGAAGGCGTGGTTGGCCACCGGCACGCCGCAGTAGATGGCGGCCATCATGATCACTTCCTTGATGTCGTCCGGCGTGAGGCGCGACTCGGGCGGGCCGTCGAGCGCGGCACGCACGTGCATGGCGAACTCTTCATACGCATGGATGCCCAGCATCATCGACAGCACCATGTAGCGGCGCGTCTTGTCGCCCAGTGCGGGGCGGCCCCAGATGTCGTTCCACGCGTGGCGTGTGATGAGTTCCTGGAACTCGGCGTTGAAGCCGTTGCGATTGGCGAGCGACTTGTCGACCCAGGCATCGCCGAGCACGCGGCGGCGGTTGATTAGGCCGGATTCGTAGCCTTCGGCGGGAGTTTCGGGGGCGGTCATTGGGCAAGTTCCTTGTCTGTGAGCCGGGCCTGCAGCGCCTTCACCTCGGCGAGGGCTGTCTGTCCGGCGTTGTGAGCGAGCGCGGGGTCGAACCATTCGTCGGCCGCGTCGCGAGGGAGTTCGGCGCGCAGCCGGTCGATGTTGGCGCGCATGCGCGCGGCGTCGACCTGCAGGCCGGGCAATGCGCCTGCCATTGCGCGCACGCTGCCGTGCGCCGACATCAGCAGCTGCGGCCATTCGGCCAGTTCGGCCTGCCAGGCGCCGAGGGCACGTTCGTGCTGTTGCGGCATGGCGCCAAGCAATGCGGCCACGCGCTGCGGCGCACGGTGCGCGGCGGCGATGGCGACCATCGAAGCCACCGGGTTGCGCTTGTGCGGCATTGCCGACGAGCCGCCGCGGCCCGGCTCGCTGGGCTCCGCGACTTCGGCCACTTCGTACTGCCCGAGAAGCGCGATGTCGACCGCGATCTTGCCGAGGCTGCCGGTGATGAGGCCCAGCTCGCAGCCGAGCGCCACCCATTCGTCGCGCTGCGTGTGCCACGTTGCGCCGGGGTCGCCCAGGCCAAGCTCCTTGGCCATGCGCTTGCGCACGGCAGCGCCCTGCCCCTTCATCTGCGCCAGCGTGCCGATGGCGCCGCCCAGCTGCAATTGCAGTGCGTGCTTCGCAGCGTCGCGCAGGCGGATGCGGCTGCGCACCAGCGGCGCCGCCCAGCCCGCGCACTTGAAGCCGAAGCTGGTGACCGAGGCCGGCTGCATCAGCGTGCGCGCGAGCATCGGCGTTTCGGCGTGCGTGACGGCCAGGCGCAGCAGCGCGTCGGCGGCCTTGGCAAGATCGGTCTCGATGAGCGTGACCGCTTCGCGCGTGACCAGCGCCATTGCGCTGTCGATCACGTCCTGGCTGGTGCTGCCGAAGTGCACGAAGGGCGCGGCGTCGGCATTGAAGAGGCCGACGGCTTCGCGCAGCGCCTTCACCAGCGGAATCGCGACGCTGCCCGCGCGGCCGCTCTCGCGCACGATCTTGGCAACGTCGAACAGCTCGACCTTGCAACTGCTGACGATCGAATGCGCAGCGCTCTCGGGAATCAGTCCTTCGGCAACCTGTGCGCGCGCGAGTGCCGCTTCGAAGCGCAGCATGGCATCGACGAAGGCGCGGTCGCTGAAAGCGCCGAGCGTTTCGGATGTAGAGAGGAAGCCTTCAAAAATACTCATGCGATGACCTGGCTTTTCAGTATTTCAATTGGGCCACGGCACGCAATTCCTCCGGGGAGGCTGTGCCGAATCCGAAGAACTCGAGGTAGGCAGGGATCATCTCGAACAGCATGTCGGTGCCAACCTGCACCTGGCAGCCCTTGGCCTTGGCGGCCTGCAGCAGCGGCGTGTATTCGGTTTTCATGACCACCTCGCCGACGAAAGTGCCGGGGTCGATGCGGTCCACATCGAAGGGCAGCGGGTCGCCCTCCTTCATGCCGAGCGGCGTGGCGTTGACGACCACGTCGTAGCCGGCCGGGTCTTTCGAGCCCGTGGCCACCTTCATTTGCGGATAGTGCTCGCGCAGCCGCGCGGCCAATGCGCCGGCCGAGGCCTCGCTCATGTCGAACAGCATCAGCTCGGCGGCTCCGGCGGCAGCAATCGATGCGGCAATGGCCGAGCCAACGCCACCCGTGCCCGACACCAGCACGCGCGTGCCCTTGAACAGGCGCCCCTTGCGCTCCACGCCGCGCACGAAGCCCGCGCCGTCGAACTGGTCGCCCAACAGCGTGCCGTCGGGCCGCTTGAGGATGGCGTTGCAGGCGCCCGCGACGCGCGCAGTGGGCGTCACCTCGTCGACCAGCGACATGGTCGTGACCTTGTGCGGCATGGTCACCAGCGCGCCGCGCAGGTTGCTGAACCTGAAGATCTGCGGCAGCGAGGCCGCGTAATCCTCGGGCTTCACGCCCATCGGAACCACCACGGCGTCGATGCCGTGCTTGTCGAACCAGGGGTTGTAGATCATCGGGGCCTTGAAGGCCTCGGTGGGATAGCCGATGTGGGCGATGAGCGTGGTCTTGCCGGAAATCATGTCGGTTGTTTCTTTGAAAAATCGGGGCTCAGGCGACGCTGGGCGAGTGGTAGCGCAAGGGCTGCGCAATTTCGGCTTGCATGGCCGGTGGGTAGATGATTTCGCGCAGGAAGTCGGCGTCGGCCTGCATCGCGGCAGCCGCATCGAGATGGCCGAAGTAGCGAAAGTAGTGCGGCATCTGCTGGATGAGCATCTCGAAGCCCGCCTGTGCGTTGAGTCCGCGCGCTCGCGCTGCCTGCACCAGCGGCGTGGGCTGGTTGCGCAGAAGAATGTCGAACAGTGCCGCGTGGCCGTCCATGCGCGACACGTCGAGGGGCAACGCATCGCCTTCGACCAGCCCCAACTGCGTGGCGTTGATGACGAGGTCGTAGCCTTCGGGCGCGTTGCTGTCGGCCGAGACCACAGTCGCGTCGAAGAAGGCGTTGAGCTTGGCTGCCACACCGGCCGCCTTGCCTGCGGCGCTGTCATAGAACGCGATGTACTCCGCGCCGTTCACCGTGCCGCCTTCGGCCAGCGCAACGCCGATGGCTGCGGCGCTCACGCCCGCGCCGAGGATCAGCACCCGCTTGCCGCGGAAGGGAATGTTGTAGTGATCGAGCGCGCCGATCAGGCCTTCGCCGTCGAACAGGTCGCCTTCGAGCTGGTCGCCCTCGGTGCGGCGCACCACGTTGACCGAGCCGGCCACGCGGCCGAAGAGGCCGCAGCCGTCGAGCAGGTCGACCACCAGCGGCTTGTGCGGCGGCGCGATCACCATGCCGCGCACGTTGCGCGCGAGAAAGGCCGATTTGAAGAACACCGCGAAGTCGCGCACCGGCACCTGCATGGGGAGCAGCACGGCGTCGATGCCGAAGCGCTCGAAGGCGGCGTTGAACATGCGGGGCAGCCGCACATTGCGAACCGGGTCGCCGGGGATCAGGTAAGCCTGGGTGCTGCCGCGGATGGAATGGCTCATGTGCGTGCTTCCGTTCGTCAATCGCTCTTTTCGAGGGCGGATGCCGAGCTTTATAGTCGCTTCGCCTGAATCACGCAGCCTTTGGCACCTTGAATCGTGCGATTATCGAACTCAAAAAATCACTGATCGTTCAATTCAAGGGTTTTCACTGTCATCAAATGCAAACTCCGAACCCATCCGCACAGGCACACTTCCGCCCATGAGCAAGGACAGCAAGGACGACCCGGCGCCGCCCCCCGGCCTGGACAAGCGCGACTGGATCGCCGGCCTGGAGCGCGGTGTGAGCATCATCGAAGCCTTCGACGACGCCAACCCGCGCCTGACCGCCAGCCAGGCCGGCCAGCGCACGAACATGACCCGCACCGCCGCGCGGCGCTATCTGCTGACCTTGCAGCACATGGGCTATGTGGCGAGCGACGGCAAGCTGTTCTGGCTCACGCCGCGCGTGCTGCGCCTGGGACAGTCGTACCTGGAATCGGCCCGGCTGCCGCGCGTGGTGCAGCCCTTTCTGCAGCGGGTGGCAGCGGGCACCAACGAGATCGCATACCTCAGCGTGATGGACGGCGACGAGGTGGTCTACATCGCGCGCAACGGCCCCAACCGCAGCATGAGCACCGGCTACGTGCTCGGCGCGCGCGTGCCGGCGCAGGTCACGGCCTCGGGCATGCTGATGCTGGCGCTGCGCAGCGACGCCGAGCTGAATGAATGGCTGACGACACGGCAGCTGACGGTTTTCACTTCGCACACCATCGCGAGCATGGAGCGCATGAAGCTCGAGCTCGCGCGCATCCGGGCGCAGGGCTGGGCACTTTCCGAGCAGCAGCTCGACCTGAATTCACGCGGCATCGCGGTGCCGCTGCGCGACCGGCACGGCACGCTGGTGGGCGCGCTGAACATCACGATGCCGATGGGGCACGAGAGCTCGGAAGACGCGGTGGCGCGAGTGCTGCCGGTGCTGCGGGAGACGGCGCAGGCGATGCGCAATCTGATCTGACCGTCTGACTGACAGCTTTCCGACAGCATCCGCCGGGCAGGATGCGCGCTTTCAATCCAAAAGCGCTGGAGACACAAGCACCATGTCCGATCTCTTTTCCCCTGACGACGCCCACAGCCTGAGCCGCCGCCACTGGCTGCAAGCCGGCGGCGCCCTCACCCTCGGCGGCCTGCTGCCTTCGCTGGCCTCGGCCCAGGACGCCTGGCCAAGCAAGTCGATCCGCTTCGTCGTGCCCTTCGCCCCTGGCGGCAGCTCCGAAATCGTCGCGCGCTCGACCGCCGCCGAACTCTCGCGCACGCTGGGCCAGAGCGTTTTCGTCGACAACAAGCCCGGTGCGGCCGGCAACATCGCGATGAGCGAAGTGGCGCGCAGCACCGACCAGCACACGATCATCCTCGGCCACATCGGCACGCTGGCGGTCAACCCGTACATCTTCGCCAAGCTGCCCTACGACGCGAACAAGGACTTCAAGCCCGTGAGCCTGCTGGCCAAGGTGCCCAGCCTCTACGTGGTGCACCCCGACGTGCCGGCGAAGAACCTCAAGGAGTTCATCGCATACGCCAAGTCGAAGCCGGGCAAGCTCAGCTACGGTTCGGCGGGCAACGGCAGCGCGGGCCACCTGGCTTTCGAGTACCTGAAGATGACAGCCGACGTGTTCATGCTGCACGTGCCCTATCGCGGCACCGGCCCGATGGTGACCGACCTGCTCTCGGGCCGGCTCGACGCATCGGCCATCGGCGCGGCGGCGATCATTCCGTTCATCAAGGCGGGCAAGGTGCGCTGCATCGCGACCGGATCGGCCAAGCGCCTGCCCCAGCTGCCCGACGTGCCGACCGTGGCCGAGCAAGGCTTCCCGGGCTTCGAGATGACTCAGTGGTACGGCATGCTCGCGCCGGCCAACATCACGCCAGCCAACCTGGCCAAGCTCTCGGCCGAGACGATGAAGGCCGTGAAGTCGCCCGACTCCATGCAGCGCCTGACCGCCGATGCGGCCGAAGCCATCGGCGGCACGCCAGAGCAGTTCGCGCAGTTCATCGCTGCCGAGCAAACCCGCTGGCAAAAGGTCATCGCAAGGGCAAACATCAAGCCTGATTGATCCCGGCAGGCCCTAGCATCGGCGCCATGCGCATCCTGCTGGCGGAAGACGAACACACCCTGGGCACCTGGCTCTGCAAGGCGCTGGAGCATGCGGGCATCCAGGTCGAATGGGTGGACGACGGTCGCCTGGCCGACCGGGCGCTGCAGCAGCGCGACCACGATGCGCTGGTGCTCGACCTGGGCCTGCCCGGGCTCGACGGGCACACGGTGCTGCAACGGCTGCGCGAGCGTGACCAGCGGCTGCCGGCGCTGATCCTCACGGCGCGCGACTCGCTGAACGAGCGCGTGGCTTCGCTCAATGCGGGCGCCGACGACTTCCTCGCCAAGCCCTTCGCGCTGGCCGAGCTCGAAGCGCGCCTGCACGCGCTGGTGCGGCGCGCGCGTGGCGTGGAGCATCCGCGGCTGGCCTGCGGCCCGCTGGTGTACGACGGCGCGCGCCGGCACTTCACGCTGAACGGCGAGGCGCTGGCGCTCTCGCCGCGCGAACTGGCGGTGCTGCGCGTGCTGGTGCAGCGCAGCGGCGAGCCGCTGTCGAAGCAGCAGATCCTCGAGCGCGTGTTCTCCGACGACGAAGAGGTGCACCCCGAGGCGGTCGAAGTCTTCGTCTACCGGCTGCGCAAGCGGCTCGACGGCACCGGGGTTCGCATCGTCACGCTGCGCGGGCTCGGTTATGTACTGGAAGCAGACTGAGTGAGCGGCCTGCGTGAACGCCTTCGCCGCGCCAGCCTCTGGCAGCGGCTCGCGCTGCTGCTCTTCCCCGCCCTGCTGGTCGTGACCGGCCTGGAGCTGTGGATGACGAGGCACGACGCGCTGGCCGCCGCCAACGCGGCCTACGACCGCTCGCTGCTGGGTGCGCTCAAGTCCATCGACGCCAACATCTCGACCGCCTCGGGCGGCCTGTCGGTCGAGCTGCCGTACACGATGTTCGAGTTCTTCGAGCTGACGGCGAGCGGCCAGGTGTTCTTTCGTGTGTCCACGTCTGACGGGCTGGTGGAACTCGGCAGCGCCGACCTGCCCGCGCCGCCCACCGAACTGGCGATGGGCGTGCCGGCCTTCTATGACGCCACCTACTTCGGCGAAGCAGTGCGGCTCGCGGCCTACCGCCGCGACCTCGACCGCGCGCCGGCCGGCAGCACCGGGCGCAGCGTGCTGATCCAGATTGGAGAAAGCACGCGCTCGCGGCAGGAGTTCAGCGCGCGCTTCGTGCGCAGCGCGGCGTTGCGCGACGGGCTGGTGCTGGCAATGCTGTTGTGCGGCACCGCCCTGGCACTCGCAGCGGCGCTGCGGCCGCTCTCGCGACTGGCGCGCGAGGTGGGCTCGCGCACGCCCGACGACCTCACGCGCATCGCCGAGACCGACCTGCCCGCCGAGGTGCGCCCACTGGTGGCCGCAGTCAACCAGCAGATGTCGCGCACGCAAGACCTCGTGACGCAGCAGCGGCAGTTTCTGGACGACGCCTCGCACCAGCTGCGCACCCACCTCACCACGTTGCAGATGCAGGCCGACTACGCACGGCGCGAGCAAGACCCGGCACAGGTGCAGGTGGCGCTCGACGCACTGGGCACCGAAATCGGCCGCGCGACGCGCAGCGCGCAGCAGCTGCTGGCGCTGGGCCGCAGCGACACGGTGTCGGTGGAGCCCGCCGAGTTCGACCTTGCGGCGCTGCTGCGCGAAGTGGCGGTCGACCTGCTGCCGCTGGCACGCGCCAAGCGCATCGACCTGGGCATTCATTCGCCCACGCCGGAGTTCCTTGCCGTGGCAGACCGGGGGCTGATGCGCGAGGCGCTGGGCAACCTGGTGAGCAACGCGATCACCTACACGCCGGCCGAAGGCACGATCACGCTCTTTGCCGCGGGCGACGCAGCGGGCTGGAGCCTCAACGTCGAGGACAACGGGCCCGGTCTCAACGACGAAGAGCGCGCCGCGTTGGGCCAGCGCTTCCGGCGCGGCGCGCGCGCCGGCAAGGGCGGCTTCGGGCTCGGGCTGGCCATTGCGCGCTCCATTGCGCAGCGGCACCGGGGCGAACTGCGACTCGAGGCGCGCGAGGCCGGCCCGGGGCTGCATGCGATCATCTGGTGGCCTCGCCCGACCGCCACCTGACGGGCCCATTTCCATGTCCACGCCGCCCACCCGCCGCCATGCACTTCGCGCGTTGTGCGCGTTGCTGATGCCTTTCAGCGTGCGCGCAATGGCCGCCGCGAACGACCCCTCCGAAAACGCCGCCGACTGCGTGATCCCCGCCAAGGCCGGCGGCGGCTTCGCGCTGACCTGCGCGCTGGCGCGCGACGCGTTGCAGGCCGTGCGACCCGCGCGCCCAGCGCTCACCCAGCGCTACCTGCCGGGCGGCATCGGCGCCGTAGCCTTCGACCGTGTCGCCACAGGCAAGCTCGGCGGCCCAGGCACGCTGGTGGCGTTTTCCAGCGGCTCGCTGCTCAACCTCGCGCAAGGCCGCTTCGGTCCGCATTCGCCCTCGGCTGTGCGCTGGATCGCCACGCTGGGCACCGACTACGGCGTGATCGCCGTGCATCGCGACTCGCCCTACAAGCGCCTGCAGGACTTGGTCGCCGCGCTGCGGCAAGACCCGTCGCGCATCGCCTTCGGTGCGGGCGGCACGGTCGGCAGCCAAGACTGGGTGAAAGCCGCGCTGCTGGTGCGCGCGGCGGGGCGCGATCACAAGGCCATGCGCTTCGTTTCTTTCGAAGGTGGCGGGGATGCGCTGAGCGCATTGCAGGGCAAGCATGTCGACGTGTTCCCCGGCGATGCAGCCGAAGCCCTGCAGGCCATTGCGGGCGGCGCGGCGGTGCGACTGCTCGCGGTGCTGTCGGAGAACCGGCTTGGCGGCGCGCTCACCGGCGTGCCGACCGCGCGCGAGCAAGGCATCGACCTGGTGTGGCCGACCGTGCGCGGCCTGTACCTGAGCGCTGACGTGCCTGAAGCCGCGGTACGCGCATGGGTCGCGGCCTTCGGCGAAGCGAGTGCCGCGCCCGGCTACGCCGCGTTGCGCGAGCAGCACGGCCTGTACCCCTTCGCGCTCACCGGCGCAGCGTTAGACGACTACGTGCAGGCGCAGATCAAGGCCTACCGCCGGCTGGCGGACGAACTGGGACTGCGGCGCTGGCCCTCCTGATGAACGCAGGCAAGATCGCGCTCATGACCGAAGACGCCATCACCCAACACATCATCGACATGCTGGCCAGCGGCCACTTTCAGATCGCCGACGACAACACCTTCTTCTTTCACGACGGGGACAACAAGTTTCCTTTCGCCACGATCGTGACGAAGGACAACGACTTCGACAGCGCCTCGCAGCTGAACCGCCCGGGCGTGTTTCGCCTGAGCATAGGCGTGGGCAAAGAGACCTTTCGCGCGCTGTTCGGCGAAGTGCCCGCTACCGCCGACCACGCCGCGCTCGACACGCTGATGCCGCACCCGGTGTATGCGAAGATGTACTGGGTCAGCGTGATCAATCCGAGTGCGAAGACCTTCGAGACGGTGAAGCCGCTGATCGCCGAGGCATTGAGCCTCGCGCGCTCGCGTAAAGCAGGTTAGGCCGCCTTCAAAAACACATCGTGGTCCGGCGCAAAGTTCGCGTGCAGCGGCAGCATCGCGCCGCCCAGCGCACAAGCCTGCGCCCCCGCCTTGCCGCCATGCAGCCGCGGCTGCCACAGGCCTTCCCAGTTGCACCGGTCCAGCGCGGCGCGGGTCTGGTCCAGCAGCGCCTGCAGTAGCGGGCGCGACATCGAACCATCCACCACCACATCCGGCAGATCGAGCATGGCCGTGCCGCTCACGATGGCATGTGCCAGCGCCTGCGATGCGCTTTCCAGCCAGGCTTGCGTCATCGCGGCATAGGGCGGCTGCAAAGCGCGGTCGTCATACGCGGCCATGGCGTCGAGGCCTTCGCCGATCAGGCGCTGCTCCAGCTCCCAGAGCGACGCTTGCGCAACCAGCTGGGGCGGCAGTGCACCGCGACTACCCGGCGGCTGCATCGGCAGCGAAGCGAGCGCGCCCGCATTGCCGTGCGCACCGGTGTGCAGGTGCGAGTTGATGACCAGCCCGCCCCCCACGAAGGTGTCGACGAAGATGTACAGGAAGCTCTTGAGGTCGTGCCCCCGCCCGCCCACCAGCTCGGCCACGCAGGCGGCCACTGTGTCGCGCGCGAAGCTCACCGGCACGTCGGTGCGCGCGCGCACCTCGGCGGCCAGGTCCATCTGGTTCCACAGGTCGGACTGCGCTTTCGACAGGCCCAGCGTGCGGTGCCAGCCGCCGAGCTGGAACGGTGCGGCCAGCCCGGCCCCAACGTTGCGCGCCGCCAGCGGCCCCAGCCCGTCGCGCAGCCGGTGCATGTGCTGCGTGATGGCGGGCAGCAGCTCGTCCGCATCGGGAAAGTCGTAGCTGATGGCATGGCGCTCGCGCACCTGCGTGGTGAAGTCGATCAGCAGCCATTCGGCGCCGCGCCGGCCCACCTTGATGCCGATGGCAAAGGCGCCGTCCGGGTTCAGCGCCAGCGGCACCGAAGGCTGCCCGATGCGCCCGCGCACGCGGCTTTGCTTGACGATGAGTCCGTCCTCTTCCAGTCGCGCGGTGATGAGCCCGATGGTCTGCGCGCTGAGCCCGGTCAGCCGAGCGAGGTCGGCCTTGGGCAGGCTGGTGTGAACGCGCAATGCCTGCAGCACCGTTCGTTCGTTGAACTGGCGCATGCCGACCTGGTTGGAGCCACGGGGCCGCAACAGGTCGGGCGTGCGCGCAGAAGTGTCCGCATCAGGCATGCGCCTCCGCGGGCAACTGGTCGGCCGTCATGGCGCCGGTCATCACGGCGACGGTGTCGCTCATGCTGATCTTCTTCGGGTCGAGCACCGCCGCGCGCCTGCCGAGACGCGCCACGTGGATGCGGTCGGCCACCTCGAACACGTGCGGCATGTTGTGGCTGATGAGCACCACGGGCAGGCCGCGGTCGCGCACGCGGCGAATCAGCTCCAGCACCATGTTGCCCTCCTTCACGCCCAGCGCGGCAGTCGGCTCGTCCATGATGACCACGTGCCGCGCGAAGGCCGCGCTGCGCGCCACCGCCACGCACTGGCGCTGGCCGCCTGAGAGCGTTTCGACCGCCTGCGTCATCGACTGGATGCCGACTTTCAGGTCCGCCATGCGGGCCGTGCTTTCGAGCAGCATCTGCTTCTTGTCGAGCATGCGCAGCACGCTGCCCAGGAAGCCGGGGCGACGCAGCTCGCGGCCGAGGAACAGGTTCTCGTAGATGGTCATGGCCGGGGCCACGGCCAGGTCTTGATAGACCGTTTCGATGCCGGCGCGGCGCGCATCCAGCGGATTGCGAAAGTGCACCGGCTGGCCGTCGAGCAGGATCTGGCCTTCGTCGGGCACCACCGCGCCCGACAGCGCCTTGATGAGCGACGACTTGCCCGCGCCGTTGTCGCCGATCACCGCGAGGATCTCTCCTTCGCGCAGTTCGAAGTCGACGCCGTCGAGCGCAGTGACCTGGCCATAGCGCTTCACCAGGCCCTTGGCCTGCATGACGATCTTGGGGTTCGTGACCGTGTTCATCAGCGGGCTCCCCGGCGCGAGAGCTGGTCGGCCGCCACCGCAAGAATCACGAGCACGCCAGTCACCAGCACCTGGTAGATCGACGACACGCCCATCAGCGTGAGCCCGTTGCGGAACACGCCGACGATGAGCACGCCAATCAGCGAACCCAGCACGATGCCGCGCCCGCCGAACAGGCTGGTGCCGCCGAGCACCACCGCCGTGATGGCGTCGAGGTTCTCGGTCTGCCCCGCGTTCGGGTCGCCCACGCCGGTGCGCGCCACCGACAGCAGCGAGGCGATGCCGTACAGCACGCCCGCCGCCACGTACACGCCCAGCAACACACGCTGCGTCGGAATGCCGACCAGCCGCGTGGCCTCCGCGTTGTTGCCCACCGCATAGATGTGCCGGCCCGCCGCCGTCTCGCGCAGCACGAACCAGGTGAGCGCATAGAGCACCACCATCAGCACCGAACCCCACGCCACCTCGGCATTGCCGATGGTGAAGGTGGTGCCCAGGCCCGTGAGGCCGCCAGGCAGGTCGGTGATGGTCTGCGACGACGAGTACAGCTGCGTGATCGCGAAGGCGATGTTCAGCGTGCCCAGCGTCACGATGAAAGGCGGCAGCTTGATGCGCGTGACCAGCAGTCCGTTGAGCAGGCCGAACAGCGTCGTCACGCCGATGCCGCACAGAATGGCCACCGGCACGGGCAGCCCGAGTTCGGTGGCGAACTTGCTCATGATGATGCTGCCCAGCGCCATCACCATGCCGCACGACAGGTCGATGCCCGCCGTGAGGATCACCAGCGTCTGGCCGATGGCGATCACGCCGACCACCATCACCTGCTGCAGGATCAGCGAGAGATTGCCGCCCGTGAGAAAACGGTCGGACTGGGTTGCAAAGAAGATGCACGCGCCAAGAAGGGCCAGCCACGGCCCCAAGGCGCCCCACGGAATGTGGTGCGTCGCAGATTTCGCCATCGAGATACTCCCTGGGGGCTGTGAGCTATTTACTTCTTGCCCCAGCACAGCTCGGCGCCGGTCTTCGTGTCCTTGCTGTCGACGCCCGCCACGCTCTTGCCCGCGATCAGCGTCACGCCTGTGTCGACATAGCCCGAGGCCTTCTTGCCCGTCTTGGCGAATTCGACGCCCGCGGCCACGCCCATCGCGGCCATCTTCAGCGGGTACTGCTGCGAGGTCGCGGCAATGATGCCGGCGTTGGTGTCCTTGATGCCCTGGCAGCCGCCGTCGACCGAGACGATCAGCACGCCCTTCTCCTTGCCCGCGCGCTTCAGCGCGTTGTAGGCACCGGCCGCGGCGGGCTCGTTGATCGT
This sequence comes from Variovorax sp. YR266, assembly GCF_900107295.1. Lineage (NCBI taxonomy): Bacteria > Pseudomonadati > Pseudomonadota > Betaproteobacteria > Burkholderiales > Comamonadaceae > Variovorax > Variovorax sp. YR266. The sequence goes on from NZ_FNPM01000018.1 coordinate 35,315, forward strand.
GTAGACCAGGTTCACGTCAGGCGCCTTCTGCAGGCAGTTTTCCATCGCCGTCTGTGCCTTGGCCTGATCGCCATAGCTGTCCGCCATGCAGACGATCTCGGGCGCCTTCGACAGCTCGTTCGACTTCGCCTCGTTGGCCGGCAGACCGAAGCCCTTCATGAAGCCGTTGTGGCGCTGCGCACCCACCGGGTGGCCCGGCAGCAGGTCGAGCGCGATGATCTTCGCGGGCTTGCCGGCCATCGCGGCCTTGGCGTATTCGCCGATCAGCACGCCGGCCGTGTAGTTGTTGGTGGCGAAGAGCGCGTCGGTCGCGTCCGGCGGATCGGCCGGGCTGTCGAGCGCAATCACCATCACGCCCTTGTCGCGCGCCTTCTTGATCGCCGGCACGATGGCCTTCGCGTCGCTAGGCGTGATCAGGATGGTCTTGGCGCCGGCCGCGATCATGTTTTCCATCGCGGTGATCTGACCCGCGTTGTCGCCGTCGGCCTTGCCCGCGCCGGAGAGCAGCTTGGCACCCTGCTTCTTGGCTTCTTCCTGCGCGCCTTCCTTCATCTTGACGAAGAAGGGGTTGGTTTCGGTCTTGGTGACGAGGCCGATGATGGGTTGGTCGGCGGCGAAGGCGGCGGTAGATGCAGTCACTGCGGCGAGGGACATGGCCGCGACGGCCAGGATGGTGCGGGGGCTGCTGCTGGGCATGGTTTGTCTCCTTGGGCGGACGCTGGGTGATGCGCCCTGCGGTTTTGGATCCGGATCGCTGGCCTTGGAGGCGGGCGTCCGGGCGCAAGGGGACTATCGGGCAGCGGGGCGACTAAATCAAGGTGATTTAGTTATCGGAAACCCGAAGATGAAAAAGAGGTTGATGTGCTCACACCAGCGAAAAGACGAGTCGGCCTCATGGAGACCTTCAATCAAACAGTTTCGAGGCTCCCCCTGAGCGTCGCATGGCCGGTGCCCGGCGCGTCGCAGTTGAAGGCGACGGTGATGCCGCTGTGGCCAGTCACCCCCGTCATGGGGAGGCCATCCCCTGCGAAGACGGTTCGCCAACCGCTCGCGCTCGATCATGTTGCCGCGCTCGCCGTGGTCCCGTTTTCGAAATGCATGTGCTCTTGCGCCGCACTAGAAAAGTTCCCGATGAAGTCCGGCGTCGAATCTCTTTCCAACCTCACTTGGAAATTTCCGCTTTGAATTGACCACTCATAAACTGAAACACCCACGGGATATTTGGTCAAAATTCCAGTTAATCTATATTTTTCTATCCACTCCAGGGCATTCTCCTTGGCCATAAAAATCGCAGAAGGAAATTTCGCCCTAGACCCATTAAAAACCCAAACCTCTTTAGCCTCATCCATTTAGAGCCTCTACGCTAAAAAATAAAAATTAATCATTTACTGGCATCAAGAAAAAATTTCAAACGTGACGGATCGAGCACATCCAACACCTCACCCACAGCTTTGGCATGCTCTCCGTTCAATTCGCCATAAAAAACCCACAATCCTTCCAGAGCGCGAAATTGAACTCGCTGCTGCATTTTCTTATATTCCTCATTTGCAGACTCTGCAGCAGCACCAACAACAATCTGAAATATAAGTTCAAGCACGTCAATTTTAGTATGCCTAGGGCGAGCATTCAAAAGCGAGGCAATGAGCACCTGAAGCGTCGGTTCGGCAGCGCTAAACAGCCGCCCGTGAGCGACAACATGATTTTCAATTCTCCAATAATATTTTTCTGCCTCTTTTATTGGGGAAGTCAACAAAGCCTCCAAGGCGAGGGGGACTGAATCCGCTCGCCCTTGGATCACTTCGTACTTGCTCCAGTCAATCCTGGAACATTCAATCAATGCGAAATCAATCATTTTTTCCATGATGTCGTAGACGCCGCCGTTGGCCTCCATCAGCGCCTCGCGTCCGTCGTCTCGCTCCGCGCCACCGCGGTCGCCCGGCGCACCTGCACCAGCGGCGCGAACGAGGCCGCCTCGTGGATGTAGCGCTCGCCGCCCTTCTCGATCACCGACCTGCCCTGCGTGCTCTCAAGTGTGAGCACGTATCCGTCCCAGCCGAACAGCGCCGTGGTCTCACCCGAGCTTTTGGAGAGGCGCCGCCCCAGCGCGTCGTAGCTGAAGGTGGTGGTGAAGCCGCTTTGGTCGTACCAGTTGGCCAACTATGTCGAAGCGGCATCCACCACCTCGCCGGTTCGTACTTCTGTCGCCGGCTAAGTCACTCAAAGTCCGGATGAATTACTCACTTAACGAGGGACCAAGCAAGGACCTTTGCGCGTACTTCAAGAACTCCACGCCCACAGTAGGAATAATCCGCTTGAGGAGAAAGAGATAAAGCGGCATTGGGGTCACACTTTCGCTCGTGTCTGGATCCCATCCAGCCTCATCGTAAAAGCAGCAAACAGCGCACCGGATAAGTGCAGCCAGAGCCGGGTTTTCTTTTTCAGAACAATCGAATAGCGTCCAAAGCTCAATCCTGTGCGGCCTCCGTAACTCGTCACTATTGTCGTGACCCAAGCCAACTATTGCCACCTGCAAATGCTCAGCAACACTATCCAGTTGCGCGGATGAAGCGGCCTCGTTGAAACGTCCCGCCAGAATGCAATTACGCAGAAATTCCGCATACATTTTCATCATTCGGGGAAAGGGAACGTTTTTTTCCATCAACTGATCTTCAATGGCATCGAGGAATTCCGCCTCATGTTCACTATATGGTTCTGTCATTTTTTTACTCCGTCACAGACGCCGAGCCGGCCCATAACAATGCTGCACGAGCGGCAGTACGGTAGGAGCTTTCCATCATTTCGTTCAGTCATCGATGTCGCCCCTTGAACGACGCTACGAAGCTCATCAGCATTAGCTACCTTATGAGCATCAGCAATTTTGCTGAGTGCATCTGGCTCACCACACCAAGCATGCGTCTCAGAGCGTTGGTCGACTTCAACGTCGTCGTACATTTGTTTAACGACAGGGTTTTGCGCCCCCTTTCCGCCAGCCCCGCCGCTGTACCCGACCGCAGGCTCGGAAAGCTTCCCTCCTTCAATGGTGGTCCGAGTACCTCGGTCATTTGGCGTGATCCCTTTCTTTCGAGCAAGGCCCAGAGGATCTATCCATATGACCGGGTTAGACGCAAACTGGTGAAGATTGAGGCCACCAATAAGACCAATGGGGTCTCTTGAGACAAACCGCCCCGCCTGCGGGTCGTAGTATCGGTATCGGTTGTAGTGCAGCCCCGTCTCTTCATCCCAATACTGCCCCTGGAACCGAATCGGATTCCTGAACCCCGCCCTCCTGCCAGCCTCGCTGATCGCCTCCCGCGCCTCGCCCCACGCCTTGTACTGCGCCGACCAGGCAATGCTTCCCTCGTGGTCCGTCAGCTCTTGCGGCGTACCCAGGTGATCGCACTGGTAGAACGCCATCTCCTTCCTGTCAAACGCACGCGGCACATGCCTCTGCTCGCCGTTCCACAAAGGATCCTGCTCGATGTCGTAGACGCCGCCGTTGGCCTCCATCAGTGCCTTCGCATCTGTCGTCTCGCTCAGTGCCATCGCACTTGCCCGGCGCACCTGCACCAGCGGCACGAACGAGTTCGCCTCGTGGACGTAATGCACGCTCCAGCCGTGCTCACCGCCCTCTTCAATCGCTGACTTGCTCTGCGTGCTCTCGAACGCGAGCACGTCGCCATCCCAGCCGAACAGGGTCGTGGCCTCCCCCGAGCTCTTGGACAGCCGGCGCCCTAGCGCGTCGTAGCTGAAGCTGGTGGTGATGCCGCTCTGATCGGTCGCTGCCGTCATGCGGTTGAAGCTGTCCCATGCGAAGACGGTCCGCCAGCCATTGCGCACGCGCTCGGTCATGTTGCCGCGCTCGTCGTAGCGATAGCTGGTGCCGGCGTAGTTCCTCAGCAGGTTGTCCAGCAACTTGTTGGCTGGATGCCTGAGCGGGTCGCCGGTCGGCGGAGCGTCGACGATGTTGCCTGCGGGATCGAAAGCGAAGATCTCATGTCCGACGCGGCTGTTGGCCTCGAGCAGGCGGCCCACCGGGTCGTAGCGATAGCTCAGGTTGCCGCGCCGGCTGTCGCCGATGCCCACCAGTTGGCCGGCTTTGTCGTAGCTGTAGCTACGCTGGATGCTCCCTCCCGCCGTGGCCTCGATGGCGCCGGGCCTGGTGCGCGAGATCTGCTGTTCGAGCAGCCGGCCTGCGGGGTCGTACTTCTGCCGCTGGCTCAGACCGTTGCCCTGTTCCCGCGCAACCTCGCGGTGCAGGTCATCGCGCTCGAAGCCGAGGATGTCCTGGCCGTCGAGCATCAGCCCGTGCACATGACCGGAGCCGTATGTCAGCCACTGGGTCACGTGGCCGTCGGGCCGCACGGTGGCGATGCGCTGGTTGAGTTCGTCGTAGCGGTGCTGCCAGACTGCCGTGCGCTTGCGCTCCAGGTAGTGGTGGTGTTCGCGCGTCAGGTTGCCGGCCGGGTCGTAGAACCACTGCAGGCGTGCGTCGCTGTTGGCGGCCTCGAGCAGGCGGCCGTTGCGGTCGTAGGCAAAGCGCTCCGACTGATCGCCGGCCCGGCGTTCGCTCAAACGGCCGAGCGGATCGAACTCGAGTTCGGTGCGGTGCCCCGCTTCGATCACCCCGGCGAGGACACCGGTGGTCTCCTCATGGATGTACTGCGTGGTCTTGCGGTCGAAGCCGGTTTCCTCGAGCAGGCGGCCCACCGGGTCATAGCGGAAGTCGTAGCGACTGCCGTTCTCGTTGTGCAGCTCGGTCAGGCGGCCCAGCAGGTCCCAGTAGTACTTGAGCGAGCGGCCTGCGGCGTCGGTGCGACCGGCGATCAGTCCGGCGCGCGTGTAGCTGTAGCGCGTGGCTCGTCCGAGCGCGTCTGTGTGCGTCAGCAGGCGGCCTTCGGCATCGTGTTCGAAATGCTCGCTCGTCTCGTCGGGCTGCACGATCTGTTCGAGCTGGCCGGCTGTGTAGCGATAGCCGGTGGTGTTGCCAGCGGCGTCGGTCGCCTTGGCAAGACGCCCCCGTTCGTCGTACTCCCAGCGGCTGGTCTTGGCAGAGCAGTCGGTGTAGCTGAGCAGTTGCCCCGATGGGGAATAGGCGAGCACCTTGACGCCGCCCTTCGCATCGGTGATCCGTACGGGCCTGCCGGCCTTGTCGTAGGCGTACTCGGTCTTGTGGCCGAGCGGATCGATCTCTTCCGTGAGATGGCCCTGTGCGTCGTAGTCACGCTTCCACACGCCGCCTTCGGCATCGAGGATGCCCGTGAGGCGATGCAGCTTGTCGTATTCGAAATACACACGGCTGCCGTCGGCACGCGTGTGCGTCTGCAGGTTGCCGTCTTCGTCGTACGTGTAATCGTCGGTGCTGCCGTCGGTGTGCACGTGGCGCGTTATGTTCTTCGCGTCGTCGCGGAAGAACCATTCCTGCAGCTTGTCTGGGTGAATGATGCGGTAGGTGTAGCCCTGGATGTCGTAGTAGTGCCAGGTTTCGCCGCCCAGCGCGTCGGTCACGTAGGTCAGGCGGATGTTCTTGTCCCACTCCAGCGTAAGCGCGAAGCTGCCGTCGTCGGACCACTCGCGCACGGCCTTGGCGTCTGCGCCGGTGCCGTCGTATTCGAGGTTCATGCCTCGGCCGGTGCGGTCGGTGTAGCGGGTCACGAGATGGTGCGCGTAGGTATAGCTCCAGTTCGCGCCGTCTTCATCTTGCGCGGCGACGAGGTCACCTTCTGCGTCGTGCGTGTAGGCGGCCAGTTGACGAATGACCTGGCCGTCCTTCAGCTCCCACAGCGACTTGATCAAGCCGGTCTGCGCATCGGGCTGGGTGCCCACGTGCGCCATGACGGCTTCACCCTGCTTGCTGATGATGTCGCTCAGCACGCGTTCGCCGGTCGAGACGATCACGTGGTCGTAGCGAAGGCCGACGGACATGCCGTCTTTCGCCTGCTGCGCGACGAGTCGGAAGTGCGGCTGCTTGCTGTCGACGAGCTCGTAGATCTCCCGCCATTCACCATGCTCGCCCGCAGGCAGTGGCTTGCCGAAGTCAAGTGCCAACAGGCTCTCGTTCAGCCGCGAGATGCTGACCTCTTCGATGGCATCGAAATACGTCTGCCCCACCTCCAGCAGCGGGTAGGCATGGCTACGCCCGTCGGCCGCGTGATACACCAAGCTCGCCTGCCCTTGGCGTGCGCCGCGCACTGGCGTGGCAACGTCCACCCGCATGCTGTAAGGCGTGATCCACCGGGCACCCAGGCTGCCGCGGTCAAAGGCATCGAGGTCGCTGGCATAGGTGCGCGCCCACTCGATCGCAAGCGGCGCGGCGAGCACGAAATCGGTGTGCGTGAAGCTCTCGTTGCCGGTAGCGAGGCTGATCGAGGCGCCCTTGCGTGCCGGCGCGGGGCAGTTCTTGCAGCCCGAAGTTCCCTGCGCCGGTGCCTGCTTGCTGATGTGTCCAAGCGGCGTGCCCGGGTTGTCCTTCTCTGCCTTGGCGCCCGCCTGCGGCGGCACGATGGCCGCGCGCTTCCCCTTCTTGCGCAGCAGTGCATCCCGCAACTTGTGCAGCAGCCACATGATGCTGGCCTGAGCCTCCTTGTTGGCCAGCGCCGACAGCTGGCTGCGAAGCAGGCGCTTGAAGTCCAGCATCTGCGTGATCACGCCGTTGACCTTGCCGGCAACGCCCGCGGGCAGCTGGCTGGCGGCTGTCTTGGCGACATAGTTTGCCGACTGCTTGGTGTAGCGCACGGCCGTGCCCCACATGCGGCTCCAGGTACTCTGCGTCTTCGGATCGTGCACGCGCGTTTCCGTCGCGCCGGGCTTCGCGACGTCGAACAAATCCTTCTGGCCCAGCACGCGCCGCAGGATGTCCACCAGGTTGTCGATGATCTTGTCGGCAAGGTCGGCGCAGCTCTTGAGAATGCCGTCGAGCTTGTCGATGGCACCATCGATGAACTTGTCGAGTTCGCCCATGATGGTGGCGTTCAGGTGCCCCACCAGCGTCGTGACGATGGCTTCGCCCAGGTTCGAGGCGGCCGCCTTCAGCTCCTGCTTCACCAGATGCAGCGTGGGCCGAAGGCTCATGCGCGCGGCCGCCATGCTCGGCGGCAACGGGATCAGCCCGATCAGGTTGATGCCCAGGCTGACCCAGGTCAGGAATGCCTCGACCCCGTCCTTGGCCTTCTTCTCGACGATGTTGATGATGTCCAGGAACACATCCACCAGCGCCATGATGTTGCCGATGATCGGGATGCTGCCAAGCACCATCGTGAGGCGCTCCAGCGTCACGTAGCCGCCGCTGAACGAGCGCAGCCAGTCGTCCACCGCCTTGCTTGCGGCGGCGATGTCTTCCTTGACGATGGTGTTCAGCGGCGCTACCGCCGTCTGGGGTTCTCTCTCAGTTGGTTTCTGGCCTTGTTGTTGCGGGCCTTCGTTTCCTGCCATCTTCCCTCCCTGCCTCGAACTGGTACGTTGCCTTTGCTGCGGATGCGGGCTTCAGGGCCGAATCACGCAGTCCTTCATCGTGAGAAACGCCGAGCCCATCGCAAAGCCAACCTCGCAGCTCGCAGTGAACTTCGCACCGCTGCGCATCTCGCCCATCTTCTGGTTCTGTGCGTCGTCCGCCGGGGTCAAGCGCGCCAGTTCCTGATTGCCGCGCACATCGGCGGCGCGGATCATCGACGTGCCGCCGAAGGAATCAGACGCTTCGACGACCACCGCCGGGAACTGCACACGCTTGCCGTACTCCGGCATGCCGAGCGCGCGGCGGCCCTGCTTCTCGTAACTCTGGTGCAGCTTGGTCAGCGTGGTTTTCGTTTCCGCTTGCGCCAAGCACAGAGAGACGGCGCCCAGGAGGGCAGTGGCGATAAAGACGGTCTTGATGTTTTTCATGAACATGGAATCGATGAAGTGATGGCGTTGCCCGTCAGGGCTCAATTGATGTTCGCGCCCTGAAACTCGAGTTGCTCGAAGGTGCTGCCCGTGAAGTCCACGCTGCGCCCCTGCAGTCCCTGCGCATGCACCACGGTGCCGCCGCAGTTCAGCACCCCGACGTCGTTCCAGTGGCCGCCCGCGAAGCTGATGTCGTCCCACTGACATTGCGTGAAGGTGCTGGTACTGATGCTGCCGCCATCGAAGTTGGCGCGCGTGAAGCTGCAGTTGATGAAAGTGCAGCCGGTGATCGAAATGCCGCCGAAGTCGCACTGCGTGAAGCTACAGCCCGTGAACTGGCAGGCGCTCCAGCCCGCCTGCTTGAAGCTGGTGGCGGTGAAACTGGTGCCGGTGAAGGTCGTTGCGGCGAACTGGGCGAGCCCCAGGTCGAGCCCTGCATAAGCGAAGCTGTCGGCCTGGCCCACGAGCCCGGCGGGGGCACCGCCTGCGCCTTTGCGCCACATGTCGTGGGCGAGGATGATGACTTGAGAAGACATGTCGAATCCTTGGATGACGCCGTCGACTCAACGCGAGAGCTGCTTCCGGAGGATCCGGCCAGCGCGCTTCTCGATCAGCAGGCTGGGTTCGGGCAGGCCCGGCAAGGCGCCCCGATGGCCTTGCGGCTTGCCCTTCGCCACCCACGACGCGCTGTAGTCGTCGGATTCTTCGGCCAGGACGAGCTTGTAGTTTGCGAGCTGCAGGCCTGAAGACCTTGCATCTTCACAGGCTGCCGCAATCGCCTGCGCCGCCAGACCATCAACTTCGATGGTTTCGTTCATTCTCATTCTTCCTCCCTCTGCAAAATTGAAAGCACCGAGTCCAGGCAGGCGCAACGTCTTTCGAGCCAGACCCGGTGCCGGGCGTCACTACCGGCTTCCTTGCTCCCGGAGTATTTCGCCCGTGGTCTTGGAGGCGATGTACGTGATCGACCGCCCCAGCTTGCTGGCGTTGCCGAGCCCCTTCTGCCCCGGAGGCAGCTTGGCCGTGAATGCAATGCCGATGGTGTTGACTCCGTTCTCGTCTTCGCCGTTTTCCTTTTTCCTCTCGGCGATGTGAACGTTGAAGTTGTTCAGGTCCTGCCCGGTCTTCTCGAACAGCTTGTACGCGTTGCCCAATGCAACGACCACAGGTGTATTGAGCAGCAGCTGATCCGGCGACTCGACTTCGAAGATCGGTGCGGCAGAGGCATTGAAGTTCATGAAAATTCCCAACGCAATGATCAGGCCCTTAAAGCCTGTAGGTTTGATTCGCCTTCGGGTTGTAGCCCTTGTAGCCGTCGCTTGGCGTGCCGACGTAGCCTCGGTAGTCCGGATGATCATGTTGCATTCCCGCTTTGGCGGCGTCCTTGTCTTCGGGAGAGAAGTCGTTGCTTCCGTAGTAGTCCTTGGCCCGCGTTGTGCGATTCCCGTATTGATCCGAGTGATCCCCATGGGTGTGCCAGTAGCCCACTTCCTGGGCGCACTTCGGAATGCTCTTGGCCGTAGGGCCCCAGGGGTTGACGGTGTCCTTCTCGCCCCTGGTCGCCTTGGTGAAGTCGTATTTGCCATCCGGCGTCTTGTAGACCAGGCCGCCGTACTCCACGTTGTCTCGAATGGACTTGTCGTTGTAACGCATCATCGCCGCCTTGGCCGCGCCGTCCGCCGTGGCGAAACGACCTCCCTTGGCTGTCTTGCATTTGACAGGCGCAGCTTGCAAGCCCAACGGGTCGACCCACGCCACGGGATTGGGCACGTATGCATGGGTGTTAAGACCGCCGCCCAAGCCCAACGGATCGCTGCTGATGAATCTGCCAGCCTGCGGATCGTAGTAACGATGCCTGTTGTAGTGCAGCCCGGTCTCATCGTCCAGATACTGCCCCTGGAAACGGATCGGGTTGGCAAAGCCAGCTCTTCTTCCCGCTTCGCTGATGACCTCTCTTGCCTCGCCCCATGCCTTGTACTGCGCAGACCAGGCAACCTGGCCTTCATGATCCGTCAGCTCCTGGGGCGTGCCGAGGTGATCGCACTGGTAGAAAGCAATCTCCTCCTTCGCGAAGGCACCCGGCCTCGGCAGTTGCTCGCCGTTCCACAGCGGGTCCTGCTCGATGTCGTACTCCCCGCCATTGGCATCCATCAGCGTTTTCACGTCCGTGGTCGAGCTCAGCGCGACGGCTCGCGCTTGCCTGATCTGCACCAGCGGCACGAACGAGTCCGGCTCGTGGATGTAGTGGACGCTCCAGCCCCGTCCCTGCCGCTCGCGCTCGCCGGCCATGCTCTGCGTGCTCTCGAAGGCCAGCGTGTCGCCGTCCCAGCCGAACAGCGTCATGGCTTCGCGTGAGCGCTTGGCGATGCGTCGCCCCACAGGGTCATAGCTGAAGATGGTGGAGCCCTCTTCGCTTGTGGCCGCGGTCATGCGGTTGAAGCCGTTCCACTCGAAGACCGTTTTCTTCCCGTTCCTGACGCGCTCGATCAGGTTGCCGCGCTTGTCGTAGCGGTAGGTGGTGCCCGCGTATTCCTTCAGCAGGTTGTCCAACAGCTTGCTGACTGCGCGCAGGCCTTGCGGCGCATCGCCACGTGCGGCGTCGGCGATGTTGCCGGCCGGGTCGAATGCAAAGGTCTCGCGGCCCAGGCGGCTGCTGGCTTCGAGCAGGCGGCCCACGGGGTCATACCTGTAGTTCAGATTGCCGCGCCGGCTGTCCCCGATGGCGGTCAGCTGACCGGCCTTGTCGTAGCCATAGCTCCGGCGAAGGCTCAGTGCGCCAACGGTGTCCGGCTTCGCATGCGATATCTGCTGCTCCAGCAACCTGCCGGCAGGGTCGTACCTCAGCCGCTGGCTCAGGCCATTGCCCTGCGTTCGACCGATCTCCCGATGAAGATCGTCGCGTTCGAAGCCCAGGATGTCCTGTCCATCAACAAGCAAGCCATGCACGTGGCCCGAACCGTAGGTCAGCCATTGCGTGACATGGCCGTCGGGGCGAATGGTCGCAATGCGCTGGTTGAGCTCGTCGTAGCGGTGCTGCCAGACTGCCGTCTGCGCACTGGCCAGATGGTGCTGGTGCTCGCGCGTCAGGTTCCCGGCGGGATCGTAGAACCACTGCAACTTTGCGTCGGAATTGACTGCTTCGATCAACATGCCGTTGAGATCGAAGGCAAAGGTCTCGACCTGCCCCTCGCCCGCATTGCGCTCGACGAGGCGCCCCATCGGATCGAAACGAAACCCTGTCGTGTGCGCCTGCGCCTCGACGACTTGCACCAGCGCGCCGGTGGATTCCTCGTAGAGGTACTGCCTGCGTTGCCTGTCGAAGCCGGTTTCCTCCAGCAGTCTTCCCGCCGGGTCGTAGCTGAAGTTGTAGCGGCTGCCGTTTTCGTTGCGCAGTTCGGTCAGGCGCCCCAGCAGATCCCAGTGATATTGCAGCGTCTGGCCCGCGGCATCGGTGCGTCCGGCCACGAGCCCGGCGCGGTTGTAGCTATAGCGAGTACGACGACCCAACGCATCGGTGTGAGCGAGCAAGCGACCTTCGGCGTCATGCGTGAAGTGCTCGCGGGTCTGGTCGGGCAGAGAGACTTCTTCGAGTTGCCCCGGATGATTGCCATCGCTCCTTGAAGCAGCTTCGCCTTCCGGGGTGTAGCGATATCGGGTGGCCTGCCCTGCCGCATCGATGGTTTTGGTCAGCCGCCCGCGACTGTCGTACTCCCACCGGCTGGTCTTTCCCGAGCAGTCGGTGTAGCTGGCTAACTGGCCAGCAGGTGTGTACGTCAGCTGTTTCGAACCGCCCTTGGCATCGGTGATGCACGCCGGCCGGCCGGCCTTGTCGTAGGCGTACTCGGTCTTGTGACCCAACGGGTCGATCTCTTCGGTGAGATGACCCTGTGCGTCGTAGTCGCGCTTCCAGATGCTGCCTTCGGCATCACGCAAGCCCGTCAGGCGATTCAGCCGGTCGTATTCGAAATGAACACGGCTGCCATCGGCCCGTGTGTGCATTTGCAGGTTGCCGACGACGTCGTAGGTGTAGTCGTCGGTGCTGCCGTCTGTGTGTACATGACGGGTGACGTTCTTGGCGTCATCGCGGAAGAACCATTCCTGCAGCTTGTCGGGATAGATGATGCGGTAGGTGTAACCCAGGATGTCGTAGTAGAACCATGTCTCGCCGCCCAAGGCATCGGTCACGTAGGTCAGGCGGATGTTCTTGTCCCACTCGAACTTCAGTGCAAAGCTGCCATCGTCGGACCACTCGCGCACCGCCTTGGCATCGGCGCCGGTGCCGTTGTATTCGAGGTTCATGCCGCGGCCGGTGCGATCGGTGTAGCGGGTCACGAGGTGATGGCTGTAGCTGTAGCTCCAGCTGGCGCCGTTCTCGTCCTTCGCGGACACGAGATCGCGTTCTGCATCGTGCGTGTAGGCGGCAAGCTGGCGCACGACCTGGCCGTCCTTCAACTCCCACAGAGACTTGATCAGGCCCGTGCGCGCATCGGGCTGCGTGCCCACGTGCGCCATGATGGCTTCGCCTTGCCTGCTGATGATGTCGCTCAGCACCTGCTCGCCCGTGTCCGAGATCACATGGTCATAGCGCAGGCCGATGGAGGCGCCGTCCCTGGCTTGCAGCGTCACAAGCCGATAGTGCGACCGGCCTTCCACAAGCTCGTAGATCTCACGCCAGTTGCCCTGCTCGCCCAAAGGCAGTGGCTTGCCGAAGTCCAGCGTCAGCAACGACTCGCTCAGACGCGAGACGGTCACCTCTTCGATGGGATCGCGATAGACCTGACCCACGGCCAGCAAGGGGTAGGCGTGGCTGCGGCCGTCGGCTGCGTGATAGACCAGACTCGGTTGGCCCTTGCGCTCGCCCCTGGCTGGCGTCATCAGGTCCACGCGCGTGCTGTAGGGCGTGAGCCAGCGCGCGCCCAGGATGCCGCGGTCGTAGGCATCGAGCTGGCTGCGGTAGGTGCGCGCCCATTCGATCGGCAACGGCGCAGCGAGCACGAAGTCTGTCTGGGTGAAGCTCTCGCAGCCAGTGACGAGGCTGATCGACTTGCCGAGCGCGACAGGCGCCGGGCAATTCTTGCAGCCTGCGTCTTTCTGGCCTTCCGCCTGCCTGCCGATGTGCCCGAGCTGGTCGCCCGGCTTGTCCTTCTGGGCCACCGCGCCGGCATTCGGCGAAACAATCGCGCCGCGCTGCCCCTTCTTGCGCTGGATGGCGGCCAGCAGCTTGTGCAGCAGCCACATGATGCTGGCCTGCGCCTCCTTGTCGGCCAGGCGCACGAGCTGGTTTCGAAAGTTCTTCTTGAAGTCCAGCAGGCTCCCGATCACGCCATTGACCTGCCCCGCCACGCTCTCGGGCAAGCGGTTGGCAGCAACCTTGGCGGCGTAGTTGGCCGACTGCTTCGTGTACTTGACGGCGCTGCCCCACAACCGGTTCCACGTGCTCTGAGTCTTCGGGTCGTGCACGCTGGTTTCCGCCACGACGGGCGTACTGACCGTGAACATGTCCTTCTGGCCCAGCACCCGCTGCAGGATGTCGACCAGGTTGTCCACGATGCTGTCGCCCAGCTTTGCGCAGCCTTGCAACATGTCTCCAAGCTTGGCGATGGCGCCATCGATGAAGACCTCCAGCTCGCCGACGATGGTCGCATTCAGGTGTCCTACCAGCGTGGTGACGATGGCTTCGCCCAGGTTCGAGGCGGCTGCCTTCAGCTCCTGCCTCACCAGATGAAGCGTGGGGCGCAGGCTCATGCGCGCGGCCGCCATGTTCATCGGCAACGGGATCAACCCGATCAGGTTGATGCCCAGGCTGACCCAGTTCAGGAATGCGTCGATCCCGTCCTTGGCCTTCTTCTCGACGATGTTGATGATGTCCAGGAACACATCCACCAACGCCATGATGTTGCCGACGATCGGGATGCTCCCCAGCACCATTGTCAACCGCTCCAGCGTGACGTAGCCGCCGCTGAACGAACGCAGCCAGTCGTCCACCGCCTTGCTCGCGGCGGCGATGTCTTCCGTAACGATGGTGTTCAGTGGCGCAACCGCCGTCTGGGGTTCGCGCTCCGTCGCCTGCGGCGTCGGCGCTGCTTCCGGTCCTGCCATTTTTTCTTGTTCTCTTCGAGCTTGTGCGTTGGGTTGGTGGAGCGCGGCGCGCCGCGGCGGGTCAGCCCATGAAGCCGGGTGTTCGACCTGTCGGTGCGGGGTTGGCGGCAGCTGTTGCAATGCCCGGCTTCATGCCACCCGAAGCCATGCCGCTCATCACACCGGTGATCGGCGCACCCATCGGCCCTAGCTTGGCGCCGGCCGCCTGGATCGCCATGCCGGTTGCTGCCTGGCTCGCCTGGCCGAGCAGCGCCTTGGCGCCCCCTTGCTGGATGGCCTGCGCTGCACCCACAGCCTGCTGCGCGACACCGGCCGCCTGGGTTACCTGGCCCAGCGTGCTCGCGGCCTTGCTGCCCATGCCCGCGACACCGGCGAGCGCGCCCGCGGCGCCGCCTGCCGAACCGGCCATGCCCGCAAAGCCGCTGGTCAAGCCCGAAAGCCCCGATACAGCGCCGCCAGCCCCCTCGGCGCCTGCGCCCGTTGCACCCTTTGCCTTCCAGTCCTTGGGCGTGCCGAAGTAGCTCCCCTCCTCCCACGGGTCGCGGGGGTCCTTGCCGAATGTGACCTTGGCGGTGCCGATGGGCAGGCCCGAGACGGTCGCGAACCCGTTGCGGTCGAAGTTGCCGGCGTGCGTGCCGCCTTCCGAATCGACCACGGTGAAGTCGCCCTGCGCCACGCCCTGGCGCTTTTCGCCAGTCGGCTTGATGTACTGGTGGTACAGGTCGAGCTGCCCCTTCGGCACCTGCGGCGGATTGGGCAGCGCAGGCTTGCCCTCGTTGGCGGGCCCGACGAGGCTGTGTACCGATGCATGCTCGCGCCAGATGCCGGAAGTGCCGTGCTCGATCCCACCCGAACTCCAGCGGCTGTAGCTCGAGCCGCCGTTGATCACCACCTCTTCCTTTGCGTGGATGGTGATCTTGTTGGCGGTCTGCGTGATGTTGAGCTTGGCCAGCACGTTGACGCTGTCCTTCAGCGCCTTGATGTCGATGTCGGCACCGGCCGCCACGAGCCGCATGCCGGCCTTGGAGGCGAACATGCGGATCGCGCTCTGCACGCTCACCAGCAGGCTCTTGCCCGCGCTCACGCTCGTATGGCCACCGCTGGTGAGCGCGCTGTGCTCGTTGCTCACGATGTGGGTCGAGCCCTGCGCCACGGTTTGCAGGCCCTTGGCGCTGGCCAATGTCAGGTGCGATTCCTGGAACTCCGGGAAGTCGCCCTGCTCGCGATTGCCGCCCTGTCCCTTGATGGCATCGTTCTGCTCCTTGAGGCTCGTAGTGACCTCGTCCTGGTCGCCGGCCTCGTGGGCCTGCGCACCTTGCGCCACTTCGCTCAGGCCTTCGTGCAGATCGCGCGCCTGAGTGAGACGGCCCACCGTCTCGCTCATGTCGGTGATGTGCGCCTGCGCGTTCGCGCGCGCTTCGGTGGTGACCAGCAGCCCCTTGCCCGCACGCATCACCCCATGCCCGTCGGTACGCAACTCGAAGCCCTGCCCCCGGGCATCCTTGCGCCCCGCCGTGTCCTCGATGCGCCCGATGTGCCCCACGCTCAGTTGGCTGGCCTGGTGGTCACTGCGCAGCTGCGCCTGGATCTTGCCCTGCGTGTCGTCCAGCACGATATGGTTGCTGCGCCCACCACCCAACTCGCGGCTCCTGATGCCCGACAGGTGCTTCTGCTCGGGCAGCTGCCACGCCGGCATGGTGTCGGCGTTGTGCACGCAGCCGGTGACGATCGGGTAGTCGGGGTCGCCGTTCAGAAAGTCGACGATCACCTCCATGCCGATGCGCGGCACGGAGGTCATGCCGAAGGTGGCGCCCGCCCACGCGGTGGACACGCGCACCCAGCAGCTGGAGTGTTCGTTCTCCTGCCCGATGCGGTCCCACTGGAACTGCACCTTGATGCGTCCGTACTGGTCGGTCCAGATCTGCTCGCCCTGCGGGCCCACCACCATGGCCGTTTGCGGGCCACGGGTGCGCGGCTTGGCTGTGGTGCGCTGCGGGCGCCAGGCGTAGCTGGTGGGCTGCGCGTCGAAGGCGAAGCGCTGCACGGAGCCGTCTGTGCCTTCTGCACCCTCGCTGGCCTGCAGGTTCTCCTGCAGGTGGTAGCTCACGCCCACGAGCAGGTACTGCTGGTTCTGGTCGGCCTTGGGGTGGCCGGTCAGGCGCAGGGTGTGGCCAGTGGCGAGTTCGCGCAGGTTGGAGCGGCCGGTGACGCGGCTGCGCTGGCTCAGCTGTTCTTCGTTGCGGATGCGCGCGTAGGTCTCGCCGTCGCCGTGCTGCACGAAGCCGCCGGGCCATTCGTACTGTTCGTAGGCGTCGTGGTCGTGCCCGGGCGGCATCTGGCGCAGGTGCGACAGTTCGGCCTTGGGCTTCTGGAAGTCGTAGTCGTCGTTGTAGTGGTGGCCCGAGCGCACTTCTTCCGCGATCTCCCACGCATAGATGCGCTCGCGCTGGCCCATGCCGGACTTCTCCAGCGGGTGGTAGCGCACTTCTTCCCCGCCAGGCAGCGGGCTGTGCGAGTGGGCGATGTCATCGGCGAACACGAGCACGTGCTGCGACGCTTCGTGCCTGAAGTGGTAGTAGATGCCTTCGAGCTCGCACAGGCGCGAGATGAAGTCGAAGTCGCTCTCGTGGTACTGCACGCAGTAGTCCCACTGCCGGTAGTCGCCGCGCGTGAGCTTCTTCTCGATGGGGTAGCCGTAGCTGCCGAGCACTTCCATCACGATGTCGGGCACGCTCTTGCCCTGGAAGATGCGAAAGTCGCTGCGCCGCGTGGCCAGCCACAGCCAGGGGCGCAGGCGCATCCGGTAGAAGGAGTGCCGCGCATCCTCCTGCTCCAGCCCGAAGCGGGTGGCGATGCCGCCCAGGTAGCGCACGCCGCCTTCGGTTTCCACCGACACGGTGGTGGCCTTGCCCAGCAGGGTCTTGGGGTCGATGTTGTTGCTGTTGCCCAGCAGCTCGACGTCGAAGGCGTACAGCTGGCTCAGCGCTTCGCGGCCTACCAGCTGGCGGAATTGCAACGCTTCGCCTGCGGGCGTCTGGATCGTTACTCGGCGTGTCATTGCAACGCCCCGTCAGTCCTGTAGCCCCAATTAATTAATAAAGACTTAGAAAATAAGAATATTGTTTTAGCAATGAGCCTCATGCCCACCTCCCGCTGCACATTTTGACAATTATTTTAAATGTTGATTTATCGTAAGAATCGATGCGAAAAATAGATGGCCAATTAAATCAGCATAAAGTTCACCCCCTGCCACTGCCAGTGCAGGAAGTCACGCGGAGGGGCAATGCGTGATGAATTACTGGTCCGAATCAATTGCCATGCCGGAGAAGGCTCGACCCGTGACGAGTGAGCACTGGTCGGAAGACTGAAAAGCGAGCCCGAATTGCGCTATTTCTGGTGCTCGCCTTTGGCTATGCGGTGACAAGGCCGCTGCCGGGCTAGGGCTTTGGCGGCAAGCACGCGTCAGGGCGCGTATCGCTGGCCAACCTCGATGAATACGACTACCCGAACATCGGGCGGTCGTTGCGCAAACTGGCTTCGGACCCGCGAAGACAGCAGCGAAGGCGGGAAAGGCCGGCAAGAAGCAGTAAGCCGGCCTTTCCGTGCCAAGGGGGCTCAGGCCGGCTTGCGTGCCGTGAGCCACTGCGCCGGCGTCAATGCCGCCGCCACCACGCGTACCTCGCCGATGTTGCCGAAGAAGCCGTCAGCGCGCGCACCGTCCCACGAGCCACCGCCCACCACCCAGGGCGACGTGGCCGAGAGCGTGGCCAACCCAGGGATGGCCGCCGCGTTGCGCAGCACGGGCGCGCCTTCGACGTACATCGTGGTGTCGTGCGACACCGGGTCGTTGACGATCGCGACGTGCACCCAGCGATCGGCGATGACCTCGCCCGACCAGTTGGCCTTCGGCTCGCGAGTACCAGCCGGGCTCGGCACCACTTCCCACTGCACTTCGCGCAGGCTCGAAATGGCGAACAGCATGGGCGGTGATTCCGGGTCGCCGCCCGAATAGCCCGCGAGGTCACCGCGACGGCCGTCGCGCGTCATGATGTTCATCCACGCTTGGTTGCTGCTGGTCCAGCTCTTGTCGATCTTGATGAAGGCTTCGATGGTGTAGCCGCTTTCCAGCGTCTGCGCGTTGATCGGCGCAGTCGTGTCGGTGAGGAAATAGCTCAGACGCGGCGTGTTCTTATTGGTGTTCAGGAAGCGCACCGAACCAGGTGCGGCGGAAAGGTAGTGGCGGTCATCCGTCCACACGATGTCGCCGTCGGCAGCATCTACCACGCCACCCTGATTCAGTGCGTCGCGATGCAGCGGGTTGTTGCCCGTGACGTCAGCTACCACAGTGCCCGGCAGCACCGGCTGGTTGACCGTGCCGCCAAAGAAGCGCCAGTGCGCCAGCGTGTTCGCGACCTTGGGGTAGTCGTCCGAGTTAGCCGCAGGCCGCTGCTCGATCGTGGCCGGGTCCTTGTAGTTGGCCAGGATCATCGCGCGGGCCTTGTCCACCAGCGAGCTCTCGATGGTGGCGCTGCCGGTGCCGAAGCTCTTGTTGAAGCCCGCAAAGCGCTGCGCGAAATCCATGTCGATGACAAAGGCCTCGTTGGGCGTGGTGAGCACGGCCTGGTCGAAGCTGTTGAGCGTGGCGGCCGGCTTCTGCGGCACCCACGGCGAGAACGACAGCACCTTGATCTTCTTGTTGGTCAGGTCGAACTCGTAGAGGCGCATCAGGCCGTTGCCGCCCTGGTAGGCCATCTGGTAGTCAACCACCATCTCCTCTACCTTGCGGCCGAAGTCGTTGGTCTTCGTGAGATGCGCGGCGCCATGGTGATGGCCGTTGAGCGTCATGAAGATCTGGTCGTTGTCGCGGATCAGCTTCTCCCAGAGCATCTTGCCGTAGTCGGTCTCGAGCGGGCTGGTGCCGTCGGGCGCGATGTTGAGCAACTGGTGGTTCACCAGGATGACGGGCAACGTCGGGTTCTTCGCAATCACCTGGCGGGCCCAGGCGATGCCTGCGTCAGAAATGCGCCATGACAGCGACAGCACCATGAACTTCTGGCCTTGCGCCTCGAACACGTGGTACTCGTGGAAGCCGCTGGCATCGCGCGCGCCGAAGGTGGCCTGCTGCTTCGCACGCTCCGCGCCGAACCACTGGATGTAGGGCTCGTTGGCGGGAGTACGGCTGGCATCGGTGCCGCCGACGGGGTCGATGCTGTAGTCGATATCTTTCAGCACGTCATGGTTGCCGGCGAGCACGCTGTAGGGCAGCTTCGCGTCTTCGAGCACCTTCATCGCGGCATCGGCCACCTTCCACTGATCGGGCTTGCCGACCTGGTCGACCACGTCGCCAAGGTGGATGGTGAAGGGAATGTTCAGCGCCTTGGCATTGGCGGCGATCCACTTCGTCTGGGCAGCGAAGGGTGCGCTGCCGAAGCGCTTGTCATATTGGTCGCTCTCGGCGGCAGTGGCATAGCGTGCATAGAACTGCGTGTCGGGCATCACGGCGAGCGCGAAGCTTGAGATCTTGGCTGCGACGGCCGGCGGAGCGGGCGGCGGCGCCGATGCCGGGGCGGGTGCAGGCGCCGGCAGCGGGCCCAAGGCGGGTGAACCGCCGCTACCACCGCCGCAGGCCGCGAGCAAGGCGCTGCTGCCGCCAACGGTCAGCAGCGATGCGCCGAGCTTGAGCACCTGGCGGCGCGGCGGCGTGTTGTTGTTCTGTTCGGAATCATTCGATTCGGCAGGCGAAGCAATGCGCGGCGTGCGGGCGCCGCGCGGGTCGTCGGAAACGGACATGGAAAAGGAGGAGAAATTGCGAAGCTCGCAGCGTAGAAAGCTGCGGTGACATGCGCATGCAAGGCCCATGACACATTGTTTCCCCGTCAGGCCCTACTTCTTACTGGCCGCGCGCTCCATCCGATCCAGCCTCACCACACGCCACGCACAAAGGCTGCCAAGCACAGCCAGCAGCGCCGCCGCCGTGAACATCGTGCGATAGCCGAAAGCCTGCGCGACCGCACCGCCAAGCAACACGCCCAGCACGCCGCCAAAGCCATAGCCGATCACCGTGAACAGCGCCTGCCCCCGCCCGCGCAGATGGCCGGGGAAGCGGCGCGATACCACTGCGATGCAGGTCGTGTGGTGCGCCGCGAAGCTCAGCGCATGCAACCACTGCGCCACGATGAGCGCCGCAATCCAGCCGCCCAACCCTGCTGTCAGCCCCAGCCGGGCGACGGCCGCGATGCCGCACACCAGCATCCAGCGCGGCATCGGCATCAGGCCGATGAGCCGGCCCTGCAAGAAGAACCACACGATTTCCGCCACCACCGACAGCGCCCACAGCAGGCCGATGGTGCTCTTGCCGTAGCCGATCGAATCGAGGTACAGCGAGAAGAAGGCGTACACCGAGAAGTGCGACATCACCTGGAAGAACAGCGCCGCGAAGAACCACCGCACCGCCGGATTGCGAAGCACCGGCCCGATGGGCTCCTTCACTGCGTCGTGCGCCGCGGGTGGCTCGCGCACGTCGGGCAGCTTCATGGTCGCGATCAGCACGATGGCCAGCGTGCCCGCGGCCCAGGCCGGAAAGTGCTTCATGCCGAAGCGCTCGAACCACTCGCCCGCCACGAACACCGTGAGCAGAAAACCGGCCGATCCGCACAGCCGGATGCGCCCATAGCGCCCCCAGTCGCCGGCCACCAGTTGCGCCATCGCGGCCTCGGTGAGCGACATCATCGAGCTGGTGTGGGTGAACATCACGAGCAGCACCAACGCGAGCCACCACGCGCCGCCGTGCCACCACAGCCCGAAGGAGCTGAGCAGCGCCACCGCCGCGCTGAAGCGCAGCAGCTTGACGCGCTGCCCCGTGTGGTCGCTGAGCGCGCCCCAGGCATAGGGCGCGAACACCCGCGTGATCGACTGCACCGAAGCCAGCAGGCTGATGGTGAAGATCGGCAGCCCCAAATCTTTGAGCCACAGGGGAAGGTACGGGTTGAAGAACCCGATGTGCGCGAAATAGCTGGCCGACAGACCAGCGAATGCCAGCATGTGGCCGCGCGCGGCGGCCACTGGTGGCGGGGCGGACACTACAGGAAGGACGCCTGCGGCGACGCGGCCTCGGTCTTGCCGGCTTGCGTTTGCACGTCGCCGCACTGCGCGCGGTTGCGCAGCACGTGCTCCATGACCACCAGCGCCAGCATGGCTTCAGCGATGGGCGTCGCGCGAATGCCGACGCACGGGTCGTGACGGCCCTTGGTGACGACTTCGACGGGGTTGTTGTTGATGTCGATGGACTGGCGCGGGCTGATGATCGAGCTGGTGGGCTTGATCGCGATGCTCACCTCGAGGTCTTGCCCCGAGCTGATGCCGCCGAGGATGCCGCCGGCGTTGTTCGTGACGAAGCCGGTGGGCGTGATCGAGTCGCCGTGCGTAGTGCCGCGCTGAGTGACGCTGTCCCAGCCGGCGCCGATCTCGACCGCCTTCACCGCGTTGATGCCCATCATCGCGTAGGCGATCTCGGCATCGAGCTTGTCGAACAGCGGCTCACCGAGGCCAACGGGCACGCTGGTGGCGGTGACCCGGATGCGCGCGCCGCACGAATCGCCGGCCTTGCGCAGGCGGTCCATGTAGTTTTCCAGCGCGCTCACGTCGGCGATGGGGGCGAAGAATGGGTTGTTGGGCACGTGCTCCCAGCTCTCGAACGGAATGGCGATTTCGCCGATCTGCGTCATGCAGCCGCGAAACACCATGCCATGCTTCTCGGCCAGCCACTTCTTGGCGACCGCGCCGGCCGCGACCATGGGTGCGGTCAGCCGTGCCGAGGAGCGCCCGCCGCCGCGCGGGTCGCGAATGCCGTATTTCTTCCAGTAGGTGAAGTCGGCGTGGCCGGGGCGGAACTGCTGGGCGATCTGCCCGTAGTCCTTGCTGCGCTGGTCGGTGTTCTGGATCAGCAGCGCGATGGGGGTGCCGGTGGTCTTGCCCTCGTACACGCCCGACAGGATCTGCACCGCGTCGGGCTCGTTGCGCTGGGTGACGTGGCGGCTGGTGCCGGGGCGCCGGCGATCGAGGTCGCCCTGGATGTCGGCCTCGCTGAGTTCCATGCCCGGGGGGCAGCCGTCGATGACGCAGCCGATGGCCGGGCCATGCGACTCGCCGAAATTGGTGACCGCGAAGAGTGTTCCGAAGGTGTTGCCGCTCATGGCGGGGATTATCCCTACAAAGCGGCCGCCCCTCAGTCGGTCGTGTTTTCCAGGCGCTTGGTCAGCGCGCCCACCTGCAGCTCGATGGAGAACAGCCGTTCGTTCAGCACCGCAGTCTGGAGCCGGATCGCCTCGATGATGGCCTTGGTCTGCGGGTCGGGGGCGTTTTCGCAGAGTTCGGCCAGGTCATGCAGCTTCTTGCGCAGTTCGTTGCTCATGGAAGGCTCCGGTGATCGCGTCGTGGAAGCCCCAGTATGGGGTTTCGTCAACGCTCCGGCAATGCGGCGGCACCCGGGGTTTCGAGTGCTACCGCCGCCCCACGCAGCCGGACCGCCACCAGCCCGCCCACGAACAGCAATACCGCCGCGCAGATGCCGGCCGTGAGGCGCAGGCCATGCAGCAAGGCCTCGCGGCCCGCGTCGAGCAGTTCGGCGCCCGCGCTCCCGCCAAGCTGCCCGGCCAGCACGACCGCGCCACCCAGCGTGCTGCGGGCGGCTTCCACCTCGGCCGGGCCCGCAAGGCCCATCGGCACGGCATCGGCCATGGTGTTGCGGTAGATGGCCGCGCCGATGCTGCCGAGGATCGCGATGCCCAGCGCGCCGCCGAATTCCGAGCTGGTTTCGGAGATCGCCGAGGCCACGCCCGCGCGCTCCGGTGGCGCACTGCCCACCACCAGGTCGGTCGCCAGCGTGAACACCGGCGCCAACCCGAGCGAGGAGATGACCGCGCTGCTCACCATCCAGGCCAGCCCGTCCTGCGCGGGCAACACGGCCAGCATGCCGAAACCCAGCGCCGCCACCGCCAGCCCGCCGCCCATCACGAAGGCCGGTCGCATGCGCCGCACCAGTGCCGGCACGACCATCGAGCCGACGATGAAGGCGCCCGCGCCCGGCATGCTCCACAGGCCCGCATGCAACGGCGACAGGCCGAGCACCAGCTGCAGGTACTGGGCGTTGTACAGAAAGATGCCGAACATCACGAAGCAGGCCAGCATGTAGGAGCCGAGCGAAACGCTGAAGGCCGGCAGGCTGAACAGGCGCAGGTCGATCATCGGGTCGGCCAGCCGCTTCTGCCGGCGCACGAACAGCGCTCCGAGCACCAGCCCGAGCACGATCGACAGCACCGGCATCGCATGCATGCCGTGCTCCGCGATCTGCTTGACACCGTAGATCACCGGCAGCACCGCGCCCAGCGACAACGCCACGCTGGCCAGGTCGAGCCGGGCCGCGTCGGGGTCGCGGTACTCGGGCAGCAGCAAGGGTCCGAGCAGCAGCAGCAGCACCATCACCGGCACGCCGATCAGGAACACCGAGCCCCACGGAAAGAACTGCAGCAGCACGCCGCCCAGCACCGGGCCGATGACGGCGCCCGCCGAGTAGCTCGAGATCCACACGCCGATGGCCACGGTGCGCTGCCCCGGGTCGAGAAACATGTTGCGGATCAGCGAGAGCGTGGATGGCGCCAGCGTCGCGCCCGCCACGCCGAGCAGCGCCCGGGTGGCGATGAGCATGTTGGCGCTGGTCGAGAACGCCGCCAGCACAGAGGCGATGCCGAACGCCCCCGCGCCGATCAGCAGCAGCAGCCGCCGGCCGATGCGGTCGCCCAGCGTGCCCATGGTGACCAGCAGGCCGGCCACGAAGAAGCCGTAGATGTCGACGATCCACAGCAACTGCGAGGCCGTGGGCTTGAGGTCTTCGCTGATCGACGGGATCGCGAGGTTCAGCACCGTGAGGTCCATCGAATAGAGCATGCATGGCAGCGCGATGACCGCCAGGCCGATCCATTCGCGCATCGTGGCGCGGGCCGGGGCTGGTGTGTTCTTCATTCTTTCAGGCAGCGAGGCTTAGCCAGCCCTCCAGCTTGACGAGCGCTCCGCTCCAGCCGTGGTTGTGGGCATCGCGCGCGGCTTCGTCGAAGAACTGCTCGTGCAGCAGCACCAGCTCGCAGCCCTCGGCATCGGGCTCGATGCGAACGGTAACGCGCGACTCGCGCTCGGGCGTGCTGCGCCAGGCCCAGCTGAAGACCAGTTTTCGGTTCGGAACCACTTCGAGATACGTGCCGCTCACGTCGTGCGTCTCGCCGTCGTTGGCCAGCATGGCCACGCGGAAGCGGCCGCCCACGCGCAGGTCGACCTCGGCGATCGGCACCGAGACGATCTCCTCGGGCCCGAACCAGAGCCTCAGCGCTTGCGGGTCGGTCCACGCGCGCCAGACTTTGTCGGGCGAGACGCGGTAGTGCCGCCTGAGGGTGAGCGAGGGGCGCTCTGCGTCGCCGGTGGAAGGGTTCGCCATTCGGTCTCCTCCTGGTGATAGAGAAAGCGCGCCAGTGCATCGAGGCGCCCGGTCCAGAACTTCTCGTAGCGGGACAACCACACGGCGGCCTCCTGCATGGGCCGGGGCGACAGCTCGCAACGCACGATGCGGCCCTCTTTCGTGCGAGAGATCAGGCCCGCGTCTTCGAGCACGCGCAGGTGCTTCATGAAGCCGGTGAGGGACATGTCGTGCGGCCCGGCCAGCTCGGTCACGCTGAGGCTGCGCTCGCCCAGGGCTTCGAGCACGGCGCGCCGTGTGGAATCGGAGAGCGCGGCGAAGACTGCGTCGAGGGCGTCGGTGTCCGGATGAGCGGCTGAGTGAACCATGCGGTTGAGTATCTGGAAGGCCTGCAGGCCCGTCAAGCGGCGCTTCCCAAAAGCCCCTTCGTGCGACCATTCATCCTGAATCATCGACAGGCAAAGGCCCCTCCAATGACCGAACTGCGCCAACCATATCCCCCGATCGAACCGTACGAAAGCGGCATGCTCGACGTGGGCGACGGCCACCAGATCTACTACGAGCGCGCGGGCACGCCCGGCGCCAAGCCCGCAGTGTTCCTGCATGGCGGCCCTGGCGGCGGCATCTCGCCCGAACACCGGCGGCTGTTCGACCCGGCACGCTACGACCTGATGCTGTTCGACCAGCGCGGCTGCGGCCGCTCGCTGCCGCACGCCGGCCTGGAGGCCAACACCACATGGCATCTGGTCGCCGACATCGAGCGCCTGCGCGAGCGCGCGGGCGTCGACAAGTGGCTGGTGTTCGGCGGCTCGTGGGGTTCGACGCTCGCCCTCGCCTACGCCCAGAAGCATCCCGAACGCGTAAGCGAACTGGTGCTGCGCGGCATCTACACCGTGACCCGGGCAGAACTCCGGTGGTACTACCAGTTCGGCGTGTCGGAGATGTTCCCCGACAAGTGGGAGAAGTTCCAGGCTCCCATTCCCGAGGCCGAGCGCGGCGACATGATCGCCGCCTACCGCAAGCGACTCACTGGCGACGACCCGGTGGCACGCATCGAGGCGGCGCGCGCCTGGAGCGTGTGGGAGGCCGAGACCATCACCCTGCTGCCGAGCCCGGCGATTGCCGAAGCGCATGGCGAAGATCATTTCGCGCTGGCCTTCGCACGGCTGGAAAACCACTACTTCGTGCACGACGCCTGGCTCGAAGAGGGCCAGTTGCTGCGCGACGCGCACCGGCTGCACGGCATTCCCGGGGTGATCGTGCACGGCCGCTACGACATGCCCTGCCCCGCGCGCTACGCATGGGCGCTGCACAAGGCCTGGCCCGAGGCCGAGTTCCATCTGATCGAGGGCGCAGGGCATGCCTACTCGGAGCCCGGCATCCTCGACCGGCTGCTGCGCGCGACCGACGGTTTTGCCAGCCGCTGAATCGCGCGCAGCCGCTACGGCCCAGGAACGCTTTATGCGTGCTGCACCGCACCACACAACCACCTGCGAAGGAGCGCCCCATGCTGGACCGTACCGCCACCCAGTTCTCCCACGTGAAGCCCGGCGACACAGAGTTCGTATCGGGTGGTTTGCGTGACTTTTTTCTCTATCGCGACCTTGGCATCGCCGAGGCCACCAACGGCAAGGTGATCGCGCATCTGGTCAAGGCCAACATGGCACCGGAAACGGGCACCGGCTGGCACCGCCACGAGGCGGACTTCCAGATCGTGATCATGGTCAAGGGCTGGGCCCGCTTCATGTACGAAGACAAGGAAACGCTGGTCGAGGCCGGCGACGTTGTGCACCAGCGCCCGGGCATCCGGCACTTCCTGTTCGACTATTCGCCCGACATGGAGTACCTGGAAATCGTCTCGCCGGCGGACTTCAAGAGCATCGACGTGGAGCCGGTGTGCGAGATTCCGGCGCCTACGCCCTGGAAGTAGGTCAGCGGATGGCGAAGCCCACCGTCGTGCTGCGCTCGATATCGAGGTGCAGCACGCGGCCCTGATCGTCGAAGAGTAGCCAGCCGTTGGTGACGGGACGGGCGTGCACCGCCGCGTCGAGAGGCCAAGCAACCGACGCCCCCACGCTCCCGCCACGCAGTTGATACAGCAGCACGTCGCGCGGAGCGTCGGGCGGCCGCAACACCAGCCAGTCGCGGTCAATCCACGACTGCAACTCGCTGGCGTCCGTGGTCGAGAAGCGAACACGGCCGTTCATCCCGCCCAGCCCCAACCAGTTCAATTCAAAGCGCCCGTCTTCTACGTACTCGCCGCTCAAGCTCAGCGGAATCGATTGCGGATGCAGCAGCCGCCGCGACAACTCCCTGGCCGAGATCGCCAGAGGCTCACGGCTCAACAGGCGACGCTGCGGACACTGATAGCGCCAAAGGCATGGCCCCAGGCTTTCATCGTCAACAACGAACTGCTCCACCTCGCGCGTGACCAACAGATCCGTCACCACGCCCGGCAGGTCGCTCACCTGCCAGAGCACGTCCTGCAGGGATCTGCCCGTGTCGATGACCTGGATACGCCGCCCGCGCGCCACTGTCCAGCCAATGCCGTCGAACTCGCCGGCGAAATGGTCGATTTCGCTCAACCCAAGGTCGCTGACCTGCCGCTGCACGAGGTCGATCCGGCTCACGCGCCACAGGCCGTCGCGCTGCGCCAACGCCAGCGCGAGCTGTCCGCTGTGTGCCACGACCAGCCGGTACGCTGGCACAGCAAAGCGCGCCAGCACGCGGCCTGTGTTATCGGTCATGACCGCACCGGCCTCGCCGGTTGCGATGAGGTAGCGGCCTTCGTCCAGCAGCACGGCATCGAGTACCGCATGCACGCCCGCAGCAGGCGCCTCGAACGTCAGCATCGTCGATTGCTTTGCGAGCGGTTTGGCCTCGATGCCGGGTAGCTCGCCACCCGGAAGATCGGCCTGCAGCAGCGTGTCGGCATTCAGCCGCATCAGCGACTGCAGCGCTTTCTTGTCCAGTCGGCCCAGCCCCTGAGACTGATCGGCCAGCAACGCGGGCATCAGCACGGCCACCAATCCGCGCGAGGCGTCGGTGTGTCCCGATGCCGCATTCAGCGCTACAGCGAGCGCCGCACGTTCGCCGTGCAGCGACGGATCGTCACGCAGTGACCGCAGTCGCGCCGCGCAGGCTTGCAGGGTGTCTGGCAGCAGCAGTGCGCGCTGCACCAACGCACGAGCCGCAAGCTGTCCGCCCGCGGCCTCCGCGGCCAGCAGCCAGGCGGCGGCCTGCTCGCGCAATGCGGCCACCGGCCATACGGCGTCAACCGCTTTCAGCCACTCGCCCTGCTGCGCCAGCGCCTGGCCCCACTCCTCGCGCAGGCGGTTGGCCGCGTCGGGCCATCGTTCCTGCATCTGCAGCACGGCGCTGGCAAATGCGTTGTCGCGCCGCGCCACGGCCAGAGCTCGGCGCCAGTCGCCGGCCAGGCACAGCAGGCGCACGATGACGGCGGGCAGCCAGTCCCAGGCCAGAGCGAGTTCGGCGGCCTGCGCATGGCGCTGGTGCTTCTCGAGGTAGTCAAGGGCCTCCTGGCGTGCCTGCAGCAACTCGGCCAGTACGAACACGGCCTCGTCGATGCGACCTTCGCGATCCAGTTTCTCGTAGGTCTTTCGATAGAGTTGGCGCAGATGGGCCTCGAAGTCGTTGCCGAGGCTGATGCTGGAGTTCTGCCCCAGCGAACCGCTCAGCGACAGGTCGTTGCGCGGCCCCGGCGTGCCGAAGGCCTGCCCGAGCGACTGCGCATCGCCGCCCAGCGGAATCGCGTGGCGCAGTGCCTGTTCGAGGTCGCCGTCGTCGAACATCTTCAGCATGCGACTCAGGTACGCGGCCTGCTGGCGGCCCAGCAGACGCGACAGACGCGACGTGATCGCGAGACGGGCCATCCAGTCGCGCCAGCGTGAACGGCCCAGCTGCGCGGTACCGCGCTGCTTGAGCGATTTCGGCGACCGAGCACCCGGGCGCGGCGTACGACTGGGTGCGCGTGCCGCGTCGCCGATATTCTTGCGAAGTCCCCACCACGCCAGCAACACCGCCAGCCCGAATACGGTCAACGACACCCACAGCGAAGACGCATCGACCTGCGAGGTCGCCGCATGGGCCCTGGCCTGCGCCCCCGCCGGGGTCGACGGGCTTTCCAGCGCGTTGAACAACGCACGCGCGAAAAACAACGCCGCCGCAATGCCGGCCAGCCACGCCACCGTGCGCATCGACATGCCCATTCCACCGTCGCGACGGCTGCTGCCGGGGGTGGCACCCGGCCCGGCATTGACCTGCTTCAAGACCTTCTCCCGTTGCGCACGCTCGGTCATGGCCTTGAGGAACTCGGCCTGTGCCGCACTGGCCGGCGGCACGGCGTCACCGAGCACCTCGCGCAGCGTGTGCCCGTCGGCATCGAGCACAACGGGTTCGGGCAAGGTTTCGCGGCAATCGAAGGTATCGAACAGGGCCGGGCCGAGGGCCAGCCACAGTGACGGATCGAGCGGCTCGGCCTGCGCAATCCGCAAAGCCAGAACCTCGCCGCCGTTCACGAGCCAGACGTCGGCCGGCGGCAACCCGGTGCGCTCGGCAAGATCGAGTTCGGCGGAGCAGAGCGCCTGCCCTTCCCGACGCAACGGCCAGCCTGTGGCGTGATCGCAGTCGAGCGAAACCGGGACCGCGAAACGCAGCAGATCCCCTTCGGCGAAGCGGAACGCCTGCGCGCCTGCGCGCCATGCGTCGACGATGCGGTGGGCGCGCGCGGCCTCGTCGAACCAGTCCGACGGAAACCAGAGCCCTGCCACCGGCTGCCGTCCCTTGAGCAACGGATGGCGCACCTGTGCAGCAGGCATCGCGAGGAACTCAGGCTGCGCTGGCATCGCTCGCTCCTTCGCCATGCAGCACCGCACGCAGGGCCCGCTGGGGCACCGCGTAGACGATGATTTTCTTGTGCACGGTCAGCATGACGGCCAGGCCCGTGCAGGGGCACACGCTGATCTTCTCGATGCGCTCGGGCGCCTTGTAGATGGTTTCGGTTCCGTTCTGCGCATGCAGGTCCAGCCCGTCGAGCGACGGCGAAAGGCTCAGCAGCGCGTAACGGCCGTGCGTGCTGTCGTCGATCAGCGCCAGGGCGCGCGGAGCGCGGATCTCGAAGGTCTTCCACTTCTGTGGGTACCGGCCGTGCTGTCCGCCGACGGATGCCGGATCGGGTTGATGGATGCGCCAGACGTCGTGGGGCTCTGTCGCGACGCGCAGGGCCATGCCGCCCAAGCCGCTTCGCCACTGCCAGCCGTTGGCAAAGAGCACCCGCGTTTCGGCGACAGGGGTGCAGATCACCTGGACCGACTCCGGCCCGTCTGTCGCACCCAAGCGCCGCAGCACCAGTTGGTTGTCATGGACGGCTGCGTAGACCACGCCGAGTTCCGACCACTGCAGCATGCCGACGACCTTGCTCTCGACCAACGTCGGTGCGCCGGCCTCGGGGTCCGGCCTGACACCCGGCGTCATGTTCCAGATCACGAGCTTGCTGTCTCGGTCGATCATGCAAACGCGCTGGTGCTGCCTGTCGTGCAGCCATGCGGAGGGCAGCCAGACTGCCAGCCCCGGCGGCGCGCGAAACTCCTCGGCGTCGGGCGCGGCGAAGTTGCCGAGCCCGGGCACCTGCCAGAAATACATCGAGCGTTCATGGCTCAGCAACGCCCCCGTGCGCTTGCCCAGGAGCATGACCGCCAGCGGCACGAGCGCCTGTCCCCAGTACTGGTACTTGGGCTTGGCCGCCTTGCGCTGCTTCGCACCTGGCACGACGAACACCAGCAGGCCGGGTTCGTCGAGCAGTTGCACCGCCACGTGCGTGCCAGACGGGGAAATGATCGGTGGCCGCTGCAGCGAAATGCGGCCGCTATGACGCCGGTGCAACGTGTCCGGTGCCCTCTGCGTGAACTCGCCACGCAGCAGAGGCACGCCGACCTTCGCTGACGGCAGCGGCAGTTGCGCACGCCGCAGCCCGCCACGGTCGCTCAGCGACACATCGAGCACGTCGCCCAGCACTGCGCGCTGCAGGCACACGCGGTGGCTGGTCCAGCGCTCATCCACGGCTTGCTCCGCCGATGCCGAGCCAACAAGCCAGCTTTCCCCCGGTGCGTGCTCCATTTCGGCCAGCACCTCGCGCCAGGCGCTCACGTGCGCGGAGGTGCCGACGTCGAAGTCGCGCGCCTTGAGCAGCGAGCGCAGTTGCCGAACATCGTCCGCGCCATCGAGGCCGCCCGGCAACTGCAGCACGCCCCACTGGAACACGCCGCCGATCTGCTCCGCGCGCCTTGCCAGAAGGATCCAGAGCGCGAGCTGCCCGAGCCGCGGCGCACCGAACTGCCGCGGCCCGGCATCGAAGATCGCGACGATGCTCTTCTCGGCCTCGCGTGCCCGCGGGCGCGGCGCCAGGAACAGGTGCTCGCTGGAGGCGGCACGACGCAAAAACTCGTCGGGCAGTTCGTCGGCCAGCAACCACTCGGTAGCAAGCAAGCGCTCGTAGGGGCCGCGGCGGCGCAGGTCGTCGAGCCCGTCGGGCTCGGGTACGCCGCCGCGCGTCTGGCCACGGAAGCGGCCCAGCAGCGGCTGCATGCGCTGCACCAGTGCACCGAGCTCGGCAGCCATCTCGGGCGCGAACCAGGCGAGCCAGGGGCTCCATGGCTTCAGGGCATCGGGAAGTTCGGTGGTCGTGCTCATGCGCGGGCGCCGCTCCAGTGCGTGCCGATGCGCGCGAGCAATTCGACCGACAGCGGCAACAGCCGGTCGAGCGGCAGCACGAACGCCGGCCGAGGCCACAGCAGCAAGGGCTGGCGCTTCGGGTGCTCGCGCTGCAGGCTCCGCGCGATCAGGTCCAGGGGCAGGTCGGGCGCTTCGACCGTGGGCAGCCACAAGCCAGGGGCCTCGGGAGTCGGGCCCGCGTAGGCGATGCCATCGACCCAGGGCAGAGCATCAGCCTCGCCTGTCACCACAAGAAGGTCGCGTGCGGCCATGGCGGACAGGCCGACCTGCTGTTCCTGCGGAAGTTGCAGCAGCCGTTCATGCAATCCGCGCGCGGCTGCACCCCATGCCACCGCTGCCTGCGCAGGCAAGGGCTCGGCTCGCGGGCGCCAACGCCATTCGAGCGGCTTCACGGCACCACCGCTCATGCGGCGGCAGCCAGACGGACGACGAGCTGTGTGCGCAACGCGGTCAGGGATTCCGGCAGCAGTTCGCTACTGAAGTTGGCGTCGATCTCGCGCAGCACGCTCTCGGCTTGGGTGCGTGCCGACGCGGGCTCCGCCGCAAGGCAGGCGCGTGCGGTCTCGGCCAGCCGCACGGCGCGCGACATGGGCTGCAACGTGGCTTCTTCCACCGCGCTCAGCAAATGAGGGTGCGTGGCGTTGGCGAATGCGTCGCGCAACACGTCGCGCGCGCTCTGTTGCGCCTCCTGCGTTGGCAGCACGTAGAGCAATGGCCAGAGATCGGCCTCTGTGGTTTCGAGCCGGCCCGCCAGCACGGCGGCCGCAGCCAGCAAGCGCTGCGACTTGACGATGCGCCGGTCCGACAGTTGCACGCCCGACTGCCTCAGCTTGCGGATGGCATTGGCCAGCGCCGGCTGCACGCCGCCCAGGTCGACCTGCCTGAGCTGCTGGCACAGCACGTCGAGGTCGGCCAGCGCGCCGCCGGTGGCCACGGGCGCGTGGTCCGACCGCCAGCCGCCGCTCAGCATCGCTTCGAGCTGGTGATCGGGCAGCGGCTCGATGAATACGTGCAGCAGAAAGCGATCGCCGAAGGCGGCGAGCCCTTCGTCGTCGGGCAGCGCATTGGCCGCGCCTACGCACACGCGCAGTGGGCAATGCAGCTGCGTGTGGCCGCGCCGGAAGCGCCGCTCGTTGAGTACGCCCAGCAGCGTGTTGAGGATGGCGGTGGAGCCAAGGAACACCTCGTCGAGGAAGGCGACGTCTGCCTCGGGCAGCATGCCGCTCACGTCGGTTTCGACGGTGCCGGCGCGCAGCTTGTTCAGATCGACCGGACCGAACAGTTCGGACGGTTCGGTGAAACGGCCCAGCAGGTATTCGAAATAGCGGCCACCCAGGCTCTGTGCCACGCGCCGTACCACCGCGCTCTTCGCGGTGCCGGGTGGGCCGACCACGAGCAGATGCTCCTGTGCCACGGCAGAGAGCACGATCAGCTCCGCCAGTTGCTCGCGGCCGACGAGGCCGGTGGTGGCAGCGCGGATCGCGCTACGCACGTGTTCTGCGGAAATCTGGAGCGAGGTGGTGGAGGTCGTCATCGAAAAAGAAGCTGTTTGCGGGACATCTACGGCCCGACAGTGTGCCGCAGGGCCGTTACAAAAAAGAACGGGCGCGAGGCCCGGCGTTGATTTCACGCAACCATGGCGGCCAGAGAAACCTGCCTTCCACCTGACCTCGCACGTAAAGACAGGAGGCTGTCTCCTCAGCCAAACACCCGGCGAGGAATACTTCAAACAAGAGTCATTCGCAGCCAGAATGCCGGCCGATGCTGCTTTCGTTTGCATCGTCTCCAAGGCACTCACGATGACCCGCTCCACTCGCCCGATGCGTCGCCGCACGCCCATCGCACTCGCCCTGATCGGCCTGTGCGCCTCGTCTCTCCCCACCGCATTCGCCCAGCAAGCCGCGCAGCCCGCGGCTTCCTCGCCCTCCGCTGCGCCTGCGCCTGCCCCCGGCACCTCCGTCCCCGCCACGCTGCGCGAAGTGCAGGTTCAGGGCGCACAGGACAAGACCGGCTTCGGCGCCAACCCGTCTTCGCTGAACCGCCTGCCGGCCGACCTGCGCGATGCGCCGCAATCCGTCACCGTCATCAACCAGGCCGTAATGCAGTCCCAGGGCGCGACCTCGCTCGCAAGCGCGCTGCGCAACGTGCCGGGCCTGACGATCGGCGGCGCCGAGGGCGGGCAGATCGGCACGAACATCAACCTCAACGGCTTCTCGGCGCGCACCGACATCTACCTGGACGGCGCCCGCGACCGCGCCCAGTACTACCGCGACACCTTCGCGCTCGAATCGGTCGAGGTGCTGATGGGCCCGTCGTCGATGCTGTTCGGCCGCGGCTCCACCGGTGGCGTGATCAACCAAGTCACGAAGAAACCGTCGCTCACGCCCGCGGGCGAGGTCTCGGTGTCGGCGAGCACCACGGGCCTCGTGCGCTCGACCATCGACATCAACCGCCCGCTGTCCGACACCTCGGCCTTCCGCATCGCGGCCATGGGCCAGCAGGGCGACGCCAGCACGCGCGAGCAGACCAAGCTGAAAGACTTCGGCCTCGACGCCTCGCTGAAGTTCGGCATCAACACGCCGACGCAGGTCACGCTCTCTGCGCTGGTGCAGCACAACCGCGACCAGCCCGACTACGGCGTGCCGCCGCTCAACGGCCACCCGGCCAAGGTCGACCGCGACACGGCCTACGGCTTCAGCGACGACCGCACGATCTCCGACATCCAGGCCTTCAGCGCGGTGGTGCAGCACAAGCTCACGCCCGACACCTCGATCCGCAACCAGACGCAGTACAACGACGTGACCACCGATGCGCGCGAGACCGCGCCGCAGAGCATCGGCACGCTGTCGGCCAAGGGCGTGTTCACGCCCTTCTCCACCGGCACCACGGCCGTGCCGGCCGCCGCGTTCTCGTCGCTGCCGCTGAGCAGCCTGTGGGTGCGCCAGCAAAGCCATGACCGCACGATCCACGACAAGTCGCTGTTCAACCTCACCGAGCTCAACACCAAGTTCACCACCGGCTCGATCAAGCACACGCTGCTCGCGGGCCTGGAGCTGGGTCACGACACCTACGACAACCAGGCCTACTACCGCAACGGCACCTGCGCGGGCGTGGCGCTGAACCCGGCTGGCGGCACCAGTGGCTATGCCACCTGCTCGCCGCTGCTCGCGCCTTACCAGGGCAACACGCCGAGCACCGCGCCCTCGCTGCCCGGCAACCTGGCCACCGCCAGCGCGACGACCGTCGCGGGCTACGTGAACGACACCATCGAGCTGAGCCCGCAGTGGAAGCTGGTGGCCGGCGTGCGGCAAGATCACTACCGCGCGAGCATCTACAACAGCATTCCGACCGCGACCACGCTCGCCTCCGAAAGCCAGACCGTCGACTTCACCAGCGTGCGCGCCGGCGCCATCTGGCAGCCGACGCCCGAGCAGTCGTACTACGTGTCGTACAGCACCTCGTTCAACCCCTCGCTCGAACAGCTGGTGGCCACCACGGGCAGCACGCAGCCGCTGCCGCCGCAGAAGAACAAGGCCTATGAAGTCGGCGGCAAGTGGGACCTGAACGACGGCAACCTCTCGCTGACCGCTGCCGCGTTCCAGATCACGCAGACCAATGCGCGCTCGCAGAACAGCGACGGCACCTACAGCGCGACCGGCACGATACGCGTGAACGGCGCACGTGCCGGCATCGCGGGCCGCGTGACCGACAAGCTGCAGCTGTTCGGCGCCTACACGCACCTGGACGCGACCATCATCGACGGCATCGCGCCCGGCACGCTCGGCAAGGTGCCCGCCAACACGCCGAAGGACGCAGCCAGCCTCTGGGCCACCTATGCGATCACGCCCGAGTGGGAGATCGGCGGCGGCACCACCTACAGCGCCAGGCGCTTCGCCAACAACACAGACCTCGTACAGGTCGGCGGCTATGCGCGGCTGGACGCGATGGTGGCTTACCATCAGCCCAAGTACGACATCCGGCTGAACCTGTTCAACCTGGCCAATCGCCATTACTACGACGCGCTGATCCCATCGGACGGCGGCCGTGCGGTGCCGGGCTCGGGCCGCGCCGCCACGCTGTCGCTCACCTACCGGCTCTGAGTTTCCCCAGGAGCATTCGACACAACATGCTGGTCTGCATTCCCGGCGTCCTCGACCGCGAAGCGCTCGCGGCAGTTCGCGCGCGCCTCGATGCGGCTGGCGACGCCTGGGTCGACGGCCGCGTCACCGCGGGACACCAGGGCGCGCCGGTCAAGTTCAACCAGCAGATCGACGAAGGCTCGGCGGTGGCACACGAATGCCAGGCCATCGTGGCGAGCGCGCTCGAACGCCATCCGACCTTCATCAGCGCGGCGCTGCCCAACCTGCTGTACCCGCCGATGTTCAACCGCTACAGCGAAGGCATGCGCTTCGGCCTGCACGTGGACGGCGGCGTGCGCATCGACCCGCGCACCGGCCGCAAGCTGCGCACCGACCTGTCGGCCACGCTCTTCCTGTCGGACGCCGACAGCTACGACGGCGGCGAACTGCAGATGGAAGACACGCACGGCATGCAGACCGTGAAGCTCGCAGCCGGCGACATGGTGCTCTACCCCGCAACCAGCCTGCACCAGGTGACGCCCATCACGCGCGGCGTGCGGCTCGCGTGTTTCTTCTGGGTGCAGAGCCTCGTGCGCGACGCAGGCGACCGCGCATTGCTGTTCGACATGGACAACGCGATCCAGCGCCTCAACCAGAGCGGCGCCGATGAATCGGCGCGCCGCACGCTGGTGGGCACGTATCACAACCTGCTTCGCAAATGGAGCGATACCTGAGTTCCTTGAACCCTCCCGGCTAATCGCGCCGATCTCGACGCCGATCGGCTGTTGACGGGCCTGCTGGATCTGACGCAGATCGAGGCGGGCCGCACACCGCACAGGGGCGTCGAAACTCGCTGCGCCACACACACCGCGACGGCGTGCTCATGCGCGCCTTCCAGCGATTGATGAACCTCGGTCGTGCTCTTCCATCGCAGGAACAGTCTGCCCAGAATCAGCGCCCCCGTATTGCCGCAGGGAGCAACACGCTCTTGCCCAGCATGCCTCCGCTGTCGAGCAACTCGTGCACGCGGCGCGCGTCTTCAAGCGCAAAAAGCGCAGCCTTGGGCGCACGCACGCGGCCCGCGGCCATGAGGGCAATGGCCGACTCCATCAGCCCGCGCCGTTGAGTGGCATCGGCGTCGATGGAGTGAATCGAAAAAGTGCGTACCGCCAGGCTCTTGCCCAGCAACTTGCGAAGCTCCTCGAACACATCACCCGCCGGCGGGCCGGTGACGATGTTGTAGGAAACCGCCATTCCGAACGGCGCCAGGGCGCGCAGGCAGGCGATGAAGTGCGCGCCTCCGAGATGGTCGAAGGCCAGGTCGACGCCGCGCCCGCCGGTAAGCTGCATGACCTTCTCGGTCAGTCCCTGAGGATCGCTCTCGACGACTTCGTGCGCGCCATTGGCCAGCGCGAAGTCTTTCTTTTCCGGCGTCGAGGCCGTCCCGATCACATGCAGGCCGCGATCGCGCGCCACCTGCACCAACGCCGTGGCAACGCCACCCGCCGCGCCGGGAATCAGGATGGAGGTCGCAGGCGAATTGCCGTTGCTCGACAGCATGGCCAGTGCGAGCTGGAAGTTTCCAAGACTGACAGCATCCTCGAAGCGGATCGCATCGGGGAGAACGAACGGCGCGGCCTCGGGCACGCAGATGGCTTCGGCATAGCAGCCGCCGCGCTGCTTCAGTTCCCGCGCGCTCACGAACACGCGCTGGCCAACCCGTAGGGCCGTGACGCCGGATCCGACCGCATCGACCACGCCGGCCATCTCGTTGCCGGGAATCGCCGGCATGGGCGGCATCCACTTGTAGGTGCCGTTGCGGATCAGCACGTCGGGGCCGCCGGCGCCGATGGCCATCGCCTTGACGCGCACTTCGCCCGCCTGCGGCTGCGGCAGAGGAAGCTCCACCAGTTGCAGAACCTCCGGGCCGCCGGGGGCCTCGAGCTGGATCGCCTTCATGGTGTGCATCACCGCTGCCCGTCGTGCACGGCCACCTGCTCCTTGGTGAGCCCGCCCAGGCGTGCATGCACCCGCCCTCCCGTGCCCATCACCAGCGCGAACAGGATCTCGTTCGGGCGCGGTGCGTCCTGGATGCCCACCTCCATCGAGTTGTAGTGGCTGCGCACGTACGCGGCATGGATGTAGTGCAGCGGCACCATGAGCCGGTAGCCGGTGGTGGCCACCGCCTTGGCCGAGGGGACGATCGCCTTCGGCTCGCCCAGGATGCTGCGCATGGCCCATCCCCCGGCCTCGTGCCAGACCGCGCCGTGCTCCAGCTCTCCGTTCACGCCGACGATCGCGGCCTTGCTGTAGACCTCGATCTTGTCCTGCCCGAGCACCTCGACCAACTCAGTGGCAAGCAACGTGCCGAGCGAGCGCAGCTCGGCCATGAAGGGCATCAGGTCCGGCTCGTACCGTCCCGCGTAGGGGTTGTGGATGACCGCGCAGGCAGCCGCCAGCCTGAGCGGCGTCGCGGCCGGCGGACCGCCCTCGTGGTAGATCGTTTCGATGGAAAGACTGCGCTTGCGGATCTCGATCAGTGACATGGAATTGACCTCATTGCTTGGGAATGTGTGCGTCGTTCACGACGGCGGTCCACCGCTTCAGCTCGGCGGCCACCATCGTGGTCATTTCTTCCGGTGTGCTGCCGCGCGCTTCGCCGCCCATCTCTTCCAGCCGCGCACGCACGCCCGGCGCCTGCAGGGCCTTGAGCGTCTCGGCCTGCAGGCGATCGACGATCGGGCGCGGCGTGCCGGCTGGCGCCATGAGGCCGGCCCAGGAGCGCACGTCGTAGCCGGGCACGCCTTGCTCGGCCACGGTCGGCAGCTCCGGCATCTGGCTCCATCGCTGCGCGCCGGTGGTGGCCAGCGCCCGCAGCTTGCCGGCCTTGATGTTGGCCATGACGGCCGTGGGCGGCGCGATGATCATCGGCACTTCGCCGCCGAGCAGCGCTGTGACTGCTGCCGCATCCCCACGATAGGGGATGTGCAGCATCTCGGCCTTGGCGCTCTTCACAAGCAGCTCGCCGGCAAGGTGGTGCGTGGAGCCGATGCCCGCCGATCCGTACGACACGCTGCGCGCGTCGGCACGTGCCGCGGCCAGCACTTCGGCAAGCCCGCGGTATGGGGAGTCGGCCCGCACCACCAGCAGGAACGGGAAGTAGGTGATCGTCGAGACCATCTGGAAGTCCGACACCGTCTGGTAGCCGAGCTTGTTGTAGAGGGCGCCGGCCACGGCATGGCCGCCCGTGGCCAGCAGCAGCGTGTACCCGTCGGGCTTGGCACGCGCCACCGTTGCCGCGGCGATGGTGCCCCCTGCCCCGGCCTGTGCCTCGACCACGAAGGGCTGCGCCAGCCCCTTCGTCATCTCCGCGCCGACCACGCGCGCGATGGTGTCGGCGTTGCCGCCGGCCGCAAAGCCCTGGTAGACCTTGATCGGCTTGTCCGGATAGCCCTGGGCCATGCCGTCAAGGGGTGCCGCGCAGGCCATGGCAAGGCCTGCGGCGACGAGCAATCGTCTGCGCCGCATGAATTTGTCTCCGATGGTTCTTGTAGGAAGGCTGCGGCTTATCGTGCCGAGGCCCGGGCGAAGGGCTTCAGTCCTGCTGCACGATCGGGTTGCGCAGCACGCCGATGCCTTCGATCTCGACCTCGCACACGTCACCCGGCTTCATGAAGCGCGGCGGCTTCTTGCTCCAGCCCACGCCTGCCGGCGTGCCGGTGGCGATCACGTCGCCGGGTGTGAGCGTGAAGATCGTCGAGGCATAGCTGATGAGCTTCGGAATGCTGAAGATCATGTGGCCCGTGTGGCTGCTCTGCACGACTTCGCCGTTGAGCCGGGTCTCGAGCTTGAGCTCGCGGCCGGGCGCGATCTCGTCGGCCGTCACCATCCAGGGACCGAAGCCGCCAGTCGATTCGAAGTTCTTGCCCGAGGCGATCTGCTTGGCATGGAACTGCCACTCGCGAATGCTGCCGTCGTTGTAGCAAGAGTAGCCCGCCACATGGGCGAAGGCGTCGGCCTCCGTAATATTGCGCCCGCCCTTGCCGATGATGACGGCGAGCTCGCCTTCCCAGTCCAGCGATTCCGACACGTGCGGCCGCACGATCGGCTGGTTGTGCGCGCACTGCGAACGCCATACGCGCAGAAAGATCGGCGGCTGCTCCGACAGCTCGCGATGCATGCCGGCGGCCAGCACCTCCTGGTGATGGTCCATGTAGTTGCGCACGGCGCACACGATCTTCTCGGAGCGCGGGATCACCGGCAGGAAGGTGATGTCGGCCAGCTTGGCCGCCACCGGCAGGCCTTCGACGTGCTGCGCCGCCTGCAGGTACTCGCCGGAGGCGATGTAGTCGGCCAGGCCTGCATGCCGGGGCCGCGCTTTTCCGAGGTCGACGACGCCGTCGCCGACGACGGCGCCCCAGGTTTCGCGGCCTTGATGGACAAATGACAAAAGCTTCATGGGAACTCCGGTTGAAAGGGGTGTGCGGAAAAGACGGAATGCGTCAGGCGGCAGGCGCAGCGGGCGAACGCGACTCGAACTGCGCCTGCCATTGCGCAAGCGGCATGAAGGTGGGGTCCTTGCGGCACGCCTCCTCGGTCTCGCGCATGAGCGTCCCGTCGTCCTTCGAAAGATCGAGCGGATCGCCGTGCGGCTGCGCCACGTAGAACGGCGTGTCGACGTAGATCTCCACCGTGTTGCCCTCCGGGTCGAGCATGTAGACCGAGAGCGCATTGCCGTGATTGAGGCCACGGATGCTGGTGGCGCCCCGGGCCTCGGCGCGTGCGGAAATATCGCGCAGGTACTGGATGCTCGGCACCACGAAGGAGATCTGCATCACGGTGCTGAACTTCGCCTCGGCCGGCCGGCCCGAGGCCAGCACCAGCTGGTGATGCTGGTCCGGACTGGCGCTGGTGAACACCAGCTGGTTCCTGAAGGTGCGGCCTTCGCCGCGATCGGTGATCGTGAGGTCGAAGGTCTCGGTGTAGAAGGCCACCATCCGGTCCAGGTCGGTGACGAAGATTCCGAAATGCGAAGGCGTGGGTCGGGCGACCTTGAGCATGCTTGCTGTCTCCTGTTGAAGGGGCCGTGCCCCTACGATTGCGCGGCCTGCGCTGCCTTGAGCGCGGCCAGCACGTTGCGTTGCGTGCTCAGGATGTGCTCTTCGAGCAGGACGCAGGCCGTATCGGCGTCGCGGCGCAAGGTGGCGTCCATGATCTTCTTGTGCTCGTTCGACTTGCGGCGCGCGGTCTTCCGGTGGCGGGCGGAAAAACGCCGGTAGCGCTCCGCCTGGTCGAACAGGCTCGCACCCCATACGCGCTGGCGCACGGATGGGCACGCGGCCACCAGCGCAAGATGAAAGGCACGGTGCAGCTGCGACCAGTCGTTGTCGAGAATGACGGGTCCGTCGCTCAGGCGGGACTCGACCTTCTCCAGGCGGTGGTACGCAGCAAGGATGTCTGCCTCCCAGGCGTCGTCGCCATGGGCAATGGCTTCCCGCAGCGCAGGCACGTCGAGCATGACGCGCATGCGCGTGATGTCGGCCAGATCGTCTTCGGAGATCGGCGCCACGCGGAAGCCGCGGCGCTCGTCGGCGCGAATCAGCCCTTCCTGCGCCAGCCGGCTGAGCGCCTCGCGCAGCGGGCTGCTCGAATAGCCGTAGGCGGACTGGAGTTCGTCGAGCTTGAGCTTGGCGCCGGCTTCGAACGTGCCGGCCAGAACGTCTTGCCGCAAGCGGGTGAAGGCCTGTTCGACCAGCGGCGGCTCGTAGGCGGGGGAGGTTTCTTGTTTGTGCATGGAATTAATTTTATGCATGGTCTTTCATCCCCGGCCTCCCGCCCGCTTCGCGCCCACGAGCACGAACAGCATGGTCGCGGGCTTGTCGCCGAGGTTGCGCCATGCATGCCGGTTGCCGTGCTGCACGGCCACCTCGTGCCGGCGCAGCAGCACCTGCGCGCCGTCGTCCAGCTCGAGCGTGATCTCGCCTTCGAGCACGATGTCGTAGTCGATGCTGTCGGTGGTGTGCATGCCGGGGTGGTCGGGCTCGAAGGTCTCGGCCAGGCCGGGAACCAGGCGGCCGAACTCGGCGCCGAAGGCGGCACCGTCGAAGTCGGCGCGCATCATCACCGCGTCGGGCGGGAACGTGACCATCATGAGCCGGGTGCCGCCGCTCTCAGGCACGAAGCCCGCCTCGCCCGTGCGGTCGCCCACGGCACCGGTGCCCACGCTGTCTGAAGCATCGGTGGCCCACAGCAGCGCCGCGGCAAAGCCGGGCACGGTCGTGAACAGGGCGCTGCGCGGCGCCGCGCCATCCGAAAGAAACTTCGCCTTGCCATCGGCACCCGTGCCCGCCACTACCCGTCTGATCTTCATGGCGCGCTTTCAGGGATTGATGACGAAATTGCTGAAGCCGCCGTTGCGGCTCGCAATGCCCGAGATCGCTTCGTTGATGCGATCCAGCGGATAGCACACGTGCTCGAACACCGAGAGATCGAGCGTGCCGGCCTGCGCCATGTCGGCCATGTCCTGCCCCTCGCCGGCAGTGAACCAGGCCGAGCCCTCGATGCTCTGCTGCTCGTCCATCATGGTGTGCAGGTCCATGCCCACCATGCCTGCGATGGCGCCGATGTTGTAGGCCCGGCCACCGCGCTTGAGGGCGCGCACGCCCTGCTGGAAAGTGCCGTGCGGCGCGCCGGGGCCCAGCGCGTCGATGAAGGTGTCCACGCCCAGTCCGTCCGTGCGCGCCTTGGCCCACGCATCGATCGCCTCGCCGTCGGCGCTGGAAAAGACCTCGATGCGATCGGGTGCCAGCGCCTTCACGCGCTCCAGCAGTTCCCGGTTGCGCCCGGTACCCAGAATGCGCGTGGCGCCCATGGCCAGGCCGAAGAGCGCGCCGCCGATGCCGAGCGTGCCGCTGATGCCGTTGATCAGCACGCTCCTGCCGGGGCCGACCTGCGCCTTGCGCATCGCGGAGTACATGGTGCCGAGGTAGCCGAAGCGTGCCGCCTGGTTGAAGCTCACGTTGTCCGGCAGCTTCACCAGCGCGTACTGCGGGGCGATCATGTATTCGCACAGGCCGCCGAACGGATAGTTCTTGTAGAGCTTGAGCGAGTTCTGCGAAAAGCCGAAGTAGCCGCTGAACGCGTAGTGCGTGCAGTTGATAAGGTCGCCGTTGCGGCAGGCGCGACAGCCGCCGCAGTAGAGGCTCGGGTTCACGTAGACGCGATCGCCCGGCTTCCACGTGTGCACGTGGGAGCCGACCGCCGTTACCTCGCCGGCCGGGTCGAGCCCGAAGACCGCGGGCAGCGGCGGCAGCGGCAGCTCCGGAAACCAGGTCGTCCAGTTGGCCAGGATGTTGCCGAGGTTGGGCACGATGCCGCATGCGCGCACCCGCACCTGCACATCGTTGGCGGCGGGCTGGGGAATCGGAAGTTGCTCGACCTCCATCGGGGAGCCGACCTGGTGCAGTCGGGCAGCTTTCATCGTCGTCATGGTGTCTCCTGGCTGATTGATGTCTAGATGCACAAATCGTGTTTTGTGCATTCTTTTCGACCACGCGGCATAGCGTCATCAGTGATAACCCTTTGTGCGTGAAATCATGTTTTATGCACAATCCATTATTCATGCATTCAAACAAAGCCATGCTCCAACAGAATCCGGAACCCGTCGACGTGGCGATCATCGGCTTCGGCCCCGTCGGCGCAACGCTCGCCGCGCTGCTCGGCCAACGCGGCTTGCGCGTCGCGGTCTTCGACAAGTCGCAGCAGATCTACCCGCTGCCGCGCGCCTTCGCGCTCGACCACGAAGCACTGCGCGTGTTCCAGGAGATCGGCATCGCTGGCACGCTGGCGCCGCACATGACGCCCTACCGCCCGACGATCTACCAGGGCAGCGACGGCGAACCCATCCAGCACTTCGACATGGGGCCGTCGCCCTACCCGCTCGCGTGGGCGCCGTCGTACACCTTCAACCAGCCGGCGCTGGAAGCCTCGCTGCGCCAGGCGGTCAGCAAGCTCCCCGGCGTGTCGATCCATCTCGGGCACGAGGTGCTGCAGCTGAGCCAGTCGCAGACCCATGCGCAGCTCGGCATTCGCAGGCCCGACGGCACGCAGGCACAACTGCGCGCTCGCTACGTCGTGGGCTGCGACGGCGGCACCAGCCCCACGCGCAAGCAGATGGGCCTGACGCTCAAGAGCCTCGACTTCGACGAGCCCTGGATCGTGGTCGACATGCATGTCGACGAAGACAAGCTCGACCGGCTGCCCGCCACCAACGTCCAGTACTGCCACCCGTCACGGCCTTGCACCTACGTCGTGGGTCCGGGCACCCACCGGCGCTGGGAGTTCCTGCTGCTTGCCGACGAGGCCGAGCAGCGCGAGATGCCGCACGAGGCCATCTGGCAGCTGCTCGCCCCCTGGCTCACGCCCGCTGACGCACGCATCTGGCGCGCGGCGGCCTACCGCTTTCATGCGGTGGTGCTCGAGCGATGGCGCAACGGCCGTGTGCTGCTGGCGGGCGACAGCGCGCACCAGATGCCTCCCTTCCTGGCCCAGGGCATGTGCCAGGGCTTGCGCGATGCCGTCAATCTCGCCTGGAAGCTTCAATGGGTGCTCGAGGAGCGCGCCCCCGAAAGCCTGCTGGACAGCTATGGCGACGAGCGTGGACCCCAGGTGGAGGACGTGACGGCGACCGTCAAGCGGCTGGGCCAGATCATCTGCGAACGCGACCCGGTGCGCGCCGCCGAACGCGACCTTCGCCTGCGCGCACAGCAAGGCGGACAGGTGCGGATGCAACTGCGCCAGAGCCTGCTGCCCGGCGTGCACCACGGACTGATCGAACGCGACGAGTTGCCCGCGGGCACGCCCTTTCCTCAGGCCATGGGATGCATCGAGCCCGGCGTTGCGCCGCAAATGATGGACGACCTGCTGCAGCCCGGCTTTCTGCTGGTGCTGCGCCGTGCGCCCGATCCGGCGGAGCTTCGGGCGTTGAAGACATCGGCGGCGAGCCTCGGCGCGCAGCTGCTGTGCATCGATGCCGCGACGACGGCGCCGGGCGTGGTGAAGCTGGCCGAAGCCGACGGCATTCTGGCCGCATGGTTCGAACGCCATGGATGCGAGGCCGCACTGGTGAGGCCGGATCACCTGGTCTATGGCGTGGCATGCAGCGTCGAGGACGCCGGGGTCCTGATGCAACGAGCTTCCCGGGACATCGGCATCCAGCCTCCAATTCGAGCGAATCCGAAAACTCCCACTGCCCGGAGCGCAACATGAGCGAAGCCACCTCTTCCCCGTCCCGCGACACTGAACGCCTGTTGCTCGATCTCGAAGCACAGCGATGCAACGCCATGAAGCGCGCAGACTTCGCGCGCCTGCGCGAGATTCTTCATCCAGACCTTGTTCACGTTCACGCCAAGGGCCAGACCGACAGCT
Organism: Variovorax sp. YR266; assembly: GCF_900107295.1. NCBI lineage: Bacteria > Pseudomonadati > Pseudomonadota > Betaproteobacteria > Burkholderiales > Comamonadaceae > Variovorax > Variovorax sp. YR266. The sequence continues at coordinate 80,006 of NZ_FNPM01000018.1, forward strand.
ACGAGAGCTACTTCCGCTCGGGCGGCACACACGTCGACTACAGGCAGATCGACCGCTCGGAACTGAAGGTCCAGGTACTGGGCAGCACAGCCCTCATGACGGGTCGGCAGTTGCTTGTGGCCGTGCGCAAGGACGGCAGCGGCACCGTGCGCATCGACTCGCGCGTGATGCAGGTCTGGGCCCAGGAGGGTGATCGCTGGCGGCAGTTGGCGTTTCAGACGACGCCGCTGGAGATGAGCATCTCGTGATTGACGAGGGCCCGATCAACCGGCATCAATACTTCGAGAGGCGTGCGCCGAGAGAGTAGCTGGGCTGTTTCCACTTCGGCCGCTGGCTGACGAGAACCGGGTCTTCAAGATCTGCGCAGCAGGCTCAGCATCAAACCGGCGCGTAGGCGCCTGTGCCTCCAGGCCAGGGCGTAAGCACCTCATAGCCTTCGGACGTTACAGCCACCATGTGCTCCCACTGGGCGGACAGAGACCGATCCTTCGTCACCACCGTCCATCCGTCAGGCAATTGCCTGGTTTCGCGCTTGCCTGCGTTGAGCATCGGTTCGATGGTGAAAACCATCCCCGGCTCCAGCCTGAGCCCTCCCCCGCGCTGCCCATAGTGCAGCACCTGCGGCTCATCGTGGTAGATCTGGCCGATGCCGTGCCCGCAGTATTCGCGCACCACGCTGAATTGCTCCCGGTGGGCAACCGACTGGATGGCATGGCCAACATCGCCCAGAGTCGCTCCGGGCTTGACCTGCCGGATTCCGGCCAGCATTGCTTCGTACGTCGCCTCCACAAGGCGCCGAGCCAACACACTGGGAGCTCCGACGAAGTACATGCGACTTGTGTCGCCGAACCAGCCGTCCTTGATGACGGCGACATCGATGTTGACGATGTCGCCCTTCTTCAGAATCTTGTCGGCCGAGGGGATGCCGTGGCAAACCACCTGGTTGACGGAAGTGAGAACGGTCTTCGGATACCCCTGATACCCCACGTTCGCTGGAATGGCGCCCTGGACATTCACGATGTGGTCGTGGCAGATCCGGTCGAGCGTCTCCGTGCTCACCCCCGGCACGACGTAGGGCTCGATCATGGCTAGAACCTCTGCGGCAAGCCTGCCGGCACGCCGTGACATTTCGAGCTCCTCGGCGGACTTGATGGGAACGCCGTGAGCCATCAGTGTTTTCCGCTCGAGGACGCGCGGGGCTTGCCGGGTTGAGTCGTGACAGCCGCAGCGATGTCCAGCCCCCCCGCGAGTTCAGCCTGTATCAACAGTTGGCAGACTTCCCGGTAGTCCAGCTCCGGGTGCATCTCGGTCAGCATGCCGACCCGCATCCAGTGCTCTGCCTGTGCATTGATGGACCTGCTGAGAGCGTTCCCCGCCACTCGCAGGTTCTCGTGCATCAAGTCCGAAATTTTTACGATGCCCATCGGCGACCTCTATATGAAACGTATATGAATTATATACGTCTCGTATGGCCCTGCAATTGATCGAGCACAGCACCACCCAGCGCCGGCATCTCGAGCAGACGTATGAATGGAGCGATACCTGAACTCTTAAACTCTCCCGGCTCGCCAAACAGACAACAACCGAGGAGAGAGAACTTGCGTATTCAAACCGCCCGCCTGACGGCCGGCGTGCTGCTCGCGTGCGCCGCTTTCGTGGCGCACAACACCGCTCACGCCGCATCGCCAACCACCCCGTCCACCACTGCCCCCGCTTCGACCGCCAGTTCACTGGAAGCCGAACAGGACGCCGCATTCAAGGCCGCCAAGGCCGTGCAGAAAGCCGGCCCCGCCGACATCGTGCTGCGCGACCAGGCCCACCTGCAGCTGCCTGCCGGCTACGTGTGGGTGCCGACGCCCGCGGCCGCGCAGTTGATGCGCAGCATGGGCAACCGCACCGACGACACCTTCGTCGGCGTAGTCTTCCCCGCCGACGACGCCGACTGGATGGCCGTCGTGAAGTTCGTCAAGGAGGGCTACATCAAGGACGACGACGCGAAGGACTGGAACGCCGACGACCTGCTCAAGAGCCTGAAGGAGGGCACCGAGGCCGCCAACGAGGAGCGCGCCAAGCGCGGCATTCCCGCCATCGAGGTCACGGGCTGGGCGCAGAAGCCGCAGTACGAGGCTGCGTCGCACCGCCTCGTGTGGTCGGCCCTGTCCCAGCGCAAGGGCAGCACCGACGGCAACCAGGGCGTCAACTACAACACCTACGCGCTGGGCCGCGAGGGCTACCTGAGCCTGAACCTCATCACCAACGCGAAGGACCTCGACAAGTACAAGCCCGACGCGAGCAAGCTGCTCGGCGCGATCCAGTACGACGACGGCAAGAAGTACGCAGACTTCAACTCCTCGACCGACAAGGTCGCCGCCTATGGCCTGGCCGCGCTGGTGGCAGGCGTGGCAGTGAAGAAGCTGGGCCTCTTCGCCATCGCCCTGGCCTTCCTGGCCAAATTCGCCAAGCTGGCCGTGGTGGCGGGCGGCGCGGCGCTCTGGGGCATCGCGAAGCTGTTCAAGCGCAACAGCAACTAGCAAACAGCAGCCTCGTGCGGACGAGCCTCCGCACGAGGCGCTGCACGCCGCACCGGAACAGCACGCGAACCGGGCGATTCAATGTGCGAAAAATCAGAACAATGCTGACGGAATATTGATCCACAGCGATTGGTTCCCAGGGCTAATCTCGCAACGATCCGACCAACACAGGATCGTTCATGCCCCCCCACCTGAAACTCGCCTTCGCCCACTCCGCACGCTTTGCCGCACGGGCTGCGGCCGCGCTCGCCGCCCTGGTCCTCCTGCTGTCTGCCACCGTGGCGCAGGCCCAGAACAAGCCGCTGAAGCCCGTGACCATCGCGCTGGGCACCCAGGTCGTCAACGTCACCTACCCCTGGCTGACGCTGCCCATCGCGCTGGGCTACTGGAAGGACGAGGGCTACGACGTGAAGATCGTCACCACCGGAGGCTCGCTGCAGGGCATCCAGCAGATGGTGGCCGGCGGCGTCGATTTCGCGCAGATCAACTCCACCGGGCTGATCCAGGCCAACACCGAGAACAACGTCGCCGTGCGCGGGCTCATGGGCACGGGCGTGATCGACTGGGGCGTGGGCGTGCCGCAGGACAGCCCCGTGAAGACGGTGGCGGACCTCAAGGGCAAGAAAATCGGCATCTTCAGCCTGGGCACGGGTGGCATGCCGCTGCTCAAGGGCTACCTGCGCGCCAACGGCGTCAACCCCGACACCGACGTGCAGATCATTGCCACCGGTGCCGGCGCGCCGGCGCTGGAGGCGATGCGCGCTGGCCGCGTGCAGGCGCTGATGTTCTGGGGCTCCGCGCTCACCGGCTTCCAGAACGCGGGCGCGAACATGCGCATATTGTTCGATCCGACGTGGCGCTCGCTGCCCGACTTCACCTTCGCCACGATGCAGAAGACCATCGACGCCGACCCGGCCATGGTCGAGGCCATCGCGCGCGGCGCGGCCAAGGCGACGCTGTTCGCACAGACCGATCCCGAGTGCGCCCGCCAGATCCACTGGAAGCACTTTCCCGGCGCCAAGCCCACGGGTGCTGACGAGGCCACGCTCGCCAAGTGGGACCTTGCGCTCCTGCAGACGCAACTCCAGACGATGGCCGACGCACAGACCATGAACGGCGGCAAGCTGATCGGCTCGATGAGCCCGGCCGCCTACGGCCGAATGCAGGACGCGATGCTCAAGGACGGCCTGATCAAGCGCACGCTGCCGCCCGAGTCGATGCTCTACCTGAAACCCGGCTTCGTCGAGGCCATCAACCGCTTCGACCGCAACGCCGTCATCGAGGCCGCCAAGGCCTGCAAGGGGCTGTGACATGACGCCCGAACAATTCGTCGCGGGCCTGCCCAAGGCCGAACTGCACATGCACATCGAAGGCTCGATCGAGCCCGAGCTTTTCCTGCGGCTGGCCCGGCGCAACGGCGTGGACATCCGCTGGCAGACGGAAGAAGAGCTGCGCGCCGCCTACCGCTTCACCGACCTGCAGGACTTTCTGAACCTGTACTACGACGGCTGCCGTGTGCTCGTCCAGCCGCAGGACTTCCACGACGTGACGCGCGACTACCTGCGCCGCGCGCATGCCGACCGCGTGCTGCATGCGGAAATGTTCCTGGGCGTGCAAGGCCACACCAGCCGCGCAGTGCCGCTGGCCGTGGTGATGGAAGGCGTGCTCGGCGCCATGGCAGCCGCGCAGGCCGAAGACGGCATCAGCTCGGGCCTGATCGTCGTCGTGCAGCGCCACCGCAGCGAAGACGAGGCGCTCACCCTTCTCGACGACCTGCGCCCCTGGTACGACCGGCTGCTGGGCTTCGGCCTTGGCGGTGCGGAGGTGGGCAACCCGCCCTCGAAGTTCGCCGAGTTCTTCCGCCGCTGCCGCGAACGCGGCTTCAAGGTGGTGGCGCATGCGGGCGAGGAAGGCCCGGCCGCCTATGTGCGCGAAGCGATCGAACTGCTGCAGGTGCAGCGCCTGGACCATGGCAACGCCTGTCTCGACGACCCTGCGCTCGTCGCACAACTCGCGCAGCAGCGCATTCCGCTCACGGTGTACCCGCTGTCCAACCTCAAGCTGCAGCTGGTGCCTTCGATGGCCGCGCACCCGCTGCGCAGGCTCATGGACGCAGGCCTGTGCGTGACCGTCAACTCGGACGACCCCTCCTACTTCGGCGGCTACGTCAACGACAACTACCTCGCGTGCCAACAGGCGCTCGGCCTCGGGCGCGACGACATGGTGAGCCTGGCGCGCAACAGCTTCGAGGCTGCCTTCATCACGCAGCAGCAGCGCTCCGCCGCGCTTCGCGCCATCGATGCATGGGTGGCCCACGGCGCGGGGCAGGCACCGGCATGAACGCAATCGTTCAATTTCCGCCGAGACGGACGACGCTGCAGGAAGCATCGGGCGCCGTACCGGCGTTCCGCTTCGAAGGCCTGCACAAGACCTTCCGATCTAAGGATGGCGCGGATGTGGTCGCGCTGCACGACGTGAGCTTCAGCGTCGAACGCGGCGAGTTCGTCACTGTGGTCGGCCCGAGCGGCTGCGGCAAGAGCACCTTGCTGCGCATCCTGGCCGGCCTCGAGCGCGCGAGCCGCGGCACGGTCGAGCTCGGCGGGCGGCGCCACACCGGGCCGAGCCGCGATGTGGGCGTGGTGTTCCAGGCGCCCGTGCTGCTGCCGTGGCGCAACATCCTCGACAACGTGCTGGTGCCCGCGCAGATCCAGGGACGCGACCCCAAGGTCGCGCGCGAACGTGCCCTCCACTACCTGCATCTGGTGGGGCTGGCCGGCTTCGAGACCAAGTACCCCGGCGAACTCTCCGGCGGCATGCAGCAGCGCGTGGGCATTGCGCGGGCGCTGGTCAACGACCCGATGCTGCTGCTGATGGACGAGCCCTTCGGCGCGCTCGATGCCATGACGCGCGAGACCATGAACGTCGAGCTGCTGAAGCTGCGCGAACGCACCGGCGCCACGATCATGCTCGTGACGCACAGCATTCCGGAAGCCGTGTTCCTCGGCGACCGCGTGATCGTCATGTCGCCGCGGCCCGGGCGCGTCACGAAGGTCATCGACGTCGACCTGCCAGCCGCCCGCACGCTGGAGCTCATCAACACCGAGAGATTCGGCAGCCATGTCCGCGACATCCGGACCAACCTGAACGCCAGTGGAGGGCTCGACGGATGAGCACCGCGAACACCGAGAACATCGACTTCGAGCCGCCCGCGCCGTGGCTCACCCCCGCACGGCGCAAGGCGCTGATCGTGGCCGTCTTCGTGGCCGTGATTGCCGCATGGCAGCTCGTGGTGAGCGCGCTGGGCATCTCGCACCTGATCTTCCCGGGGCCCGCGGGCGTGGCCCGCTCCATCTATGACGTCTTCCAGTCGGGCGAGGTGTGGCCGCACCTGTGGGTGACGCTCTACGAGATTCTTGCGGGCTTCGCGCTCGGCGCGTTCGCGGGTTTCCTGCTCGGCGCGCTGATCGGCCAGAGCGCGCTGCTCGAACTGGTGCTCTACCCGTACGTTGTCGCGTTCCAGACCGTGCCCAAGGTGGCCGTGGCGCCGCTGTTCGTGCTGTGGTTCGGCTTCGACACAACGTCGAAGGTCGTGATCACCGCGACCATCGTGTTCTTTCCGGTGCTCGCCAACACGATCGTGGGGCTTCGCTCGGCGCCCAGGGATCAGATCGACCTGATGCGCGCATTCACGGCGTCTTCCTGGCATGTGTTCCGCATGGTCCGGCTGCCGCACGCGCTGCCGTATGTGTTCGCGGGGCTGGACATCGGCATCGTGCTGGCCGTGATCGGCGCGATCGTGGGCGAGTTCGTTGGCGCCCAGGCCGGGCTGGGCTATCTCATCCTGCAGCGCAACTTCTCGATGGACGCGGCGGGCATGTTCGCGATCCTCATCGTTCTCTCGGCCATCGGCATCGTGCTGCACGGCCTGATGAAGGCGATTGCGCGGCGCGTGGTGTTCTGGGCGGACGCGTTCACCGACCTGTCTCGCGGCACATGAAGCAACAACACAACCCCTACAAAGGAGCAACGCAATGATCCAAGACGAACAGAAGCTCGAGGCACCCCGCAGGGCCTCCGCGCAGGAAATGCCGATTCTCGACCTGGGCCCGTGGCTGGCCGGCGGCCCGATCGGGCCGGTGGTCGAGCAGTTCAAGGCCGCATGCACCAACACCGGTTTCTTCTATGTCAGGAACCACGGGGTGCCGCAGGCCGTGATCGACACCGTGTTCGACGCCACCCGCCGCTACATGTCGCTGCCGATGGAGGAGCGACTGAAAGACCGCATCGACGAGCGCTTCCGGCGCGGCTTCATGCCCATGGGCGTCACGCAGCATCCGGGCCACAAGCCGGACCTGAAGGAGAGCTACGAACTCGGCATGGACCTGCCGCTGACGGACCCCGACGTGGCAAACGGGCGGCCGCTGCACGGTCCCAACCGCTGGCCCGCCGACAAGCCCTGGCTCGAGCCCGCGGCCATGGCGTACTTCAACGCCACCATCGAGCTCGGCCGCAATCTGCTGAAGATCTTCGCCTCGGCCGTCGGCAAGGACGAAGGCTTCTTCCTGCAGTACGCCACCAAGCCGATGGTGCAGTCGCGGCTCTTTCACTACCCGCCGCAGGAGTCGTTCACCAACCTGGAACTCGGTGCCGCCGCGCACACCGACTACGGCATGCTGACCGTGCTGGCGCAAGACCCTATCGGCGGCCTCGAACTGTGCACACGCGGTGGGGAATGGGTGGCCGCGCCCTACGTTGAAGGAACGCTGGTCATCAACCTGGGCGACCTGGTGAAGGTGTGGACCAACGACGTCTACGTGTCCAACAGGCACCGCGTCGCGAACCGCACGGGCAAGGAGCGCTACTCGATTCCCACATTCTTCAACCTCGACTACGACACGCCCGTGGCCTGCCTGCCCGAGTTCGCGCCCGGCGAAGGCGAGCCCAGCCATGCGCCCATCAAGTCGGGCGACTACCTGGTGCGACGGTTCGCGGCCGTGCAGAAGTACAGGACGCCTGCGGAGTTGGCCGCGGGGTAAGGCTTCAGGGCCTCAAGCGGCGGGGCGGCCCTGTTCGGCACGCTGCTCCGCCTCTTCCAGCGCAACCGTGAGTTCCGAGAGAAATGCAGCCACCGGTATCGGCAGGCTGCGGCCCTTGTGTACGCACAGCGCCAGGCGCTGCGGCCTGGCGCGCGGGTCTTTCAGCGGCACATAGGAGCCGGCCCTGGGACGCCCGAACGGGTCTTCCAGCGGCGTGGTCGTGAACGTGAGGCACATGCCCTCTGCCGCCACGTTGCGCATGAGCTCGTAAGAGTTGGTCTCCAGCGCGATGCGCGGCCGGATCTTCGCCTTCGCGAGCATCTCGTCGTACTGCTGCTTGGCCCACAGCGACGAGTCGAGCGACGACAGGCTGTACTCGGCGCAATCCGAAAGCCGCAGCGACTTGTAGCCCTCGAGCGGATGCCCGGTGGGCACCAGCACGTAGAGCGGCAGCAACCGCGTATAGACCATCGAAAGATCCTGGAACGCGATGTCCCCGAAGGTGAAGCAGGCGTCGAGGTCGTCTTCGAGCAGCATCTCCGCCAGCGTGGGACTGCCGCTGACCTTCACGCTGAACGAGATGCCCGGGTAGCGCTTGGCAAAGCCGGAGAAGAACTGCGGCATGAAGTCGCGCGTCAACGATTCGGGCATGCCGAAATTGACGTGGCCCCGCTTGAGGCCCTGCAATGCCTCGATCTCGGAATGCAGCCGCCCGGACTCCTTGACGACGTTCTTGTGATAGCGCATCAAGATCTCGCCGGCCGCCGTGAGCTTGACCTTGCCGCGCCCCTGGCGCCGCTCCAGCAAAGGTGCGCCCAGTGAGTCCTCGAGCATGGCGAGTTGCCTGCTGATGGCGGATGCCGCGACGTACAGGTTCTCGGAAGCCGCCCTGATCGAACCGGTGCGAACGACTTCGGCGAAGTACCGAAGCGAGGTCGTGGAGACAAGACTCAAGAAGAAACTCCGTGGGCTGGGCGCAAAGCAAGAGCGCCGCGGAGATTCTTGCACGCATCCCGCCCGCCTGGCGCGGCGAATGCGATGCAGGCGCCGTGCCTCAGCGACCGGTGAAGCGCGGCGCACGCTTGGCTACGAACGCCGCCACGCCCTCGCGCGCATCGGCGCTGCCGGCACGTTCGCGCAGCAGCTTCTGCTCCAGCGCCAGGTGCTCATCGAAAGGCCGGCCCGGCACACCGGCGCACAGGGTCTTGATTGCCGCGAACGATCCGCTCGCGCCATGGACGAGCCGCGTGACGAGTGCTTCGGCGGCGGCTGCGAGTTCGGCATCCGCGTAGAGCGCATCGACGGCGCCCCACGCCAGGCAGCGCTGGCTGTCGACGGCATCGCTCAGCATCAGCAATTGCTGCGCACGCACGGGCCCCACGCGACGCGCGAGGAAGTACGAGGCGCCCGCATCCGGCGACAGCCCGATGGCCGCGTAGCCCGTGCGCAGCTTCATCGATTCGGCGGCGAGCACGAAGTCGCCGCACAGCGCGAGCCCCACGCCGGCGCCGCCCACCGCTCCGTTCACCGCCACGACCAGCGGCGCCGGGTTGTTCGACAGGCGCAGCAATGCCGGATGCAGGCTGTCCAGCATCTCGCTCACCAGCTCGGGCAACGCCTCGCCGGCCGCCACGAATTCATCGATGGCGCCGCCGGCGCAGAACACCCTGCCCTCGCCGGTCAGCAGGATGACGCGCGGCTTCTGCGCCAGCACTTCGTCGATGGCCCGCACCAGCGCGCGCCCGTTCGCCAAGCCAAGGGCATTCGCGCGCTCGGGCCGCTTCAGCACGATGCGGCCGATGCCCTCCTCCACGTCCCAGGCAATGCCTTCGCTGATGTTCATGCTCAGACCCCCGTGAGCCCGCCGGTGCACATCAGCGTCTGCCCGCTCACGTAGTCGGACTCGGGCACGCACAGCAAGTACACCGCGCCTGCGGCTTCTTCAGGCGTGCCGCCGCGTCCCAGCGGAATGGACTGCTCCATCATCGCCAGCAGCCCCGGGTTGATGCCCACCTTGATCTCGCGGCCCTCGATGTTCGCGGTGGTGGCCTCGGCGGTGCTCGCGGTCAGCCGCGTCTGGATGAAGCCGAAGGCCACGCAGTTGACGGTGACGTTCATGCGGCCCCACTCCTTGGCCAGTGTCTGCGTCATGCCGACGATGCCGGCCTTGGCCGCCGAATAGTTGGCCTGCCCCGCGTTGCCGAACAGCCCCGCCACCGACGAGATGTTGACCACCTTGCGCACAACGCGCCGGCCCGCCTCGGTCTCGGACTTCGACAGCGCGCGGATCACCGGCTGCGCTGCGCGCAGGATGCGGAACGGTGCCGTGAGGTGCACGTCGATCATGGCGTACCACTGCTCATCGGTCATCTTCTGCACCACGCTGTCCCAGGTGTAGCCGGCGTTGTTGACGATGATGTCGAGGCCCTTGAATTCGTTCACCGCCGTGCCGACGAAGCGCTCGGCAAAGTCCGGTGCGGCCACGCTGCCGACGCACGCCACCGCTTCTCCGCCGGCAGCACGGATGGCCTGTACGGTCTCTTCAGCCGGCCCGGCATCGAGGTCGTTGACGACGATGCGCGCACCTTCGGATGCGAGCTTGAGCGCGATGGCCTGGCCGATGCCACGACCCGAACCTGTGATGAGGGCGACCTTGCCGTCGAGCTTGAGTGTCATGTCTCTGTTCTTTCTTCGGTTGATGTCAGCGCAGCGCGACGAGCGCCTCGCCCGCAATGCGCGTCTGCCCATACTGGTTGGCGCTGAGCACCTCGACGCGCACGCAGCGCTCGCCGTTGTGCTCGAGCTTCTCGACCACGCGCCCACTGCACTGCACCGCATGCCCCAGGTGCGTGATGCCCTGGAAGCGCACGTCGAAGCGCCGAAGCTGCGATTGCGGCGCCCACTGCGTGAGCAGGCGCCCGAGCCAGGCCATTCCCAGCATGCCCTGCGCGAACACGTCGGGCATGCCGGCCTTGCGCGCGAAATCGGTGTCGATGTGAATGGGGTTGTGGTCCCCCGAGGCGCCGGCGAACAGCGCGAGCGTGGTGCGGTTCACAGGCGGTAGCTGCAGCGAAGGCAGCTCGTCGCCGATGTTCACGGCGTCGTAGGTCAGGGCATTCATCGGTGCGGGCTCCTTCAGTGGCGGCAGACGATCACCGTGCGCAGCTCGGCCACCAGTTCGTCGCGCTGGTTGGTGGCGCGCGATGTCTTGATGACGAATTCGAGCGCACCGTTCTTCTTGTCGTAGATGTCGGTGATGGTGGAGCGCACCGTCACCGTGTCGCCCACGCAGGTCGGCCGGTGATAGCTGAAGCCCTGCTCGCCGTGCAGCAGCTTCGACAGCGGAATCTGCAGGTCGGCCAGCAACCTGTCGGACGCACCCGAGTCGAGCTCGGCCGCGAACAGGAAGGTCGGCGGTGCGGGCAGGTCGGGGTAGCCGGCATCGCGCGCGGCGGCGGCATCGGTGTAGACGGGGTCGGTCTCGCCGATGGCCTTGGCGAAGAATTGCAGGCGACTGCGCTCGATGGGCAGCACCGAAGACGGCAGCTCGTGGCCGATCCATTTCTTGTCGATCATCGGGTGGCCTTTCTCAGACGCGCTCGTAGAGCGTCACCACGCAGGCGCCGCCCAGCCCGAGGTTGTGCTGCAGCGCCATCCGCGCGCCCTCGACCTGCCGTTTGTCGGCTGTGCCTCGAAGCTGCTGGACCAGCTCCGTGCATTGCGCCAGCCCCGTGGCCCCGAGCGGATGCCCCTTCGACAGCAGCCCGCCCGACGGATTGGTCACCACCTTGCCGCCATAGGTGTTTTCGCCATCGACCACGAACTTCTCGGCGCCGCCCACCGGGCACAGGCCCAGCGCCTCGTAGCTGATGAGTTCGTTGTGCGCGAAGCAGTCGTGCAGCTCGACCACGTCCACGTCTTGCGGGCCGACGCCGGCCGCGTCATACACCTTCTGCGCGGCCTCCTGCGCCATGCTGAAGCCGACCACCTCGCGCATGTCGCGGCTCTCGAAGGTGATGGGCCGGTCGGTGGTCATGGCCTGCGCCTTGATACGCACGCTGCGGTCCAGCCCGTGGCGTTCGGCAAAGCGGGCCGAGCACACGATGGCCGCGGCTGCGCCGCAGGTGGGCGGGCAGGCCATCAGCCGCGTCATCACGCCGGGCCACATGACGGGCGCGGCCATCACTTCATCTTCGGTGACGACGGTGCGGAACAGCGCCACCGGGTTGTTCGACGCATGGCGGCTGGCCTTGGCGCGGATCTTCGCGAAGGTCGACATCTGCGTGCCGTACTGCTGCATGTGCGCGAGCCCTGCACCGCCGAAGTAGCGCAGCGCGAGCGGCACCTGCTCGTTGCCGACCAGCTCGTCGGTGATGCTTTCGAAATGGTCGAAGGGGCTGGGCCGGTCGTTGAACACCGCGCCGAGCGCGCCGGGGCTCATGTGCTCGAAGCCGAGCGCCAGCACGCAGTCGGCGGCACCGCTGGCCACGGCCTGGCGCGCGAGGAACAGCGCGGTCGAGCCGGTGGAGCAGTTGTTGTTGACGTTGACGACCGGAATGCCCGTCATGCCCACTTCATACAGTGCGCGCTGCCCGGCGGTGGAGTCGCCGTACACGTAGCCCACGTAGGCCTGCTGCACCAGCTCGTAGCCGATGCCGGCGTCTTTCAGCGCCGCATTCGTGGCATGGGCGGCCATCTGCGGATAGGGCTGGTTCGCGCCCGGCTTGGTGAACGGGATCATGCCGACCCCGACGACATAGACGTCCTGACTCATGAGAGGCTCCTTGGAGGTTCGAATAAGAAAACAGACAGGCTCAGGCTACGCCTCGCTGGCGGTCTTGCCAAAAGGGTTCGCGCAGCTTTGTCTTCAGCACCTTGCCGGCGCCCGACAGCGGCAGCGCGTCGAGAATGGCCACGCTGCGCGGGCACTTGTAGTTGGCAATCAGCGTCTTGCAGTGCGCGATCAGCTCCTCGGGCTTGATTGCCTGCCCCGGCTTGAGCACCAGCGCGGCATGCACCGCCTCGCCCCACTCCTCGCTCGGGATGCCGATGACGGCGCAGGCTGCCACCGCGGGATGCTGGTTGATGGCGTTCTCTACCTCGGCCGAATAGACGTTCTCGCCGCCGCTGATGATCATGTCCTTCAGCCGGTCGACCACGAAGATGAAGCCGTCGTCGTCCATGTAGGCGCCGTCGCCGGTATGCATCCAGCCGTCGCACAGCGCGGCGGCCGTCTGCTCGGGCTTGTTCCAGTAGCCCTGCATCACGTTGGGGCCGCGCACGGCCACTTCGCCGACGGTGCCGCGCGGCACCTCCTTGTCGTCGGCATCGACCACGCGCACTTCCATGCACACGGCAGCGCGGCCCGCCGAGCGCAGCTTGCCGTGCTTGCGGCCTTCGGCCGTGTGGAAGTACGCGGGGTTGAGCGTGGCGATGGGCGACAGCTCGGTCATGCCGTAGGCCTGCACGAACCCGACACCCGGAAAGGCCTCCATCGCGCGGTTCAGCACGGCTTCGGAGATTGGCGAGGCACCGTAGGTGATGTTCTTCAGGCTGCTCAGGTCGCGCGGCTCCCGCATGGCGGGGTGGTCCACCAGCATCTGGATCATGGTGGGCACCAGCAGCAGGCTGGTGACGTGGTCGCGCTCGATGGCGTTGAGCACGCCCTCGGGCGTGAACATCGGAATGATCGCGTGCGTGTTGCCCGCAAACCAGTGCGGCGTGGCCAGGCCCATGTCAGCCAGGTGGAACATCGGCGCGGCATGCAGGTAGCAGCCGCCCGCCGGGGCCAGCCCTTCTGCCTGCGCCGCGAGCGCCGAGCTGCAGATGTTGGTGTGGCTCAGCATCACGCCCTTGGGGAAACCGGTGGTACCGCCGGTGTAGAAGATGCCGGCCAGGTCTTCGCCGCGGCGCACGGCATCGGGCACCGGCTGGGCGGCGTCGATCAGGCCTTCATAGCTGTGCATGCCGGGCGGCACCGGGCCGTCACCGCAGTAGACGACTTCGCGCAGGCTCTTCGATTGGCCGCGCATCTGCTCGACCACCGGCCGGAAGGTCTCGTCGACCAGCAGGATGCTGGATCCCGAGTCTTCCAACGAGTAAAGAATCTCGGCAGCCGACCAGCGGATGTTGCAGGGGTTGAGTACCCCGCCGCCCCAGGGTACGGCCATCTGGTATTCGAGATAGCGGTCGGAGTTGAGCGACAGCATGGCAACGCGGTCGCCCGCCTGCATGCCCAGCCGCTGCAGCGCACCGGCCAGGCGTGCGACCCGTTCGGCAAAGTCGCGGAAGCTCCGTGCACGGCCGGCAAAGCGCACGGCAATGGCATCGGGGCGCTGCTGCACGGCCCGGTGAAGGCCCTGGGTGAGGTACATGGGTTTGTCTCCGTCTCGTTCTTGTGTAGCCGCATGGTAGAAATCCGGCGGCTGCCCGGCGATTGCACTTCGCTTCGATCGCATGGCAGAAAACGTCAATCGACAGGACTCATGCTGCAACCGCCCGTCACCATTCCGATCGCCTTCGTCCACGGCATGCTGTCGGGCATTCGTGCGCGCGGCGGCGAGGCGCTGGTCGATATCGACACGGCACTGGAAGACGCGGGCATCGCCCCCGCCCTGCTCGACGAGACCGGCGCGCGCATCACGGCCGAACAGTACGTTGCGCTGTTCGCACTGCTGATGGACCGGATGGACGACGAGGCACTGGGCTTTCTCACCCGGCGCCTGCGCCGCGGCAGCTTTGCGCTGATGACGCGCTCCACGCTGGGCGCGCGCACCTTCGAGGTGGCGCTGCGCCGCGTGGCCCACACCTTCAGCCTGCTGCAGGACGACCTCTCGCTGGTGCTGCTGCACGAAGGCCCGCTCGCGGGCTTCGGCGTGAGGCTGAACATCCAGCCCGCCACGCACCAGAACTTTCTGCACGAGCTGATGCTGCGGGTGTACTGGCGGCTCTTCGCATGGCTGCACGGCGGCCGGCTGGTGGCGCGCCGCTTCGACTTCGGCTTCGAGCTGCCGCCCTATGCGGACGGCTACGCCAAGGTGTTCCCGGGGCCGCTGCAGTTCGGCCAGCCGCTGTCGGCCGTGTGGTTCGACGCCAGCGCGCTCGACACGCCGGTGCACCGCGACGCACAGGAGATGCAGGTTTTTCTGGCGGCCGCGCCGGCCAACGTGATCCTGCCCCGACTCGCCGAGCAGGCCGTGAGCGCGCGGGTGCGGGCGGTGCTGCAGCAGCACCGCCCGGCATGGGCCGACCTCGCGACCACGGCGAGCGTGCTGCACATGTCGGTCAGCACGCTGCAGCGGCACCTGGCGACCGAGGGCACCTCGTTCCAGGCGCTGAAAGACCAGTTGCGACGCGACCTCGCCATCGTGCGGCTCAACACCAGCACCGTGCCGCTCGCGGTGCTGGCGGAGGAGCTGGGCTTTGCCGACAGCGCGGCGTTCCAGCGGGCCTTCAAGGCATGGACTGGTGGTGCACCTGGGTCGTACCGGAGGCGCGCGCCAGTGGATTGAGTTTTCAGGACTTTCCGAAATTACAGCCATCCGCGCGACAATCCGGCGCATGGCAACTTCCTCCGATCTCCCTCCCCTCAACCGCCAGTTCGTCGCCCATTTCGGCGAGATGGGCAGCAAGTGGGGCATCAACCGCACCGTCGGGCAGATCTACGCGCTGATCTTTTTGTCGGAGCGCGCGCTCAACGCCGACGAGATCGCCGAGCTGCTCGAGTTCTCGCGCTCGAACGTCAGCATGGGCCTGAAGGAGTTGCAGGCCTGGCGACTGGTGCACCTGCGGCATCACCCGGGCGACCGGCGCGAATACTTCGAGGCGCCTTCGGACGTGTGGGAAATCTTCCGCGTGCTGGCCGAGGAGCGCCGCCGCCGCGAGATCGAGCCCACGCTCTCGATGCTGCGCAACGCCCTGCTCGAATCGCCCACGAGCGACGCCGAGCGCCACGCGCAGGAGCGCATGCGCGAAATGCACGACCTGATCGACCGGCTGATGAAATGGTTCGACGACGTGCAGCGGCTCGCGCCCGAAACCGCCATGAAGCTCATGGGCATGGGCGCGACCGTGACGAAGGTGCTGACGCTCAAGGACCGCATCACCGGCGGCGCAGCGTCGAAGAAGAAGGCCGCCGAATAGGCCTGGAGCCTCTAGAGCCGCTCCTGCCCCGCCGGCGGCTCGGGCGTTCCGAGCTTGGCCTTGCGCACGGCCTCGTCGTCCATGAGTTCGTACCACATCGCATTGAGTACGGCGAAAGCGGCTGCCAGCGGCAGGCCGAGGATCCAGGCGAAGTACCACATCTTTTTTCTCCTCTTTTCGTTCAGTAGGCGTGGCCGCTCTCGTCGCGGATGGCCTGCTCGTCGACCTTGCCCCACAGCACGTGATAGACCCAGCTGGTGTAGGCCACGATCAGCGGAATGAAGAAGGCCGTGACCACCAGCATGATGAACAGCGTGAGGTGGCTCGACGACGAGTCCCACACCGTGAGGCTGGCGCGCGGATCGATCGACGACGGCAGGATGAACGGGAACATCGACGCTCCCACGCTGAGGATGATGCCGGCGATGCCGAGCGCCGCAGTCAGCAGCGCGAGCACCGGGCGGCGCAGCGCGAGCCCGAGCAAAGCACCCAGCGCGCCGACGAAGCCGGCCGCCGGTGCGGCGAGCGTCCACGAGTGCGCCGCGTAGTTGACGGTCCACGCGCCGGCGTGCAGCTCGACGGTCTTCAGCATCGGGTTCGACGGCCCCACCGCATCGACCACGCTGCTGATGCGGTAGCCACCGATGCTCGTTGCCAGCAGCACACCGGCCAGCGCGTACAGCGCGATGGTGAGCACGGCGGCAACCATGCCGTAGGTGCGTGCACGCTCGGCCACCGGCCCGGCAGTCTTCAGCAACAGCCATGCCGCGCCGTGCATCACGAGCATCGCCACCGACACCAGCCCGCACAGGATCGCGAACGGATTCAGCAGGCCGAAGAAACTGCCGTCGTAGAAGATGTGCATGTCGGCACTGAAGCGGAACGGCACGCCCTGCAGCACGTTGCCCACGGCCACGCCGCAGATCAGCGCTGGCACGAAGCCGCTGAAGAACAGCACCCAGTCCCAGCGCGCGCGCCACTGCGGCGACTCGCGCTTGCTGCGGAACTTGAAGGCCACGGGCCGCAGGATCAGCGCCGTGAGAATCACGAACATCGCAAGGTAGAAGCCCGAGAAAGACACGGCGTACAACTGCGGCCACGCCGCGAAGATCGCGCCGCCGCCGAGGATCAGCCACACCTGGTTGCCTTCCCACACCGGGCCCACGCTGTTGATGACGACGCGGCGTTCGATGTCGTTGCGCGCGGCAAAGGGCAGCAGCATGCCGCTGCCCAGGTCGAAGCCGTCGGTCACGGCGAAGCCCACCAGCAGCACGCCGATCAGCAGCCACCAGATGATGCGCAGGGTGTCGTAGTCGAGGAGTGTGTGGAGGATCATGCTGCGCTCCCGGTGGAAGGAGAAGGAATGGCCGCGCCTGCGTGGGCCGGCGGAATGTGCGAGAGCGTGTCGCCCTCGTCCGGTGCATGCTCGGCTTCAGGCCCCTTGCGGATGGCCTTGAGCATCAGCTTCATCTCGATGATGAGCAGCGTGGTGTAGATCGCGATGAAGCCAGCGAGCGTGAGCAGCAGCGTCTTCACGCCGAGGTTCGACACAGCTACAGCCGTCGGCAGCACGCCTTCGATCACCCACGGCTGGCGGCCGAACTCAGCAACCAGCCAGCCCGACTCGATGGCGATCCACGGCAGCGGAATCGCGAACACGGCGAGCTTCAGCAGCCAGCGGTAGCTGTCGAGCTTGCGGCGCGCAGAGAGCACGAAGAAGGTCCCCGTCAGCAGGATCAGCAGCATGCCGATGCCCACCATCACGCGGAACAGCCAGAACAGCGGCGCCACCTGCGGCACGGTGTCCCATGCGGCCTTGGTGATCTGCTCGTCCGTCGCTGTGCGCGGATCGTCCACGTAGCGCTTGAGCAGCAGCGCGTAGCCCATGTTGATGCCGTTGTCCTCGAAGTCCCCGCGCACGCCCTGCGTCACCTTGCCGGTGCCGCCTGCCTCGCGGATCTTCTGCAGCGCGTCGTACGCCTTGAGGCCTTCTCGGATGCGGGCTTCAGCGCGCTTCACGAGCTCGTCGATGCCGGGCATCACTGTGTTGAGCGAGCGCGTGCCGATCAGGCCCATCACCGCGGGGATGTGGATGGCGTAGTGCGTCTCGCGCGCTTCCTGATCGGGGAAGCCGATGACGGTGAAGGCGGCAGGCGCGGGTTGCGTTTCCCACATGGCTTCGATGGCGGCCAGCTTCATCTTCTGGTGCTCGCCCGAAAGATAGCCGCTCTCGTCGCCGAGCACGGCCACCGACAGCGCGGCGGCCAGGCCGAACGAGGCCGCGACCGTCATCGAGCGCTTGGCCAGTTCGAGGTGACGGCCCTTGAGCACATACCAGGCCGACACGCCGAGCACGAACACGGCGGCGCACACATAGCCTGCCGACACGGTGTGCACGAACTTGGCCTGCGCCACCGGGTTGGTCAGCACCGCGAAGAAGTCGGTCACTTCCATGCGCATGGTCTGCGGGTTGAAGGCCGCGCCCACGGGGTTCTGCATCCAGCCGTTGGCAATGAGGATCCACAGCGCCGAGAAGTTGGAGCCGATGGCCACGGCCCATGTCGAGATCAGGTGGCCCACCTTGGAGAGCTTGTCCCAGCCGAAGAAGAACAGCCCGACGAAGGTGGCCTCCATGAAGAAGGCCATCAGCCCCTCGATGGCCAGCGGCGCGCCGAAGATGTCGCCGACGTAGTGGCTGTAGTAGCTCCAGTTCATGCCGAACTGGAACTCCATCACGATGCCGGTGGCCACGCCCATCGCGAAGTTGATGCCGAACAGCACGCCCCAGAATTTCGTCATGTCGCGCCAGATCACGCGGCCGGTCATCACGTAGACCGTCTCCATGATGGCGAGGATGATCGAAAGCCCGAGCGTCAGCGGCACGAACAGGAAGTGATACAGCGCCGTGACGGCGAACTGCAGGCGCGATAGCGCGACGATGTCGAGGTCCATGGGGGTTCTTCCTTTTGGGTTGCCTGTTTTTCTTTGTAAGTGTTCAGTCGGGGCGCAGGCTGCGCAGTGCGGCGTCGAAGGCTTCAGTGCCGCGCCGCAGGTCGGCGACGATGCGGCCCTGGCGCATGCACACGAGGCGGTCGGCGAGCGCGGCTTCGCGGCGCAGGTGAGTGGCGATCAGCAAGGTGCGTGGGCCTGCGTGCCGGGCGAGGCGTTGCAGCACGTCGTGTGCGGTGGCGGCGTCGAGCGCTTCGGTGGGTTCGTCGAGCAGCCAGAGGGGCACCGGGCGCAGCAGCAGGCGGGCCAGCGCGAGGCGGCGCGACTGGCCGCCGGAGAGGCCCAGGCCGCCTTCGCCGAGCCGGGTGTCGAGGCCCGTGGCCAATGAGCGCACTTCGTCTTCGAGGCCTGCTGCGTGCAGTACGGCATGCAGTTGGGCGTCAGTGGCGTTGGGCGCGGCGAGGCGGAGGTTGTCGCGCAGGCTGTCCTGGAAGAGTTCGGTGCGTTGGGTCAGAAGGCATGCGGGCTGTGCGCTCTTGCTGCCGGACTGCGGCGTGATTTCGCCTGCAATGGCGGCGAGCAGCGTCGACTTGCCTGCGCCGCTCGCGCCGATCAATGCGACGCGCTCGCCTGCGTTCAGGGTCAAGGTCACGTCGCTCAGGACGGGTGTGCGGCTGCCATCGTGGACCACGGTGACGCGCTTCAGTTGCAATGCGAGCGTCGCATCGGGTTCGTTCGCCGTTGACGTTGAGGCGGACTCCTCGCTCATGCGCGGTGCAAGACGCCGCACCGCCAGCCACGTGCGGCCCGCATCGAGCGCACCGCGGCGCAAGGCCGCGAAGGGCTCGGTGGCAGTGAGCGCCACCAGCAGCGCCAGTGCCGCCGCCGGCGCGCCGATGACGCCCTCGCCCACCAGCAGGCCGACGGCAAGCAGCACGCCGACGAGGGTCAGGGTGCCCGCGCTGCCATAGGCGAAGCCGGCCGCCGCTTCGAGCTTGTTCAATGCCAGGTCGGCCTTTGCGAGATGCATGTCGGCGTTCATCAACGCCTGGCGCTGCGCGCCGATGCGGCCGGCCATCACCAGATCGGTCTGCCCCGCCACGAGATCGACTGCGCGTGCGCGCAGCGCCTCGACGGCATGCGCCCGCTGCACGGCCGGCCGGCGTGCTCGCCTTGCGACGACGAACGCGATGCCCCAGCCGACGGTCACGAGCCAGAGCATCAGCGCGAGGCCCATGGCGACATGCATGAAGCCGAGCACCACGCCGGCCAGCAATGCCGCGCCGAGCGCTGCGGCGGCTGGCACGAGCAGGCGAAGGTAGAGCGATTCCAGCGCGTCGATGTCCGCCGTCAAACGGAACAGCAGGCGGGCCGGGCGCATCAGCAACTCGCGCGCCGCCTCCGCCTTTGCCCAACCACGGAACAGGCGAACGCGCAGCGCTGCGAGCACGGCGAAGGTCGCGTCGTGCGTCACAAGTCGCTCGCCATAGCGCGATGCCGTACGACCGAGTGCCAGCAGGCGGATGCCGGCGGAGGGCATGAACACGTCGAAGGTGAAGGCGGTGGCCGCGTGCAGGCCGGCCAATGCGGTCGCGGTGATGAACCAGCCCGAGAGGCCGAGTAGCGCCATTCCTGCGAGCACGGTGACTGCGGCGAGCAGGCAGCCGAGCAGAAGAGGACGTGGCTGCGCGGCAAGGAAGGGGCGCAGGACCAGGCGCAGATCGCGCCAATTTGTGGCGTGGATTGGCGTCGCCTTCATGCGGCCTTCTCCAGCGCTTCTGCGCCGAGGTTCACCGCGCGGTCCATGCGAGCCGCCAGCACCGGGTCGTGCGTGGCGACGACGAGGGTCTTGCCGCGCGCCAGTGCCACCAGAGCGTCGGCGACGCGCTCAGCGGTTTCGGTGTCGAGGTGCGCTGTCGGTTCGTCTACCAGCAGCAGGTCGGCGTGCGGGTGCACCGCGACGCGCGCGAGGGCAAGTCGCACGGCTTCTCCACCAGACAGGCCATGGCCACCCTCGCCTAGCGTCACGCCGGGATGCGCCTGCGTCACGGCTTCGAGCGATGCGAAGCGCATGGCTTCGGCGACCTGTGGGGTGTCCACGCCCACGCGCCCCAATGCGACGTTGGTTTCGACCGAGCCGGCGAAGACGTGCGGCGCCTGGCCCATCCACGCCATGCGCTGGCGCAGCGCCGCCACGGTGTGGTCCGTGAGCGCCACGCCGCCGATCGAGATCTCGCCGCGCGTGGCGGGCACGAGGCCTGCGAGTATTGAGAGCAATGCAGTCTTGCCAGAGCCGCTGGGGCCCATCAGCGCAATGTGTTCACCTGCCGCGATGCGAAGCTCGTAGCCTTCGAAGACCTCTTGCTGCTCGCCGGGCCAGGAGAAATGCAGGTTGTGGATGACAATGGTCGGCGCGCCGCCTGGCACGCTCGTCGCGGCGCGCGTCAGCGAGGCGCTCGCACCAGGCAGCGGCAGGTCGTTGCACTGCAAGCGGTCGAGCGCCTCCAGCGCCGCTTCGCCCGCAGCCCGGTCATGCCAGACCGCCGACAGCTCCCTCAGCGGCTCGAAGAACGCCGGTGCCAGCAGCAGCACGAACAGCCCCTCGCCCAGGCTCAGCGTCCGGCCCCAAGCGCCGAAGCCGAGGGAGCCCAGCAGGTGAAAGCCGACGTACGCGGCCACCATCGCCACGCCCAGCGCCGAGAAAAGCTCCAGCACGGCTGACGAGAGAAACGCGATGCGCAGCACCGCCATCGTCCGCCGGCGCAGGGAGTGCGCTGCATCGCCCAGCCGCTGCGCCGTGGTCTCCACCGCATCGAGCGCACGCAGTGTCGCCAGCCCGCGAAGCCGGTCGAGCAGGAAGGCGTTCATGCCGCCCATCTCCACCATCTGCGCTTCGCTCGCAGCCTTGGCGCGCCAGCCGACGATGGCCATGAAGACCGGAATGAGCGGCGCCGCGAACAGCAGCACCAGCGCGGCCACCCATGAAAAGGCGGCCACCGCGCACAGGATGAAGATCGGCACCACCGTCGCGCGCCAACGCGCGGGCTGGTAGCGCACGAGGTACGGCACCAGAGCCTCGGCCTGCTCGGCGAGCACGCTGGCTGCGAGGCCGGAAGGCGCGCGGCTGCGGTCCAGCGGCGAGCTGCCGGCCAGCGCCGTGGCCGTTTGCTCGCGCAGCGCCGTGAGTTGTGCACGTGCACGAGCAAAGGTCCGGCGAGCGCCCCAGGCCTCGCAACCCGCCCGCAGCAGCCCAAGCAGCAGGATCGCGCCGGCGGGCCAGATCACGGCCGCGAAACCGCGCCCGGAAGCCAGTCCCTGCACCGCCATCGCCAGCAGCGCCGCCTGCGGCAGCCAGAACAGCGCCGCGGCACCCTGCACCACCCCGCCGACGTCAGGCGACGCGAAAGCCCGCAGCGGCGATCGGGATGGCGAGTGCTTGGTCATTCCTTGGTTTCGTGTATTTTCAGTAATTACTGAAATCTCCACAATCATACCGAAGATGCGAGCGGCTGACGAGCCCGCAGACTGCACGCTCCGGCGCTCGAGCGCAACCGGGTTCAGGAAGATTCGGCCAGTGCGCCTGCGCGGGCGCCCCTGTCCTTAATGAGAAACGACTAGCCCGGTAACCAGCAGCGCAGCAAAAAGCGTGAACACCGCGCGCCACGAGGCCGGGCGCGCCTCCACCCAGCGGTACAGCAGCGCCGCCGCAGCTACCGACAGGCCGAAGGTCGCCACGAGGCCGACCGCGTCGAACCACGCACCGTGCGGCCCGGAATTCGCAACCGCCGCATTCATGGCAAGCAGCACCGGAAAGTGGATCAGGAACAGCGAGTACGACATACGCCCCAGCCGCAACAAAGGCAGGGCCACGGCAGGCCAGTGCTTAGGCGACAGCCAGTTGCGGCGCTGCGCAATGGCAATCAGCAGCGCCGTGAACAGCGCGGTGGCGATACGGCTGCGCCAGTCGATAGCCAGCGCGCCCGCCCCCACCAGCGCCAGCAGTGCGATCGCGCTCTGCCAGGTGCTGGACCGCGTGGCGCGCCCGATCCAGAACACCAGCATGCCCACACCGTAGGTGCCGAAGAAATAGAAGGCTGTGTCGTCCAGCCCGGCATTGCGATTGAAGAGCGCCAGCGAAGCCACGGCCAGCCCGAGCACCAGCGCCACGGGCATCCAGCGCGCCTGTGCGCTCAGCGGCGGCGAGCCGCTGGAGCGCTGCAGCATCGTGGGCAGGCCCACCAGTGCCAGCGCCAGCGCGAACAGCTGGAAGTCGATGGCCACGTACCAGACGCCCGTCGACAGCGACTCGTAGCCCAGCAGGTCCTGCAGCAGCAATCCATGGGCGACCAGTTGCCCGAAGGTCGGCGACGCAGGCACAACCTCTTCATCGAGCCACGGCCGCACCACCGCCGCGACCAGCACGCACACAGTGAGCGCGGCGAGGTACGGCATGACCAGCCGCCCATAGCGCTGCAGGATGCGCGTCACCGGCCGCTCCACGCGCAGCATGCCGTCGGGCGCAAGGCTGGCGGCCGCTAGAAAGCCGGCGATGACGAGAAACACCTGCACCGCCAGCCGGCCTTCGTTGGCTAGCCACGAGAAAAAGTCAGGCGCGAGCGCGTACGCGCCTGCCGGCATCGGGCCATAGCGCGAGAGATGATGTCCAACGATCACCGCACAGGCGATGCCCTTCGCCGCGTCGAGCAGCGGCATGCGCCCCAGCGATGACGGCGGCGCGCCGGCAGCAGGCGCGGCGCCGTTCGCAGTGGCAGTCAAAGCGCGAGCCGTTGCCTTGCTTCCTGGTATTCGCGCTTGAGCTTTTCGATGAAGGCCGCGGCGCTGGCCACTTCGGTCACGGCGCCAATGCCCTGGCCCGAGCCCCAGATGTCCTTCCAGGCCTTGGCCTTGCTGCCTTCGCCGCCGCCGAAGTTCATGGTCTTCACGTCGCCCTCGGGCAGGTTGGCCGGGTCCATGCCGGCCTTGACGATGCTGGGCGCGAGGTAGTTGCCGTGCACGCCGGTGAAGAGGCTCGAATAGACGATGTCGTCCGAACTACCGTCGACGATGGCCTGCTTGTAATCGTCGCTCGCGCGCGCTTCCTCGGTCGCGATGAAGGCCGTGCCGATGTAGGCAAAGTCGGCGCCCATGGCCTGCGCGGCAAGCACCGCACCGCCGGTGGCAATGGAGCCCGACAGCGCGATGGGGCCGTCGAACCACTGGCGAATCTCCTGCACCAGCGCGAACGGGCTCTTCACGCCCGCGTGGCCGCCAGCGCCGGCCGCCACGGCGATGATGCCGTCAGCGCCCTTCTCGATCGCCTTCTGCGCGAACTTGTTGTTGATGATGTCGTGCAGCGTCACGCCGCCGTAGCTGTGCACCGCGTCGTTCACGTCGGTGCGCGCGCCCAGCGAGGTGATGACGATCGGCACCTTGTACTTCACGACCATTTCCATGTCGTGCTCGAGCCGGTCATTGCTCTTGTGCACGATCTGGTTGATGGCGAACGGGGCGGCAGGCTTGTCGGGGTTGGCCTTGTTGTAGGCCGCGAGCTCTTCGGTGATCTCGATCAGCCACTCTTCGAGCTGCGCCGCGGGGCGTGCGTTGAGCGCCGGCATCGAGCCGACCACGCCCGCCTTGCATTGCGCAATCACGAGCTTCGGGTTGCTGATGATGAACAGCGGCGAGCCGATGATCGGCAGCGGCAGGTTCGCGAGTACGGGGGGCAGCTTGGACATGTCGTCTCCGGAGATGGGTTCGGTTTTATAAGAGAGAGAAGCCGCCATCGCCCGTCAGATGGGCGACAGCGGCGGTGCGTCAGAAGGCGTCGAGCGCCATTGCCGTGACGCTCTCGGAGCCGTCGACGATGCTGTCGCGGATGCCCGGCACCTTGTTGAGGATGTGTTCGGCGTAGAAGCGCGCGGTGGCAATCTTCGCCAGCATGAAGTCGGTGTCGAAGCTGCGCGAGGCGAGGTCCTGCGCAATGATCAGCGAACGCGCGAGCTGCCAGCCTGCCACGAGGTTGCCCGCGAGCATCAGGTAGGGCACGCTGCCGGCGAACACTGCATTGGGCGACGCCTTGGTCTGGCCGGCCACGAAATCGACCACGTCGATGAACGCAAGGCGCGCGGCCTGCAGGCGCTTGAGCACGGCAGCCGCCGCGGGGCTGTCGCTCTTGGCGAGTTCGGCTTCGGTCTTCTCGATCTGCGCGGCAATCGCCTTTGCGGTCTGGCCACCGTCGCGTGCGGTCTTGCGGCCCACGAGATCGTTGGCCTGGATGGCGGTGGTGCCTTCGTAGATCGTCAGGATCTTGGCGTCGCGGTAGTACTGCGCCGCGCCGGTTTCCTCGATGAAGCCCATGCCGCCGTGCACCTGCACGCCGAGCGAGGCCACTTCGAGGCTCATCTCGGTGCTGTAGCCCTTGACCAGCGGCACCATGAATTCGTAGAAGGCCTGGTTCTGCTTGCGCGCGTCCGCGTCGGGATGATGATGCGCGGCGTCGTAGGCGGCAGCGGCCACGCTGGCCATCGCGCGGCAGCCTTCGGTGTAGGCGCGCATCGTCATCAGCATGCGCTTGACGTCGGGGTGATGAATGATGGGCGCGCTGGCATTGATGGAGCCATCGACCGGGCGGCTCTGCACGCGGTCTTTTGCGTAGGCCACGGCGTGCTGGTAGGCGCGCTCGGCAATCGCGATGCCCTGCATGCCCACCGCATAGCGGGCCGAGTTCATCATGATGAACATGTATTCGAGGCCGCGATTCTCCTGGCCGACGATGTAGCCCACTGCGCCGCCGTGGTCACCGTACTGCAGCACGGCAGTGGGCGAGGCCTTGATGCCCATCTTGTGCTCGATGCTCACGCAGTGCACGTCGTTGCGTTCGCCCAGCGAGCCGTCCTTGCCGACGAGGAACTTCGGCACCACGAACAGGCTGATGCCCTTCACGCCCTCGGGCGCACCGGTCACGCGGGCCAGCACGAGGTGCACGATGTTCTCGGCCATGTCGTGCTCACCGTAGGTGATGAAGATCTTGGTGCCGAACACCTTGTAGGTGCCGTCAGGCTGCGGCTCGGCGCGGCTGCGCACCATGGCGAGGTCGCTGCCGGCCTGCGGCTCGGTGAGGTTCATCGTGCCGGTCCACTGGCCGCTCACGAGCTTTTCGAGGTACACCGCCTTGAGCTCGTCGGAGCCGGCCGTGAGCAGCGCCTCGATGGCGCCGTCGCTCAGCAGCGGGCACAGAGCGAAGCTCATGTTGGCCGAGTTGAGCATCTCGCCGCAAGCCGCGCCGATGGTCTTGGGCAGGCCCTGGCCGCCGAAGTCCGCCGGATGCTGCAGGCCCTGCCAGCCACCCGACACGTACTGCGCAAAGGCCTCCTTGAAGCCCGGCGTGGTGGTGACGACGCCGTCCTTGAACGACGAGGGATTGCGGTCGCCCGCCACGTTCAGCGGCGCGACCACGTCCTGGTTGAAGCGCGCGCATTCCTCGAGGACGGCCTGCGCGGTTTCGAGGCCGGCGTCTTCGAAGCCCGGCAGCTTCGCGATCTCGCCTATGTTGGCCAGGTGCTCGATGTCGAACAGCATGTCCTTGATGGGGGCGGTGTAGCTCATGTCTTGTCTCCAGATACAGCGGATACGAAAAGGGCATCGCGAACGATGCCCTCTGGCTCAGTGCAGCAATGCGATCAGAGCGCCTTCACCAGTTCCGGCACGGCCGTGAACAGGTCGGCCACGAGGCCGTAGTCGGCCACCGAGAAGATCGGGGCTTCTTCGTCCTTGTTGATCGCCACGATCACCTTGGAATCCTTCATGCCGGCCAAGTGCTGGATGGCACCCGAGATGCCTGCTGCGATGTACAGCTGCGGCGCGACGATCTTGCCGGTCTGGCCCACTTGCCAGTCGTTCGGGGCGTAGCCTGCGTCGACGGCTGCGCGGCTGGCGCCAAGGCCTGCGTTGAGCTTGTCGGCCAGAGGGGCCATCACTTCGGTGAACTTCTCGGCGCTGCCCAAGGCACGGCCACCCGAGACGATGATCTTGGCGGCGGTCAGCTCGGGGCGTTCGCTCTTCGTGACTTCACGGCCCACGAAGCTGCTCTTGCCGCTGTCTGCGACGCCTTCGGCCGTTTCAACTGCTGCGCTGCCACCCGTGGCTGCTGCGGCGTCGAAGCCGGTCGTACGCACGGTGATCACCTTGGTCGCGTCACTGCTCTGCACGGTGGCAATAGCGTTGCCGGCATAGATCGGGCGCTCGAAGGTGTCGGGGCTGTCGACCTTGGTGATGTCGCTGATCTGGGCCACATCGAGCTTGGCAGCCACGCGCGGCGCGACGTTCTTGCCGTTGGCGGTCGAGGGGAACAGGATGTGGCTGTAGTTGCCGGCGATGGCCAGGACTTGAGCTGCGACGTTCTCGGCGAGGTTCTCAGCCAGGCTGGGGCTGTCGGCCACGATGACTTTGGAGACTCCGGCGATCTGTGCGGCGGCCTTGCCGGCTTCGGCTGCATTGGCACCGGCCACCAGCAC
>NZ_FNPM01000014.1:0-159716 GCF_900107295.1 Variovorax sp. YR266
ATCGGCCTGGACGTGTGCCTGGCCGTGATGGAGGTGTACCTGGAGCAGTTCGGCGATTCCAAGTACCGCCCCTGCCCGCTGCTGAAGGAAATGGTCGCGGCTGGCCAGTTGGGCCGCAAGACCGGCCGCGGCGTCTACGCCTACTGAGGTGTCAACGCATGTGAGGAACGCCTCACTGAAATCGCTGCTTCGAGAGCGTTCAGTTCACCGCAACCATCACACAGGAATGTGCCTCATTTATCTCTGACCCGTGACGGTGTCTTGGCCGTCAATGCCTTGTCGGAAGTCTTCCTGGGATTCTTCTTATACGAGTGGCGCGGCCGGTCAGGAGTTTGCTCAATTCATTGTCAACTGGAATTTTTTCATGACCCAACGCGACATCTTCGTGGTCGGCACTGCCCGCACCGCCATCGGCACCTTCGGCGGAGCGCTGAAGGACGTGCCCAACACCCACCTGGCCACCACCGCCGTCAAGGCCGCCATCGAGCGCAGCGGCCTCGCGGCCGATGCCATCGGGCACGTCGTCATGGGCAACGTAATTCCCACCGACGTGAAGGACGCGTACCTCAGCCGCGTGGCCGCCATCGACGCGGGCTGCCCCATCGAGACGCCGGCCTTCAACGTCAATCGCCTCTGCGGCTCGGGCCTGCAAGCCATCGTGTCGGCTGCGCAGGCCATTGCGCTGGGCGACTGCGACATCGCCATCGGCGGCGGCTCGGAGTCGATGAGCCGCGGCCCGTACTTCGACACTTCGGCGCGCTACGGCGCTCGCATGGGCGATGCGGTGCTGGTCGACTACATGCTGGGCATCCTGCACGACCCGTGGGAGAAGATCCACATGGGCATCACTGCAGAGAACGTGGCTGCGCGCTACGGCATCACGCGCGAGCAGATGGACGAACTGGCCGTAAGCAGCCAGCAGCGCGCAGCCGCCGCCATCGAGGCGGGCCGCTTCAAGGAGCAGATCGTTCCGGTCGAAGTGAAGACGCGCAAGGGCGTCGTGCTGTTCGACACCGATGAGCATGTGCGCGCCGACACCACCGTCGACGCGCTCTCGAAGATGAAGCCTGCGTTCAAGAAGGACGGCCTCGTCACCGCCGGCAACGCCTCGGGCATCAACGATGGCGCTGCCGCGGTGGTGCTGGCAAGCGGCGAGAGCGTCAAGGCGCGGGGCCTGAAGCCGCTGGCGCGCCTGGTCGGCTACGCGCACGCTGGTGTCGAGCCCGCATACATGGGCATCGGCCCCGTGCCAGCCACGCGCAAGGTGCTGGAGCGCACCGGCCTGAAGGTGAGCGACTTCGACGTGATCGAGTCGAACGAAGCCTTCGCGGCGCAGGCCTGCGCGGTCATCAAGGAGCTGGGCTTCGACCCGGCCAAGGTGAACCCGAACGGCTCTGGCATTTCTCTGGGCCATCCGGTGGGCGCGACCGGCGCGATCATCACGACGAAGGCGATCGCCGAATTGCGTCGTACGGGCGGCCGCTATGCACTCGTCACGATGTGCATCGGCGGCGGCCAGGGCATCGCCGCCGTCTTTGAGCGCGTTTGAGAAGGCTGGCCGGCATGCGTTGCTCGCGACGGTACGTCCCTTCGCAAAACGTGCATGTCGTCTCCCGAAAGTAGCGATGGACGCTGCGCGGGATGGCCGTGAAACTGGGACGCACAGGCTCGATTCGAACGAGCCGAGACAGGCACCGAAAGGAGACAAGCCTTGCTAGACATCCAGCCTTCAGAGCGCAGCACGCTCTCTTACCTCAACAGCACACGCTGTCTGGCACCCATCCCCTTCGTGGAGCGGGATCTCCCGACTGCGACCGCTGAGCCGTACTTCAAGGTCGGCGACAGTTCGGTGGCACTCGAAGGTCCCGCTTTCGATCGCAACGGCAATCTGCTGTTCGTCGACGTCTACGGCGGCCGCGTGCTGTGCTTGTCGCCGAAGCGCGAACTCACTACGCTGTACGTAGAGCAGGACCTGCATCCTGCCGGCATCGCGATCCACAAGGATGGTCGCATCTTCGTGGCATGCGTGGGGCCCATCAACGGCAACGGCCAATTCGACGCGGGCAGCGTGATCGCCTTGGAGCCGGATGGCGGCAATCGACAGGTCATCGTGTCACCGAAGGCGGGTCATGTCGTCGATGACATGGTGTTCGACCGCGAAGGCGGTTTCTACTTCACGGACTTCCGGGGCAGTTCCACCGAGGCTACCGGCGGACTCTTTTACGTCACGCCGGACTACCGCGAAATCGTGCCTGTGCTGCCAGGCATGTGTGCGGCCAACGGTGTAGCGCTCAGCCCCGACGACAAGGTGGTGTGGACGACGGAATACTGCGCGAACCGGCTGCATCGTGTGGAACTGATGTCGCCGGGCGTGCGCGCGCGCGGTGGCGTGTCGGTGCCTTATACCTTTGCGGGCCGCGCGCCCGACTCGATGCGCACCGACGCGAATGGCAATGCCTACGTGGCGCTGAACTGGCAGGCTCGCGTGCTGGTGCTAAGCCCTTTCGGCATCCCGATCGGCCAGATCCTGCTGCCGGGACGCGAGGGCAACAAGTACCTGAAGTCAACCAGCCTGGCCTTGGTGCCGGGCTCGCGCGATCTGGTGATAGTGGCGCGCGACGTCGTGCACGGCGAGGGCGCCATGATCTTCACGGCGCGCGGTCTGGCGCCGGGCTTCGCCATGTTCTCCCACCACTGAAGCGGCGGTCGCGCGATGAACAAGCTGCATACCCGCAGAGAAATTCTGGCGGTGGGGGCAAGTCTCGCCGTGCCGGGTTGGTTGCCCGTTGCTGCACGGGCCCAGGGCGCATGGCCGCAAAAGCCGGTCCGCCTGATCGTCCCGTTCGGGCCTGGAGCCAGCACCGACACGGTGGCGCGCTTCGTCGCGGCCAAGCTGTCCGGTCGGTTGGGTCAGCAGGTCATCGTGGAAAACAAGGTCGGCGCCGGCGGAATCATCGGCACCACCTATGTTGCCGGGCAGCCTGCCGACGGCTACACACTGCTTTTCCAGTCTAGTCCCTACATGACGGCGCCGCTGTTGAAGACCGTCCCGCCCTACGATCCTACGCACGATCTGCAGCCCGTGGGCATGGTCGGGTCCGCTCCCTTCATGATCGTCATCGGGAACGATGTGGCGGCCAAGAATCTGCGCGAGTTCATCGAGCTGGCACGCACCAAGCCCATGAGCTATGGCTCGGCCGGGGTCGGGACCATCAATCACCTCGGCGGCGAGCTGTTCAACGACCTGGCGAAGGTCAAGCTGTTGCACGTGCCGTACACGGGGTTGGGCGCGGCCATCACCGATTTCTTGGGCGGGCGTACGCAAATGCTGGTTGCGAGCTTTCCGGCTGCGTTGCCGCACGTGCGTGGCGGCCGCATGCGCGCACTGGCCGTCACGGGCGGTCAGCGCTCGCCGCTGGTGCCCGAACTGCCGACGATGGAAGAGGCGGGGTTGCCCGGCTATCACGTCGATTCCTGGTGGGGAATGCTCGCACCGCGTGGCTTGCCGGCGCCCATTCTGAAACGGATCAACGACGAGTTGAACGTCATCTTGGCCACGCCCGATGCGCGCGAACTGCTCGCGCGCGATGGCGCCAAGCCCACGCCGGGATCGCCAGGAGATTTTGCGCTGACCATCGGAACGGAGGTCCCGCGCTGGCGCAAGTTGATCCAGGACGCGCACATCGCATCCGACTGATCACTACAACTGAAGAGGAAAACTCATCATGGAAATCAGGCGCATCGGCACACAACCCTCGGCGCAGGCACCCGAAACGCGGTTCACGGGCCGCGTGAGGGTCGACACGCTTTTTAACGCGTCGGCTCCCGCGCGCGTCAAGGCCGCGAGCGTCACCTTCGAACCCGGCGCTCGCACGAACTGGCACAGGCATCCCCTTGGCCAGATGCTGATCGTGACCGCGGGCTGCGGTTGCGTGCAGCGTGACGGGGGGCCTGTCGAGGAAATCCGTCCTGGCGATGTCGTCTGGATCGAGCCGCACGAGAAGCACTGGCACGGTGCCGCGGAGAAGACCTCGATGACTCATATTTCCGTTTCCGAAGTGCTCGAGGGTCAACCGGTGGAGTGGTTGGAAAAGGTCAGCGAGATAGGCTGATGCAATCCATTCGCTCAGCCTGCCGAAGCTTCGCGCGTCTGGGACTGGCCGTCTGCGCAGCGGCGGCGATGTTGACGGCCCCCCGTGACGGCAGGGCGGACAGCTTCCCGTCGCGGCCGCTACGCATCGTGGTGCCGGCCGCGGCCGGCGGCAATCTCGATCTGGTGAGTCGTAACGTGGCGCAGAAGCTGTCAGAGCAACTGGGGCAGCAGGTCATCGTGGAAAACAGGCCGGGCGGCAACTACATGCTTGCCGTGGATGCGGTGGCCAGGGCACCCGCCGACGGCTATACCTACTTGGCCATCGCGGATTCGTTTTTGTATACGCCGGCCGTGGTGCGTACCGCCACCTACGATCCACTGAAGGATTTCGTCGGCGTCAGCCTCGTTGCGCGCATTCCGCTGCTGTTGGTGGTGCATCCTGCGGTTCCCGCGGCAACAGCCGCGCAACTGATCGCGCTGGCCAAACGCCATCCGGGCGAGCTGACCTACGGCACTTCCGGCAACGGCAGCACCGGACACATCGCGGCGGCACTGTTCAGCGCCATGGCGAATATCCGCATGACCCACGTGCCCTACAAAGGCAATGCACCAGGGCTGATCGATGTGATGGGCGGGCGCACGACGCTGATGTTCGACACCATCAGCACCTCGGCTCCGCATGTAAAGGCAGGAAAGCTCAGGGCCATCGGTATCACCAGCGCCGCGCGTTCTCCGCTGGCCCCGGGCCTGGCGACGATCGACGAGTCGGGCTTGCCCGGCTACGAGGCGACGATCTTCAACGGCTTGGTTGCGCGCGCTGGCACCCCACCCGCAATCCTCGAGCGCCTGAACGCCGAGATTCGCAGGGCTGCCCAACAACCGGATTTTCGCGCGCGCCTGCTGGATCAGGGCGTGGAGCTGGAGGCCAGCGATTCGGCCCAGGCGTTCTCGTCGACGCTGCACGATCTCTCCTTCAAGTACGCCCGCATCGTCAGGGACGCCGGCATTCGCGCCGACTGACGCCCCTTACAGACATTGCATCACCTTGAAAGGACACGGACCATGAACATCGGATATGTAGGCTTGGGTAACATGGGTGGGGCGCTCGCCCGACGGCTGCAATTGACATACTCGTTGACGGTTTACGACCGCGACGCCGCCTGCGTGCAGCGCCTGGCTGAGCATGGTGCGAACCGCGCCGAGAGCCTCGGGCAGATCGCTGCGTCATGTGACGTCATCCTGCTTTGCCTGCCGACGTCGGAGCATGTCCGCAGCGTGCTGCTGGGGCCGGACGGGATCGCCGCCATCGCGAAGCCAGGCACCCTGGTCGTCGACCAGACAAGCGGCGACCCGACCGTCACGCGCGACATCGCCGCCAAATTGGCCGAGCGCGGCATCGACATGGTCGATGCGCCGGTCAGCGGCGGTCCGGCCGGCGCAGACGCCGGCACCATTGCCATCATGGTCGGCGCCGCGCCGGCGCTGTTCGAGCGCATTGGGCATGTGCTGCGTGCGATCAGCCCAAACGTTTTCCATGCCGGAGATATTGGCTGCGGGCATGTCGTCAAGCTGGCGAACAACCTGTTGTCCGCCGGAACGCGCCTGATGACGCTGGAAGCCATGGCGCTTGCCGTGAAGAACGGCGTGGAAGGCGAGAAGGCCTTGGACATCATGATGACCAGCGGTGGCCGCAACTTCTGGATGGAAAAGTACATGGCCAGCCACATCCTGACCGGCAAGCTGAAGGCGGCCTTCGCACTCGGCTTGCTTCACAAGGACGTACGCCTGGCTTGCCAGCTCGGGCAGGATTCCGGCATGCCCATGCTGTTCGGCAATTTGGCCAAGGATTTCTACCAGATGGCGCTCAACGAATACAGCTTCGAGTCCCCGGTCAACGTGGTTGCCCTGACCATGGATCGCATCACCGGCAGTCACGTGGTGCCGGACGGCCACACCATCGATTAAGGCGCGGGACAACATGTCGCTGGACTTGCTGGCAACGCGCCGCATGCTGCTGTACACCGTGGCGATTGCAGCGGCCGCTGTCTTGCCGCCCGCCACTGTGCGGGCGCAGGCTTGGCCGAGCCGGCCCATCAAGCTGATCGTGCCTTACGCAGCGGGTGGCGGCACCGACATCATTGCGCGCAGCATTGCGACGCGGCTTTCAGTTCGGATCGGCCAGCCGGTCGTCGTCGAGAACAAGGCGGGTGCGGGTGGCGCGATAGGTTTCGATGCGGGCGTCAAGGCGCCAGCCGACGGCTACACCTTGATCTTCATCACGAGCGCGTACGCGACCAATGCTGCGACCGGGCGGAAGATGGCCTACGATCCGGTGCGCGACATCGCGCCGATCGCACTGGTCGGCAAGACTTCGTTGCTCGTTGCCGTTCCCGCCGATTCGCCCGTCAGGACGTTGAAGGATCTGGTCGACATGGCACGGACCCGGCCGGATGCGGTCACCTATGGTTCTAGCGGAATAGGTTCAATGAGCCATCTGGGCATGGAGATGCTGGCTGCGGAGGCGAAGCTGCGCTTTGTGCATGTGCCCTACAAGGGCATGGCACCGGCCTTCGCCGACATGATGGGAGGAAATCTGCAGGCGGGCCTGGCGACCTATGCCACGACGTCCGGCTACATCGCTGGTGGCAAGTTGCGCGGCATTGCCGTGACCAGCGCCCAGCGCGATCCGTTCATGCCCCAGCTGCCGACCGCGGCCGAAGCGGGCTTTCCGAACTTTCGCATCGAGTTCTGGTGGGGATTTGTCGGGCCGAGCCAACTGCCGCGTGCCGTCGTGCAGCGGCTGAACGAGGAGATCAACGCCATCCTGGCACAGCCCGAAGCCGTGGCCGCACTGGCGCGCGAGGCAGCCATGCCGGCGCCTGCGAAGCCCGAGGCGTTCGGCCGGGTGATCGCGGCCGACGTCGCCCGCTGGTCTCGGCTGGTCAAGGACAAAGGTATCCAGGTGGACTGAGGACGCTGGTTTTGCTTGCGCACGGGCAGGTCGAGCGACGCGCTCAATCGATCAGCTTGCGGCCCTTGAGCACATCTTCTGCGACCTTGAAGGCATCGCCTGCGGCGGGAAGGCCGCAGTACACGGCGGTGTGCAGCAGGATCTCGCGCAACTCGTCGACGGTCACGCCGTTGTTCAGCGCGCCCTCGAGGTGGTTGCGCAGCTGGTTCGGCCTGCCCAGCGCTGTCAGCATCGCGATGTTCAGGATGCTGCGCAGCTTGGGTTCGATGACACCGCGCGCCCACACGCGGCCGAAACACACCTCCTCCGAGTAGTCGTTCAGCGCCGCAGTGAACGCATTCTTCTTCTGGTCCTTGCCTTCGACATAGCCCTCGCCCATGAGTTCGTTCATGATCTTGCGGCCGGTCTGCTTTGCGTCCATGGTGATTTTCTTGATGGGTGTTCAGTCGCGTGCGAGGGTCTTCTTCACGTCCTCGGCGGACACCTTGATGTGCACGCCGGCGCGTTCGTTCTGGATCTGCATTGGCGAGCGCGAATCGCGGTTGCCCCAGTCGCGATCGAGCGCGGCCTGAAAGTCCTCCATGGCCCGCTCGGCGTACTTCATGGGCACCTGGAGCTCGCGGCCGAGATCCAGGGCCAGCGTCAGGTCCTTGTGCGCCAGCCGCAAGGCAAAGCTCGGCGGTTCGTACTTGCCTTGCAGGTACTGATCGCCGATACGATCGAAGGTGCGCGAGCGGCCGATGGCACCCTGACGGACCGCGTGCCACAGTTCGAGCGGATCCATGCCACCCTTGACGCCCAGGCTGAAGACCTCGGCGATCATCATGCGCATCGTGATGCTGGCGCAGTTGTGAACGAGCTTGGCCACGTTGCCGGCGCCGATGTCTCCGACGTGCAGCACCTGGTCGCCGATGGCGTCCAGCAGCGCCTTGTGGCGCGCAAACACCTCCCGATCACCGCCCACGTAGATGGCCAGCTTGCCTGCGTTGGCGCCAGCGGGGCCGCCGCTGACCGGGGCGTCGAGCACAGCGATGCCTTTTTCGGCAAGGCTCTTGTGGACGTCGCGCACCACGGTTGGCGAGTTGGTGGTCAGGTCGAACCAGGCGCTGCCCATCGGCATGGACTCGCGCAGCGCGGCGCCGACCTGTCGCATCTCTTTGGGGCCGGGAACGGAGGTGAAAACGGCTTGCGCCCCCGAGGCGGCATCGGCCGCCGATTCGGCCCAGCGCGCCCCGGCGGCGAGGTGGCGCGTGGCGCTTTCCTTCCGCAGGTCGTGCACGGCGAGCTCGTGCCCGGCTTTGATGAGGTTGAGGGCCATGCCTGAGCCCATGGTGCCAAGGCCGATAAATCCCAGTTTCATGTTGTCTCCTGCTGAGTCTTCGGATCGGTTGAAGCGCATGAGTATTCGGCACGCATGAGCGCCGAATGCTTTGGTGCGACGGACGCAGTCTAGGAATCGGGCACTTCCTGCGTCCATGGCGTTTTTCGGCAAGCCATGTCCGTGGAATCGAAACGATGTGCGATGCGTGACTGTCCACATGCGTGGAGTCATCCAGGCGCAACCCATCTTCGGAAAACCCGGAGGCGAGCTACTGGATTTCGACATGGACGCCGCCGCGAAGCGCTTTCACACTTGCTGAAGAAGGAGACAGCGACATGGGCCTTGGCAGTCGCTGCTCCCCATCGCTGGAGACCCGATGAACAATACCGAACACCAGAGCGCGCCACCCGTGCGCATTCGCATGCAGATCGCAGGCCAATGGCGTGAAGCCGAGCAGGTCCACGACGTGCGCGACCCGTACCGCGGCGACGTTGTAGCGATGATGCCCGTGTCCTCGCTGCAGGATGCGGAGGATGCATTGGAGTCTGCGCGCAAATCCAAGGCCGCGATGGCTGCGCTGCCAGGGCACGAGCGTGCCAGGCTGCTGCATCGCGCGGCAGACTTGGTCGCCGCCCGTACACAGGAGCTGGGTCTGACCATGGCGCGCGAAACCGGAAAGGCTTTGCGCGACGCCATTGTCGAGACGCAGCGCGCGGCCGAACTGATGCACCTTTGCGCCGAGGAAGCCGTGCGTATCCAGGGCGAACACATCCCTATGGACGCCAGTGCCGTGGGCGCCGGCAAGATCGCGATGTTGATGCGCTACCCGGTAGGCGTGGTCACCGCCATCACGCCGTTCAACGGGCCCATCAGCCTGACCGCGCACAAGCTCGGCCCGGCGCTGGCGGCTGGCAACAGCATCGTGCTCAAGCCGTCGCCGAAGGCGCCACTTTGCGTGCACCAGTTCGTAGAGGCGGTTCTGGAGGCCGGCTTTCCAGCGGGGGCGATCAACACCGTCTACGGTGATGCCGTGGGTCCCCGGATCGTCAGCGATCCGCGGGTCGATTTCGTCAGCTTCACCGGCTCGATTCGCGTGGGCAAGATGATCCGCGACGCCGTAGGCATGAAGCGCGTCGCGCTGGAGCTCGGCGGCGTCGGCCCGACGTTCGTCCACCACGACGCCGATCTCGCCGCAGCCGCCAAGGCCTGCGCGCGCAATGCTGTCGCACTGGCGGGGCAGAGCTGCGTGTCGGTGCAGAACGTCTACGTGCACAAGCGGATTCACGACCGCTTCGTGGAGGCGGTATGCCAGGAAACGGACGCGATCCGCTTCGGCGATCCGCTCGACATGGCGACCGATGTCGGCACACTGATCGACGAGCAAGCCGCCATCCGTGTGGAGCGGATGGTCCAGGAGGCCATCGAATCCGGGGCACGCCCGCTGCGTGGCTTCAAGCGCAGGGGCGCACAACTCGACGCCACCATCCTGAGCAATGTGAACCCCGCGATGCGCGTGGTTTCGGACGAGATCTTCGGACCTGCGATGAGCATCCAGCCGTACGAGGAAATCGAGCCGTTGTTCGCATCCATCAGCGACAGCCCTTACGGCCTGCAGTGCGGCATCTTCACCAACTCACTGGACATGGCGCTGTCGGCCATTCGCACGATTCGCACCGGCGGTGTGATCGTCAACGGCACTTCGAGATGGCGCTCGGACCAGATGCCGTATGGCGGTGTGAAGGACAGCGGCATCGGCCGCGAAGGACCCAAATTCTCCATCCGCGACATGACCGAAGAGCGGCTCTTCGTCCTGAACTGAACCAGGCGGCAGGACACCAGATCATGCGAATGACCGCAGCAGTCATGTACGAACAAGGTCTGCCGGCGCCTTATGCCCTCAGCCAGCCGCTGAAGATCGAGGAGGTGGAACTGGAGGGACCAGGCGAGGGGGAGGTGCTGGTCGAGGTGCGCTCCGCAGGCCTGTGTCACTCCGATCTGTCTCAAGTGGCCGGTTTGCGCAAGCGAACGCTGCCGGTGGTCATGGGCCACGAAGGAGCGGGCATCGTGCGCGAGGTGGGGCGCGGCGTCACGGGCTTCAAG
This sequence comes from Variovorax sp. YR266, assembly GCF_900107295.1. NCBI lineage: Bacteria > Pseudomonadati > Pseudomonadota > Betaproteobacteria > Burkholderiales > Comamonadaceae > Variovorax > Variovorax sp. YR266. The sequence goes on from NZ_FNPM01000014.1 coordinate 10,486, forward strand.
CCCGGGGATCATGTGGTCATGACGGTGGGCTCCGGTTGCGGCGAATGTGTCTACTGCGTCAACAGCCGGCCCGTTCTGTGCGAGCTGGTCAGTGCATCGCGCACCAAGGGGGTGTTGATGAACGGGGCACGACGGCTGACGCGCGGAGCCATGGGGCTGTACCATCACAGCGGAGTGTCATCGTTCGCGCAGTATGCGGTCACGGTGCCAGGCACGCTGGTCAAAGCGGACCCGGCGATCCCGTTCGACGTAGCGGCCATGTTCGGCTGCGCGGTCGTGACGGGTGCCGGCTGTGTCTTCAACGCCGCCAAGGTGCGGGCAGGGCAGAGCGTGGCCGTGATTGGCTTGGGCGGCGTCGGCTTCAACGCCGTCATGGCCGCCAAGATCACCGGGGCGTCGGTGATCGTCGGCATTGACATCAACCCCGGCAAGTTTGCGCTCGCACGGGATCTGGGCTGCACGCATACCGTTTCTGCGCTCGATGCCGACATCGTGGACGTGGTGAGGGACCTGACGCTCGGTGGCGTCGATTTCGCGCTGGAGATGTCCGGCAGCAAAGCGGCGATGACTACCGCCAATGCCGTCACGCGCAAGGGCGGCGAGATCGTCTGCGTCGGGCTCGGTGCCACGGGCGACCTCTACCACTATCCGCACTCGGCGCTCGTCGCGGAGGAGAAGGTGTTCCGCGGCTCGCTGATGGGCAGCTGCGTGCCGCAGCGCGATCTGCCGCTGTACATGCGCTACTACCAGGAAGGACGGCTGCCCGTGGAACGGCTGATGAGTGGCATCTTCCGCTTCGACGAACTGAACCTGAACCTCGACCGCCTGGAGCACGGGGAAGTGCTGCGCCAGGTGCTGCGACCGCACGGCTGAGCGGAAAAAAGCAGGAGACACCGATGACGATCACGCGCAGGCAACTGCTGATGGTTGCGTCGACGGCCTCGCCGCTGGCGCCCGCTGCCTCGCAAGGCAGCTTTCCGAGTAAGCCCGTCCGCATCCTGACCATCACCCCACCTGGTGCGGCCTCCGATACCCTGGCTCGGCTCGTCGGCGAGCGTGTGAGCAAGACCCTGGGTCGACCCATCGTGGTGGAAAACAGGCCGGGTGCCAATGGCGTGGTTGCGGCGCGTGCCGTTGCCAAGGCACCGGCCGACGGTCATACGTTGCTGCTGGGCGGCGCATCGACCCATGCCGCGCCCCTGTACCTGCTCAAGGATGTGGGCTATGACCCAGTCAAGGACTTCACCCCCGTCACCCAACTGACCATCAACCCGCTGGTTCTGGTGGTGCCGACCGAACTGCCGGTGCGTTCGGCGCAGGAGTTCGTCCAGTACGCGCGCGAGCGTCCGGGCCGGCTCAGCTACGGCACAGGCAACTCGGGCGGACTGGTCGCGGCCCAACTGCTCAAGAAGCTGGGCGGTCTCGATGTCGTGGGGGTGAATTACGCCGGTACGGCTCAGGCCACAACCGACCTCGTGGCCGGACGGCTGGACTTCATGCTGACAGACCCGGTCGTCGTGAAGTCCTTTGTGCATGCGGGCCGCTTGCGAGCATTGGGTATCACGACGCAGCACCGTCTCGCGATTTTCCCCAACACCGAGCCGTTGACTGCCGCGCTGCCCGGCTTCGACTATGCGTCCTGGATTGGGGTGTTCGGCCCCGCTGGAGTGGCACCTGAGGTCACGCAGAGGCTGCATCACGCCTTCCATGCAGCAGTGGCCGACCCGGATGTGCAGCAGTTGCTCGCCGACATCGGCATGGTCCCGGCCGACACGTCCAACGACCGCTTCCAAGCTTTTGTGCGTGAGCAGATCACCGCATGGGCCCGGCTGTCGAGGGATGCGGGGCTGACCCCGTTGTGAACGTCGTCAGCGCATGCCGACCCTCGCGGGCACCGTGGCGTCGCGCGCTGCCCCGACAGGAGAGCACATGTTGAAGATCGCGCCTGAACCGAGCGCCGACGCCCGACTTTTCCGCACAGAAGCCACGCGTGGGCTTGCCCCCATTCCGGTTTGGGAACAGGGCCTGCCCAGCGCCACGGCCGAGCCGTGGTTCCAGGTCTCCGAAGACGCCATGCCGTTGGAAGGTCCAGCCTTCGACCGCCACGGCAACCTGCTGTTCCTGGACATCTATGGCGGGCGCGTGCTGCGTCTGTCGCCGCAGCGAGCTTTGAGCACGGTCTATACCGATGCCACGCTGCGCCCGACCGGGCTGGCGCTGCACCGGGACGGTCGAATCTTTCTGGCGGGCGTGGGCGATTTCCAGGCGGGCCGCATCGTCGCGATCGACCCCGACGGCCGCGACGCACGGACAATCGTGCCGGCCATGGCAGGCCATGTGCCCGATGACCTGGTGTTCGACCGCCACGGCGGCTTCTACTTCACCGACTTCCGCGGCACGGCAACCTGCCCGACGGGCGGCGTGTACTACGTTCCACCTGACCAGCAGACGATCCAGCCCGTGCTCCCTCACATGTCCGCGGCGAACGGTGTGGCGCTAAGCCCCGATGGCAAGGTGCTGTGGGCAACCGAGTTCGGCGCCGGCCGGCTGCATCGCGCGGATCTGGTCGACGCCGCCAGACTGGCACCGTTCGGCTCCACCGTGCCCTACCACTTCACTGGGTGCGCGCCGGATTCCATGCGTGCCGACGCCGAAGGCAATGTCTATGTGGCGATGTTCTACCAAGGCCGCGTGCTGGCCTTCGACCCCCATGGCATTCTGATCGGGCAGATCCTGTTGCCCGGGCGGGAGCATGGTCACTTCCTGAAATGCACCAGTCTGGCCTTTGTGCCGGGCTCGCCCGATGTGGTGATCGTGTCCCGTGACGTACCAGGCGGGCAGGGCGCCATGATCTTTCGTGCGCGCGCGCTAGCGCCAGGCGCCACGCTGTTCTCGCACCAATGAGTTGCACCTGGGAAGAGGCCTCGACCCCATCAACGAGGAGTTTCAAGATGGAACACGTTTCTGCAATCGCGCCCCCTGGCGGCGCTTTGACATGGCTAGGTCTGGAGGGCCGGGTCTGCGTGGTCACGGGTGCCGGCCGTGGCATTGGCGCGGGCGTTGCGCACGAGCTCGCGCGTCACGGCGCGCACGTGGCCGTGCTGGACCGTGATGCCGCTTCTGCCGACGCGGTGGCGGCCGAGATCGCCAGCGCTGGCGGTCGCTCGATCGGGCTGGCGGCGGACGTGACGCAGCAGGACGCGATCGCCGCGGCCGCGGAGCGCGTGCAGCGAGAACTTGGCGCCTGCCATGTGCTTGTGAACAATGCGGCGCTGGTCGGGTACGCGGGGCCGCTGATGGACGCGGACCTGAACCAATGGAATCGCATGCTGGACGTCAATGTAACGGGCACGCTGATCTGCACGCGCGCGTTCGGACGGCAGATGATCGTGGCCGGCCAGGGGGGCGCCATCGTCAACGTGGCTTCGATTTGCGGCCACCTACCGCTGACGCATGGCGGTGTCTACAGCGTCGGCAAGGCCGGCCTGCTGATGCTCACACGCATGTTGGCGCTGGAGCTTGCCGAGCACGGTGTCCGCTGCAACTCGGTCTCTCCCGGCCTGGTGCGAACGCCGGCCACCGAGGCTGCGTACGGCGACAGCGAAGTGGCCGAGGCGCGCCGTCGCTTGGTGCCCATACGGCGGATCTCCGAGCCCGAGGATCTCGCCACCGTCATCGCCTTCCTGGCGAGCGACCGGGCCGGCTATGTGGACGGGCAGGACGTGCTGGTGGACGGCGCGTTGAGCCAGTCGCTGATGGGCTGGGTGCCGCGGCCGCCAGGGCCCATGCGGCCGTCCTGAGCGGCTGTGTCCGCGTTCGCGAAACGTGCACACCACGTGCCAGAAATGCAGATGGACACGGCATGCGGGGCATTCCTAGACTGTCACCACAAATTGCTCGCACCGGCCGCGAGTAGCAACAAAGATTATCCGGAGACAAAAAAATGCGGATGACAGCAACAGTGATGTGTGACCGGGAATTGCCGGCTACTTTTTTGCGATGCCTGTCGCTCGGGATTGGGGCGCCGGACCTTCCCAACAGTTTCGCGGACTTCCATTGCGGAATCTTGCGGCATCCATCGGCGTGGACTGCTCCATCACGGTGCATAGCGGCGAGGTAACGGCGTGGAACGCGTGGACAAAGGCGCTGATCCGCCGCATGGCCGAGGCGTCTCGCCTCAGACGTCGTCGTCTTCGCACCGATCCTGAACCTTCCCACCCAAACGACCGGTCTCTCCAGACCGTTGGGTGACTGCGCCTGTGCGCTGCTGTACGAGCCAACTAACGGAGATGCACCATGCAACGACGATCCTTGCTCAAGACGCTGTCTGGCGGCGCTGCCGTGTTGGCCATGCCTGGCCTGACGCTTGGTCAAACTCAGCCAATCAAGATCGGCCAGCTCACCGACTACACCGGCGTATACCGCGATATCAACGGCCCGGGGGAGGAGCATGCGATTCAACTGGCCATTCGGGACTTCAACCAAGGCAAAGTGCTGGGTCGGCCGATTGAACTGGTCACGGGCGACCATCTGAACAAGGCGGATGTCGCGAGCGACATCGCCAAGCGCTGGTTGGACGTCGAGAAGATCGGCATGTTGCTGCTCGGAGGGTCCAGCGTCGCCGCCCTTGCCGTGCAGTCGCTGGCACGCGAGAAAGGCGCCATCACCAACATCACCTCGGCGGCTGCGGTGAATTTCACCGAGCAGGACTGCTCGCCCTATGGCTTTCATTGGCAGGTGGACTCGTACGCCTATGCGCGCTCCGCCGTCGTTGCAGCCGGCGCGGATGCCAAGAAGAGGTGGTTCTTCATCTCCATCGACAACGTGTTCGGCCACACCGCCACGCCGGTTTGTGCGGCGGCGGTGCAGGAGTCCGGAGGCCAGGTGGTCGGAGCGGTCAGGCATCCGATCAACACCACGGACTACGCGTCCTTCATCACACAGGCCCAGGCAGCACGCGCCGACGTGGTGGTGTTTCTGAGTGCCGGCACCGACTTGATCCGTTCGCTCAAGCAGGCGCGCGAGTTCGGCGTGTTCGCCGCTGGCAAGACGGTGGTCGCTCCGATCCTGGTGTACACGGACATCCTCGCGGCAGGGCTCGACGTGGCGCAGGGCATGCGCTTTGCCGACGGCTACTACTGGAACGTGAACGACGCGACGCGGGCCTTTGCCAAGCGGTACCAGGAAAAAATGGGGAGTGCGCCAGGTAGCTCGCACGCACAGGCATATGCGGCCGCCACGCACTATCTGCAGGCGGTGCAGGCCGTCAAGGGAACGGACGTGAAGGCCGTGGCAGAGCAGATGCGCAAGCAGCCCATTACCTCGAGCTTCTGGAACAACGCCTCGATCCGCCAGAACGGCCGCGTGGTGTATGACCTGAACCTCATGCGCGTGCTGACGCCGGCGCAATCCAAAGGAAAGTTCGACGTGGCCGAAGTGTTCGGCGCCGTCACGGGTGACAAGGTGTTCAAGCCGCTGAAGCAGACGGAGTGCAAGCTTGTCTAGCTTGGCGTGCGGCACCCCTGTGTCTGCACAGCTGACGGGCGATGTCGTGCTGTCTGCGCACGGGCTGAGCAAGAGCTTTCGTGGCTTCGTCGCGGTCAACGACGTGTCGATCCAGGTGCGCAAGCGGACCATCCATGCGCTGATCGGACCCAATGGCGCGGGTAAGACCACGACCTTCAACCTGCTGACGAAGTTCATCCAGCCCACCAGCGGCAAGATCCAATTCATGGGCCAAGATGTGACCGGGCTGGAACCCGCCGACATCGCGCGCCGGGGCTTGGTGCGCTCGTTCCAGATATCGGCGGTGTTCCCGCATATGACGGCACTGGAGAACGTACGCGTAGCGGTGCAGAAGCGCCGAGGGGACTGGTTCAACTTCCTGTATTCCAAGCGCCGCAACAGCCAGTACGACGAGGAGGCCCTTGGCATTCTGGCCAGCGTGGGCCTGGAGTGCTATGGCGGACACCTGGCCGCCGACCTGTCCTATGGCCGCAAGCGCACACTGGAGCTGGCTACCACGCTCGCGCTGGAACCCCAGGTGCTGTTGCTCGACGAGCCCATGGCCGGCATGGCCCACGAGGATATCGATCGCGTGGCCGCCATCATTCGTGAGATCGGCCGCACACGCACCATCCTGATGGTCGAGCACAACCTCAGCGTGGTGTCCTCGCTGTGCACGACCATTACCGTGCTGGCGCGCGGCAGCGTGCTGGCAGAGGGTGACTACAAGACCGTTGCCGCCGACGAACGGGTCATCGAGGCCTACATCGGAACGAGTCCTGCCAATGTCTGAACAAGTGTCCCATCCGCCGCGTGCGGCCCTGCTTGACATCCAGGAACTGGTCGCCGGCTATGGCGAGGACGAGGTACTGCACGGCATCTCCTTCGCCGTGGCTGCCGGCGAGGTCGTCACGCTGGTGGGCCGCAACGGCGCTGGCAAGTCCACCATCATGCGCTCCATCATCGGTATCCTGCCGCGGCGCCGAGGGTCTGTCACGTTCCACGGGCAGCAGACCGTCGGCCTGCCGCCCGAACGCATCGCTCGCCTGGGGATGGGCTATGTGCCGGAGGAGCGTGGCATTTTCTCGCGACTGTCGGTTGCCGAAAACTTGCAGCTTCCTGCGGTGGTGGCGCCGGGCGGCATGTCGGTCGACGAGATATTCACGTTGTTTCCCAACCTCAAGGGGCGCATGGACAGCCCGGGCACCAAGTTGTCCGGCGGCGAACAGCAGATGTTGGCGATTGCGCGCGTGCTGCGCACCGGCGCACGCTTCCTGCTGCTGGATGAGCCGACCGAGGGTCTGGCGCCGGTGATTGTTCAGCAGATCGGCCGCACGATCGACAAACTGAAGGAGGCTGGATTCACGATCTTGCTTGTGGAGCAGAACATCCACTTCGCCTCTACTGTCAGCGACCGCTGGGTCGTGATCGAGGAAGGCCATGTCGTGGACCAGTTGCCACGGCTGCAGACTGCCGAGGCTGAAGCGCGGCTTGCGCGCTACCTGGGAATCTGAATGATGAACATCTTCGACATTCCCGCACAGGCGTGGGCCGGCCAGATCCTGATCGGCCTGATCAATGGCTCGTTTTACGCGATCCTGAGCTTGGGGCTGGCCGTGATCTTCGGCTTGCTCAACATCGTGAATTTCGCGCACGGCGCCTTCTACATGATGGGCGCCATGGCCACCTGGATGCTGGGCAACTACCTGGGGCTGGGCTACTGGGCCTCGATGCTGCTGGCACCGCTGCTGGTGGGGTTGGTCGGCATCGTGCTGGAGCGACTGTTCATCTCGCGCATCTATCACCTGGACCATACCTACTCGATGCTGCTGACCTATGGCATGACCCTGATGATCGAGTCGTTGTTCCGCAATGCCTATGGCACCTCGGGCCTGCCGTACAGCGCGCCCGTGGCGCTGCAGGGCGGTACCAACTTGGGCGTGTTGTTCATGCCGAACTACCGGCTGTGGGTCGTGGGTGCGGCCGTGGCCGTGTGCCTGGCCACATGGCTGCTGATCGAGAAGACGCGTCTGGGCGCCTACTTGCGCGCGGCCACCGAGAACGCGAGCATGGCGCGCGCTCTGGGCATCAACGTGCCGCGCATGCTGACGCTGACCTATGGCTGCGGCGTTGGTCTGGCGGCGTTGGCTGGTGTGTTCGCCGTGCCTGTGTACGGCGCCAACCCGGCCATGGGCTCGGACCTGCTGATCGTGGTGTTTGCGGTTGTCGCCATCGGCGGCATGGGCTCCATCCTCGGCTCCATTGTCACCGGGCTGGTGCTGGGACTGATGGAAGGCCTGACCAAGGTCGTCTATCCCGAGGCGTCAACCACCGTCGTGTTCGTGGCAATGATCATCGTGCTGCTCGTCAAGCCGACGGGCCTGTTTGGGGAGAGTCGTTGAAATGAGCATCGACAACCATGCGGCGGCCCAGCCCTTCGCGCCGCCTTTCTCCCGCCCGCTCAGCGAGGCCACCCGCATCCGCACCGTGGCTCTGGTGATCCTCGTTGCGGCGCTGGTGCTCGCGCCGTTCGCCATCCATCCGGCCTTCCTGATGAAGGCGATGTGCTTTGCCATCTTCGCCTGTGCCTTCAACCTGTTGCTGGGCTACGTAGGGCTTCTGTCCTTCGGCCATGCGGCCTTTTTTGGCATGGCGAGCTACGTTGCGGCGCACGCGGCCAAGAGTTGGGGGCTGACGCCTGAACTGGCGATCCTGCTGGGCACCTTGGCGGCAGCCGCCATGGGGGCAGTGTTTGGCTTCATCGCGATTCGGCGCCAGGGCATCTACTTCGCCACCATCACCCTGGCGCTGGCACAGTTGGTCTACTTCATCTGCGCGCAGGCGCCGGCACTCACCGGAGGGGAGGATGGCATCCGCAGCGTGCCGCGTGGCGCGCTGTTCGGTTTCATCGATCTGAAGAGCGATGTGGCAATGTATGGCGTCGTTGCGGTGGTTTTCGTCGCTTCCATGATGTTCCTGTTCCGCGTCATCGATTCCCCGTTTGGCCAGGTCATGCGGGCGATCCGGGACAATGAAGCGCGCGCCGTCTCGCTAGGCTACAGGGTCAGCCACTACAAGCTCATCGCCTTCACGCTGTCCGCTGCGTTGGCGGGGCTGGCCGGCGCGCTCAAGGCCGTCGTGGCACAGGTTGCCTCGCTGACTGATGTCTATTGGGCCATGTCGGGAGAGCCCATCGTCATGACGCTGATTGGTGGCCTGGGCACTGTCATGGGGCCGGCGCTGGGCGCCGTGGTGTTCATGGCGTTGCAGACGTATCTGTCGGGCCTGCGGTCCTGGGTGGTGTTCGTGCAGGGTGCGGTGTTCTTCATCTGCGTGTTGTTCTTCCGCCAGGGTGTCATGGGGCTGCTGCCGGCCCGTCTGCGCAAATGGCTGTGAATCCGACTGCCATTTTTCGCGGCAACCGGCCTCGGGACGTGCGCGCGCTGGCGGCTTGGCACGCGCTCGCGCCGCGCGAGCCGGCGCTCGAACCCGGGCTGCCGATAGTGGACGCGCACCATCACCTGTACGGCAGCGCGGCCGATGCCCAGCACTACCGGGCGCAGGATCTTGCGCACGACCTGGCCGAGGGCGGGCATCGCGTTATCGGAACCGTCTACATCGAGGCCTTTGGCGCAGGCTGGCGCACCGACGGTCTGCCGGAACTGCGATCACTCGGCGAAGTGGAGACGGTCGTGCGCGTGAGCGCACCCGCGCTGCAGACGCCGCAAGGGGCCTGTCAGCTCGGGGCAGGCATCGTCTCCAATGTCGATCTGTGCTTGGGCGATGCCGTGGTGCCGGTGCTGGAGGCGCATCTGCAGGCCGGCCAGGGCCGATTGCGCGGCGTGCGCCACCACGCCACGCACGACAGCGGGCCGTTGGGCCGGTTCACGCACAACGCATCGCCTCACCTTCTGGGCGACTCGCAGTTCCGGCGCGGGCTCGGCTGGCTGTCACGCTTCGGCCTGAGCTTCGACGCGCTGGTCTTCCACACGCAGTTGGATGAATTGGCTGCGCTGGTCGATGCCTTTCCGGACACGCGCTTCATCCTGAACCATGGCGGCATCGCACTCGGCGTGGCGCCCTACGATGCGGATCGTCGTGGCGTGTTCGCGCAGTGGCAGCACGGTGTCTACGCGTTGGCGGAGCGGCCGAACGTCAGCGTGAAGATCGGTGGGATGGGGATGCTGCTGTGCGGCTTCGGGTTCGAACGAGGCGAGTTGCCGCCGCATTCCGATGCGCTGGTGCGGGCTTGGCGGCCGTTCATCGATGCCTGCACCAACGCCTTCGGGTCGGACCGGTGCATGTTCGAGAGCAATTTCCCGGTGGACAAGCAGTCATGCAGCTACGCCGCGCTGTGGAATGCCTTCAAACGCTGCACGAGTGACTGGTCCGTGGACGAGCGGCGTTCCATGTTCTACCGGACGGCCTGCAGGGCGTACCGCTTGCCGGATCTGGCGGTGCAGTGCGACGGCATCGCCATGCCGCCGCGCTAGATCGAGGAATTCTCGTGCGCAATAGACGCGAGCGAATGCAGTGCCCGGCCTTCGTGGCCGAGGCCCGGAGCTCTCTGCTGGTGTTGCCATCGGTCCTGGCCAAGGACGCTCAAGAACTGCTGGCGCCGGATGTGTCCATCATCGCCGAGTCGGGCGTATCGGGCGTATCGGGCGTGTCGGGCTGTGGCGTGTTGTCCTGGTTTGGTCTCTACCAGCCGCGCAGCCCGCCGCCGCAATTGACGCAGCACATCGACGAAGAGGTTGTCCAACTCCTGGGCTCGCCGGAGATGGCGGTGCGCTCGCGACGTGGCGCTTCGAGCCCATGCATGCCACACCTGCGCCAGGGTAGCGGCCGATACGGCGCGGATGGGCCGCGTGGCCAGGGACATCAACTGAAAGTGGACTGAAAGGACTGCCATGATCCGTATGCACATGATCCGCCGTTGGGCCTATGCCACGGTGCTGCCTGCCGGCCTCGCCCTGTTGACCGCGTCGTGGTGCGGTGCCCAGGCGAGATGGCCGATGGAAAAACCGATGACGCTGATCGTGCCCTGGCCGGCCGGATCAAGCTTCGACATCGTCGGCCGCGTGGTCGGGGAGGGCATCCAGCGCAAGTACGGCAACACCGTGGTGGTGGAGAACCGCACGGGCGCGTCTGGAAACATCGGCCAGGCAACGGTTGCACGCGCCAAGCCCGATGGTTACACGTTCATCGTGACGACGCCTGGGCCGGCGGCCAACAACGTGCTGACCTTCAAGTCACTGCCCTACGACCCGCTCACCGATTTCAGCTACATCGGCTTGACCAACCGCGACCCATCCGTGCTGGTGGTCCGCAGCAGCTTGAAGGTGGACAGCTTCAAAGATTTCGTTGTCTATGCGAAAGCCCATCCGGGCCAGGTGCGCATGGGCAGTCCGGGGAGCGGCACCTACTCGCACATGACCCAGCTCGCACTGCAGGATCTGGCCGGTGTGGAGTTCAACATCGTGCCGTACAGGGGGCCGCCGCAGGTGCTGCAGGACCTGTTGGGCGGGCACCTGGATGCGGGCATGGCGCTGATCGGCAACTTCATGGTGCAGATTCGAGCGGGCCAGCTCAAGGTGCTGGCCGTGTTTGGCGACAAGCGCGATCCGTCGCTGCCGAATGTGCCCACACTGATCGAGCAGGGCTATCAATTCTCGTCTCAGCCGTGGACCGGCATCCAAGGCCCCAAGGGCTTGCCTCGGGAGATCGTTGTCGAGATGAACAAGACCGTGAACGAGATCCTGCGCGAGCCGGCCGTCGTTGCCAAGCTGGCGGCACTGGGCATGACGGCCGCGACGTCGACGCCTGAGGAATTCGAAAAGCTCGTGCGCGCCGAGGTCGACAAGTGGCGCCCCATCGTCGTCAAACACAAGGTGTCCGCAGAATGAACAAGCCATACAGCCCGCTGCGCGTCAAGGGCCGTGCCATGCGCAGGAAGCTCGTAGGAGACGCCTATGCCGACAAGCTTGACCAGGATCTCTACGCCGATCCCATCATGGAGAAGTTCGCAGAGCTCACGCAGGAGATGCTGTTCGGCACACTATGGGCGCGGCCAGGCCTGGACCTGAAGACCCGCACACTGGTGACACTGATTTCCGATGCTGCTACGGGCCGCACGACGGAGCTGAAGGTGCATCTGCGCTTCGCGCGAAACCACGGCTGGAGCGAGGACGAACTGGTCGAAGCCTTGCTGCACCTGCTGGGCTATGTCGGCGCACCGCTGGTTCGCGAGGCGGTCATCGCGGCGAAGGAGACCTTTGCCGAGATGCGGGCCGAAGCGTCGTGATTCTGCGTTTGCCTCGCCCCGTTCATGAAACCCGCACGCGGGTTCCCAAAAATCGCCTTGGACGCCTCTTGGCACCGATCGCTAGACTTTTCCCGCACCCTCTACCGTCGCAATTGACGGCCGGATCGGGGATCCAGCCAACCTTCCCGTCTCAGGAGACACAGCATGTTGAAGATGACCGCAGCCGTCATGTACGAACAGGGCCTGCCCGCGCCCTACATCCAGAGCCGACCATTCCGGATCGAGGAGGTCGAACTTGACGGGCCTGGCGATGGCGAGGTGCTGGTCGAAGTGCGCGGCGCGGGCATCTGCCATTCCGACCTGTCGGTAGTTGAAGGCCTGCGCAAGCGGCCACTGCCCATCGTCGGCGGGCATGAGGGCGCTGGCATCGTGCGCGAGGTCGGTCGCGGAGTGAAGGGCCTGGCACCCGGCGACCATGTGGCCATGGCTGGCGTGGCTGGCTGTGGCCAGTGCCGCACCTGCCTGGCAGGCAGGCCTGGTCTGTGCCAGGCGGTCAGCGGCGCGCGATCGGAGGGCATTTTGGCCACCGGCTCGCGCCGGCTTCGCCTGGCTGATGGTGGCCGGCTCAACCACTACAGCGGTATCTCGGTCTATGCGCAATATGCGGTCGTGGCGCCGCAATCGCTGGTCAAGATCAACAAGGAGGTGCCATTGGACGTCGCTGCGCTGTTCGGCTGCGCAGTGGTGACCGGGGCCGGCGCGGTGTTCAACAGCGCCCAGGTGAAGCCCGGGGCCCGTGTGGCCATCATCGGTCTGGGCGGCGTCGGCCTCACGGCCGTCATGGCGGCGCGAGAGGCCGGCGCGTCGCAGATCATCGGCATCGATGTACTGCCCGGCAAGTTCGACCTCGCACGTGCGGTGGGCGCAACCGATTGCGTGGATGCGCGCGACCCTGACGCGGTGCAGAAGGTGCTCGATCTGACGGACGGCGGCGTGGATCATGCGTTCGAGATCTCGGGCAACCTGAACGCTCTGGACATGGCACAGGCCATCGGGGTGCGCGGCGGCGAGGTGATCGGCGTGGGCGTAGGCAAGAGTTCCGCCGCCTTCTCCATCCCTCATCTGGCCTGGGTCTGCGAGGAACGGGTGCTGCGTGGCTCGTTCATGGGCGGCGGCGTCCCGCAGGAAGACATTCCCAGGTACGTCGACATGTATCTGGGCGGGCGGCTGCCGGTGGACAAGCTGCGCAGCGAACACATCGGCTTCGAGCGGCTGAATGAAGGCTTCGACCTGCTGCAGGGTGGCGGCGTCGTGCGCCAGATCCTGTTGCCGCACGGGCTTTGAAGCCCCGGCCTTTGTGGGATTCGATGACCTGATCGCACTCCGGGGTGGCCACGTCGCGGTGGGCCCTTGGGCAGCCAAAGGCCGGGAGCATTGCGGAGATGACTTGCCGGTCAGGGACTCGCCATCTTTCTGCCGTTGGCTTCTGCGGTCGCCAGTTCCTTGGGCGTCAAGACGAAGGAAGGATTGTCGGCCAGCAGTTCGACGGTCACATCGATGAAGGCGCGTACGCGTGCTGGTTGAGCGGAGCGGCTGCCGTAGTACACAAAGACGCTGGATTTGTCGGCCACGTGCTTGACGAGCAACGGTACCAGGCGCCCTGCCCGGATGTGCGAAGCGGCGGCCACACTGGTCAGTAGCCCGATCACATGCCCGGCCAGTACCGCTTCTGTCTCCAGCGCTTCGTCGTTGACAGTCATCGCCGGGACGACGTGATGCTCGCTCATCGAGCCGTCGCTGGTTTTTACGAACCAGGGCAGTACGCGTCCCGTGCCCGAATTCCGGAAGGCGCTGCAGCGATGCTTGGTCAGGGCGTCGAGGCTGTCCGGAGCTCCATGGCGGCTGAGGTAGTCAGGTGAAGCGCAAATGATGAGCTGCAGAGAAAACAGCCTGCGCGCAATGACACCGTCGGCGGGAGATGCTCCTACACGAAAGCCGACATCGACCCGATCTTCCACCCAGTTCCCAATGCGGTCGTCCAGTTGTACATCGGGCTGAACCTCCGGGTAGCGTCGACAAAATTGGTCGAGAAGGGGCCAGAGCACTGGTGAAAAAACAGAGTTCGGCCCCACGATGCGCAACGGCCCTTCAATGCCCTCCTTGGCTTCACGGGCCATCTGAAGCGCCCGTTGCAGCCCGAGCAACGGGGGCTGTGCAGCTTCGAGAAACTGTCGCCCCTCGTCGGTGAGCGACATGCTGCGCGTGGTCCGGTGGAACAGCCGCACATCCAGGTGTTTCTCCAACTGGGCGAGTGCCTGACTGGCTGCTTGCGGCGTCATCCCTTGCGAAGCCGCCGCCTGCCTCAGGCTGCCTAGTTCTGCGGTCTTCACAAAGGTGGCAATGGAACGTAGTTCGTTGATGGGCATTGAAGCTTTTCCTTCGGCCGATTATCAACCTCGACTTTGCAGTGCTTCAAGTCCGCATGGACTAGTGCATTGCGAAAGGGCGCCCTAAAGTTGGCGAACGCTCGACCATGAAGATCAATTTCAAAATTCACGACAAGGTGATCCCAGCTGTTTTGATCGACAGCGAAACCACGCGCGAGTTCGTCTCGCTGCTTCCGTTGACGATCACCATGTTCGATTTCCTCAAGAGGGAGAAATTCGGCGCTCTGCCCAAGGCCCTTTCGTGCGATGAAGGGATTCGAACCCGGAGTTTCGAGACGGGTGACATCGTCTATTGGGCGCCTGCGGCGGACATCGCGATCTTCCATGACGATGCGCGTCAGGATGTCACGGGCGGCGTGCATGTGCTCGGCAAAATCGGTGCTGGTGCTGGTGCTGGTGCTGGTGCTGGTGCTTTCGCGACGCCCGGCCCCGTGCAAGTGACCGTGGAACTTGCACTGCAGGATTGCAGCGAATCTGGCATGTCCCGTGCCGGACTGCTCAACACGGGGAGGCGCTGAAGCCGTATTGCTCGCCTTGCTTACAGAGGTACCACTGTCGGGGCGGTCTTGATGGGCGCCGTGCAGGTCGTACAAGCACAGCCCGCTTCATTGGCAAGCTCGGCTTGGTCGAGGGCGATCCAGACGAATTCGATCGACATGGTGGAGTTCGTGCGCATCCCTGCTGGCAGCTTCCTGATGGGCTCGAGGGATGGCGCTCCCGAGGCGCACAGCAGCGAAAAGCCCGTGCATCGCGTGACCATCACCAAGCCCTTCTACATGGCCACATGGGCCGTTTCGAAGTTACGCAGGTGCAATAGGTCTTCGTGATGGGCAGCAACCCGTACACGCAGCCGCGCTCCAACCCCTATTGCGACCTTCCCGGCATGGCGGCGCGAATCACGAAGCCAATGCACCCAGCCACCGTCTCATGGAACGATGCACTGGAATACGTCCAACGCCTCAACGAGAAGGAAGGCGGCGCCCGCTATCGTTTGCCGACCGAGGCGGAATGGGAATATGCCGCCCGGGCGGGACCGTGACCGCCTACCCGTTTGAGGACCAAGCCAGCCAATTGGGTCGCTACGCGTGGCACGGTGAGAGCTTTGACACAGGCGGCACGCATCCCGTCGGGCAGAAGCCCGCCAATCCTTGGGGTCTTCACGACATTCACGGCAACGTCTGGGAGTGGGTGCAGGATCGGTACGATCCTCGCTACTACGCCAGCAACCCGGCCGTCGATCCACACAAGGCCCGGCCTCCGGAAGCGAACGCGTGGTGCGCGGCGGCAGTTGGCACGGCACCGGCGACGGATGGCGCTCGGCCTCCCGGCGCTCCTATGAACCGCGGTACCGCGGCATCAGCATCGGACTGCGGCTGGTTCGTGAAGTCGAGTGGGCGTTTTATACGGGCGGCAGCCGACGGCCTGCATCGCATCTGATCACGTTCAGTCTTGCAGTCAAGGGCGATCGGAACCTCAGGGGAGATCCGGACAGATCACCGTTGTCGAATCTGCTGGGCCAACACACGCTCGCGCGCATTGAGCATTTCGGCACCTGCTTCTGCTTCTTTCTGGCTGCCTGCGTCGTGCGCAACTTGCCCGTCAGTTCCGACTCCGGAAGCTCCGAGTTCTTGGAGGACTCGGTGGCCAACAAGGTGATTCGAAAGCTCTGGGATCTGAGTTGAAGTCAAAGAACATCGGCCGTGCTAAGGACCAGCAAGCACAGCTTGTCAGTCTTTCAAGGAGGTATGGACTATTCGAAGCAAGAGTACGAACCTAAAGTCGCGAGAGGGTCGGCAGCTCCAGTCGACCGGCCACATGATGAAGGAGCGGCGTACATCATGGCATTCCCTG
The DNA here is from genome assembly GCF_900107295.1 of Variovorax sp. YR266. Lineage (NCBI taxonomy): Bacteria > Pseudomonadati > Pseudomonadota > Betaproteobacteria > Burkholderiales > Comamonadaceae > Variovorax > Variovorax sp. YR266. The sequence continues at coordinate 26,554 of NZ_FNPM01000014.1, forward strand.
ACAAGATCACGATCTCCCGCCGCGGCCTGCTGCAGGCCGGCGCGGCTTCTGCGGCGGTGCCGGCACTGGTCACGGCGCCCGCGGCTCAGGCAGTTGGCTCCAGTGCTACGACGTCCATGCCTGTGACACTGAGCGTCAACGGCAAGACACACCGCCTCACGCTGGACACCCGCACGACCTTGCTCGATGCGTTGCGAGAGCATCTGCACCTCAGCGGCACCAAGAAGGGCTGCGACCACGGTCAGTGCGGCGCATGCACCGTGATGCTCGATGGCCGACGGATCAACTCCTGCCTCACGCTCGCCGTGATGCACGAAGGCGCGAAGGTGATCACGATCGAAGGCCTCGGCACACCCGGCAATCTGCATCCGATGCAGGCGGCCTTCGTCAAGCATGACGGGTACCAGTGCGGCTACTGCACGCCGGGACAGATCTGTTCGGCCGTGGGCATGCTGGGCGAGATCGCCCAGGACATCCCGAGTCACGTCAGCGCCGATCTGACGGCGAAGCCGCGGCTCACGACCGTCGAGTTTCGCGAACGCATGAGCGGCAACATCTGTCGCTGCGGTGCCTACAGCAACATCGTCGAGGCGATCTCCGAAGTGGCGGAGGTGAAAGCATGAGAGCCTTTACCTATGAGCGAGCCACGTCGCCCGCTCAGGCTGTCGCGGCGGCTGCACGCACATCAGGCGCAAGATTTATTGCCGGCGGCACCAATCTGCTCGACCTGATGAAGCTGGAGATCGAAACGCCCGGCCACCTGATCGACGTCAACGGCCTGGGCTTCGACAAGGTCGAGAGCATGCCCGACGGCGGCCTGCGCATCGGCGCGCTGGTGCGCAACACCGACCTCGCCGCGAACCAGCGCGTGCGGCGCGACTATGGCGTGCTGTCGCGCGCCTTGCTTGCGGGCGCATCGGCGCAGTTGCGCAACAAGGCGACCACCGCGGGCAACCTGCTGCAGAGAACGCGCTGCCCGTACTTCTACGACACCAACCAGGCATGCAACAAACGTCAGCCCGGAAGCGGCTGTTCGGCGATCGATGGGTTCAGCCGGCAGCATGCGGTGATCGGCGCGAGCGACGCGTGCATTGCGACCCAGCCGAGCGACATGGCCGTCGCGATGCGCGTGCTCGATGCGGGTGTGGAGGCGATGCGCGCCGACGGCTCGCGCCGCACGATCCCGATTGCCGACTTCCACAAACTGCCCGGCGCCACGCCGCATGTAGAGACTGCGCTCGCCCCCGGGGAACTGATCACCGCGGTCCAGCTGCCGGCGCCTGTGGGCGGCAGGCACATTTATCACAAGGTTCGCGATCGCGCCTCTTATGCGTTCGCGCTGGTGTCGGTCGCTGCGATCGTGCAGCGCGACGGCACTGGGCGCATCGCACTCGGCGGCGTGGCGCACAGACCGTGGCGCGTCGAAGCGGCAGAGCGCGAGTTGCCCCGCGGTGCAGCGGCCGCCACTGCCGTGCTGCTTGCCGACGCCAAACCGACCGAACAGAACGCCTTCAAGGTGACGCTGGTCGAACGCACCCTTGATGCGGTGCTGACAGATGCGAGGAGCTGAGCGATGAAATTCGACACACCCGCCACCACGAACCCGATCGACCAGCTCAAGGTGATTGGCCAGCCGCTGGACCGCATCGACGGCAAGCTCAAGACCACGGGCACGGCGCCCTACGCCTACGAGCGCCATGACGTCGCGCCTGACGCGGCGTACGGCTACATCGTCGGCTCGGCCATCGCCAAGGGTCGCATCGCATCCATCGACCAGAGCCAGGCCAAGGCAGCGCCCGGCGTGATCACCATCGTCACCGCCGAGAACGCCGGCAAGCTGGGCAAGGGCACCTGGAATATCGCCAGATTGCTGGGGGGGCCAAACGTCGATCACTACCATCAGGCGATCGCGATGGTCATCGCCGAGACTTTCGAGCAGGCGCGCGCCGCCGCGCAGTTGCTGCGCGTCGAGTACGCCCGTGCGGAAGGCGACTTCGATCTCGTCAGCGCGAAGGCATCGACGGACAAGCGCACCACCGACAACAACAGGACCGTCGGCGATTTCGCCGACGCGTTCGGCAAGGCCGAGGTGAAGCTCGACGAGACTTACACAACGCCCGACCACTCGCACGCCATGATGGAGCCGATGGCCACGACTGCCGCATGGCGCGCAGACAAGCTTACGGTCTGGACGTCGAATCAGATGATCGACTGGAGCCGGTCCGACCTGGCAACGACGCTGGGCATTGCCAAGGACGACATCCGCCTCGTCTCGCCGTTCATCGGTGGCGGCTTCGGCGGGAAGCTTTTTCTGCGTGCCGATATCGTGCTGGCCGCCGTCGGCGCCCGCATGGTGCGGCGTCCCGTGAAGGTGGCGCTGCAGCGGCCGCTGGTGGCCAACAACACCACCCACCGGCCGGCGACCATCCAGCGCATCCGCATCGGCGCCACGCGGCAGGGGAAGATCGTGGCCATCGGACACGAGAGCTGGTCCGGCAATCTGGTCGGCGGCAAGCCGGAAAACGCGGTGCAGCAGACCCAACTGCTCTATGCCGGGGAGAACCGCTTGACGGGCACCCGGCTGGCGTCGCTCGATCTCCCCGAAGGCAATGCGATGCGCGCACCGGGCGAGGCGCCGGGCCTGATGGCGCTCGAGATCGCCATCGACGAACTGGCCGAGAAGCTCGGCATGGACCCGGTGGAGCTTCGCGTGCTCAACGACACGCAAGTGGATCCCGCGAATCCGAACCGCCGCTTCTCCCAGCGCCGCCTCGTCGAATGCCTGCGCACGGGTGCGCAGCGTTTCGAATGGGCGCAGCGCAGCGCGAAACCCGCGCAACGGCGCGAGGGCCGCTGGTGGATCGGCACGGGCCTGGCGTCCGCCTTCCGCAACAACCAGGTCATGAAATCGGGCGCCCGCGTGCGGCTCGATGGGCGCGGCGTGGTGAGCGTGGAAACCGACATGACCGACATTGGCACGGGCAGCTACACCATCATCGCCCAGACCGCGGCGGAGATGATGGGCGTGCCCATCGACAAGGTGGTCGTGCGGCTCGGTGACTCGTCCTTTCCGGTGTCCGCAGGCTCCGGTGGACAGTGGGGTGCGAACAGCTCGACTGCGGGCGTGTACGCTGCCTGCATGAAGCTGCGCGAGGCCGTGGCGCAGCGCGCGGGGCTCGATACGGCCACTGCGACCTTCGCGGAAGGTATGGTGCGCGCCGGCGGACGCAACCTGTCGCTCGCCTCGGTGGCAGGTGAGGGCGGCATCCTCGTCGAGGACGCCATCGAGTTCGGTGACCTCGCCAAGCAATATCAGCAGTCCACCTTCGGCGCACATTTCGTCGAGGTGGCCGTGGATGCGTACACCGCCGAGGTGCGCGTGCGGCGCATGCTGGCCGTGTGTGCGGCGGGGCGCATTCTCAACCCGAAGTCGGCACGCAATCAGGTCATCGGCGGCATGACGATGGGCGTCGGCGCGGCGCTGATGGAAGAGCTTGCGGTGGACAAGCGCCTGGGCTTTTTCGTCAACCATGACCTGGCCGGCTACGAAGTGCCGGTGCATGCTGACATCCCGCACCAGGAGGTAGTCTTCCTGGAAGAGACCGATCCCATGTCCTCGCCGATGAAGGCCAAGGGCGTCGGCGAACTCGGCATCTGCGGCGTCGGCGCGGCGGTGGCGAATGCGATCTACAACGCGACGGGCGTGCGCGTGCGCGACTACCCGGTCACGCTCGACAAGCTGCTGGGACATATGCCGTCCCTCAATGTCTGAATTCCCAGCCAGCCCTTTCTCGAATCAATGCCAAGCAAGAAGGAAAGCCGATCATGGCGATGAAGCTTCGCGGCTATGCCGCGCATTCCCCGGAGTCCCCTCTGCGTCTCTTTCAGTTCGATCGGCGCGAGCCACGTGCCACGGACGTGGTGATCGATATTCTGTATTGCGGCGTATGCCATTCGGATATCCATAACGCCCGCAACGACTGGGGCGGCGCCAACTACCCGATGGTGCCGGGCCATGAGATCGTCGGCCGCGTCACGCAGGTCGGCGCCGAGGTGACCCGCTTCAGGGTTGGCGATGCCGTCGGAGTCGGCTGCATGGTCGATTCCTGCCAGCACTGCAAGGCCTGCGCGCGCGGACTCGAGCAGTACTGCGAAAACGGCAATACGCTGACGTACAACGACGTCGATCCCCGCGATGGCATGCCGACTTTTGGTGGCTACTCGGAGCGTATCGTGGTTTCGGAGAAGTTCGTCGTGAAGGTGCCTGACGGCCTCGATCTCGCCGGTGCGGCGCCTTTGCTGTGCGCTGGCATCACGACCTGGTCGCCGCTGCGCCATTGGAAAGTTGGCCCCGACAGCAAGGTCGCCGTCGTCGGTCTGGGTGGCCTTGGACACATGGCGTTGAAGCTGGCAAAGGCGATGGGTGCGGAGGTCACGCTGTTCACGCGATCGGCAGGCAAGGAAGACGATGCGCGCCGTCTCGGCGCTGACCACATTGTGTTGTCGACCGATGCTGTACAGATGGCCGCTGCACAAAACACGTTCGACCTGATTGTCGATACCGTGCCCTATGTGCATGACGTCAATCCTTACCTGAGCACGCTGGCCGTCAGCGGGACGCTGGTGCTCGTGGGCTATCTGGGCCCGCTGGAGCCGGTGCTCAACAGCGCACCGATGGTGATGAATCGAAAGGCGGTCGCCGGCTCGTTGATCGGTGGCCTGCCCGAGACGCAGGAGATGCTGGACTTCTGCGGCCAGCACGGCATCACCTCGGACATCGAAGTGATTCGAATGGAGCAAATCAACGCATCCTTCGAGCGAATGCTCAAGAGCGATGTGAAGTATCGCTTTGTCATCGACATGTCGTCGCTGCGGGCGCCCGAGAACCGATAGAAGGAACGATCTTGAAATCTCTCGCCATGACCGCGATTTCTCTCTCGATGGCCGCTTCAGCGTTTGCGCAGAGCGACAAAAGTCTGCAGATCTCCCGCAACGGGTCCCAAGCGTCTGCCAAGGGTCCCGTTGAGTATTTCACGGGAACCGTCAGGGTCGACCCGCTGTTTCCTAGGCCTAATGGAACGACCCATGCAACCGGCTCGTACGTAACCTTTGAGCCCGGCGCACGAACGGCCTGGCATACCCACCCAGTCGGCCAGACCCTGGTCGTGACGGCGGGTGTGGGTCGCGTTCAGCGCTGGGGTGATCCGGTGCAGGAGATCCGGCCCGGTGACGTGGTCTGGATCCCGGCCGGTCAGAAGCATTGGCACGGTGCAGCCCCGACAACGGCCATGACACACATGGCCATCACGGAGTTGTTAGACGGCAAAGCCGTTGACTGGCTGGAGAAGGTCAGCGATGCGCAGTACCTGCCAGAGCCAGTCCGACCGTGAGTAGTTGAGATGGGGGCTCGAGTCTCCTCCCTCGTCAATGCGGGCGCAGGTGTGCCTCACCAACCGAACTTTTCTTGTGCTCGGGGGCGGCTCGCTGCCCGCAACGCTGCTGCACAACGCTCCGATCACTGGTCGCACAATCCGCCTTGACCCTTGGCGTCTGGATTGCGGCATGTGCAAATGTTGCCATCTGCCTTGCCTGCGGGGCCACCGCGAGGCGCCGGCAGTCAGGCGCGTGAACTGGCCGATGTGCACGGCGTACGTGCCTTCGAAGGCCTTCGTCACGCATGTGGCGGGCCCGGAAATTACTCATTGGCAACGTGTTTCGCGCAGGTGGGCGGAACACCGATCGCGGGCACCGGAGGGACGGCATGAGCGCGGAAGAAAGAAAATCCTCATCGAGGCCTCGGCCGAATCGACCGCCTTCCAGCGCTAGGCCTCGCGCGGCGTCGCCGACAGCGCGCTTGATGCGCTGAAGAGGGCGGGCATGATCGTTTCTGAACTGCCCTCTGACGAAATGACGAAGCGTCGCGAAGAAGTGGAGCCTGTTGTCGATAAGTACTCAGCCTCGGTGGGGGCCACCGTCGAGGAGCTTATGGCGGAGATCGAGAAGACGCAAAGATAGGTGGCGATGCAGATCGGAAGATCGATTGCCGGCAGCGACACATGGGCTGTGAGGGAGCAAACGCACCATGCCTGTCCGATGGGATCGGATTCGCAGTGATCTCCTCGAGCCACATTCCCTCGGTCGCCACATCTGTTCGAACGTCTCGATGAACCGCGCCGCGCCGGTCTTCTCGCCAGTCACAAGCATGTCGCCGCTGATGCGGACGAGCCGTGATATTCCGAGAATCATCAAGCGTTGGGAGTGTCGGTGTTCTGTACGCTTCGTGGGAGTGGACACATTGATGTCCGAAGCCTGCGCAATGCCGCCGTCCGAGCCGATGTATGGGCGATGTAGGCGTGCTCCAGTTCCAATTCGGCCAAGTCCGTTTGAGCTCTCCGCGGTGCATCCATTTCATGACGCAATAAGCCAAGAAGATGCACAACTCCGCAATTGCTATGGGACGTTGCCAAAGATGGACAGGAAGTCAAGCTCCGTGTCAGCGGCCAGTGGATGCTCAATAGCAGTTCGCCCATCGCTGCAGGGCGGCCGATCCGCGTACTCGACGACTGGTGTGAATCTATCCGGGACATCCCTTCTGCTATCCGAGTCGGCGGCAATGCCCGCGCGCATTGACTGTTGTCATCGCGGCGCTACGTCGAGGGTAATCGCAGGCAACGAGTTCCGTGTCTTCGATCCTGTGACAAGTCCCGCTCTTTCTTTAGCTGAGCACCTGCTCACCCAGGGGCTTGGGATGGAGTTCGCGCAGCCATTGTGGCGCGATCGAATCCAACCCTGGAGACAGCTCGGTGCGCGCTCCGTCATCAAGTTCGTGTTCCTGCGCGAAAAAGCGGCATGCACCGTTCGATCGAGAGGTTTGATTCATAAGTCCAGCTCACAAGTGCATGCGGACCGGTGGGCTTACTCAAAGCGGACTGTGTCCGTACGATTGCTCGCTGTCATTCACTTTGCGTGAACGCTTTACCGGGCGAGCGGCGGGTGACCAGGCTGAATCTTCAGAGGAACAGAATGTGATTGCTTCCCTTGCCACCACACTTCTTGTCGTGGGCGCTACCGGAAACATCGGTCGGTTGGTCGTTGCCGAGGCGCTTCGAGAGGGATATCGCGTACGTGCTTTGGTGCGCGATAGCGCCAAGGCACGCCAGATGCTCCCGCCGCAAGCGGAATTGTTCATGGGTGATGTCACACGACCGAATGCTCTGCATGGCGTACTCGACGGCGTCGATGCCATCGTGTTTACGCTGGGCTCTGGCGGCGATGGCAGTAGTGCCAAGGACATCGACTATGGCGGCGTCCGCAACGTATTGGCGGCGTTGGGCGATCGCAAGCCACGTATTGCACTCATGACGGCCATTGGTGTGACCAAACGCGTCGACGCGCGCCTAGGTCCTCTCGAAGGCCATGACTGGAAGCGGCGCTCGGAGCGACTGGTACGTGCCAGCGGATGTCCGTACACGATTGTGCGTCCCGGCTGGTTCGACTACAACGCGGCCGACCAGCACCGCTTGGTGCTGCTGCAGGGTGATACCCGCTGGGCCAGCGATCCCAGCGACGGTGTGGTTGCGCGGCAGCAGATCGCCGAAGTGTTGGTACGTAGTCTTTCGTCTGCCGCTGCCGGCCAGAAGACCTTCGAGCTTGTCGCGGAGCGGGGGGAGGCGACCCATGACTTCGACGCGCTGTTTGCTCCTCTGGAGTCCGATCGGACCGGCTCGCTGGATGCCGTGCGCGACAAAAACAATATGCCTCTGGCAGAGGAGCCCGCTTGGGTTCGTGAGGATCTGGCCACCCGACTTGGTGGTTAGAACTTGGTGGTTGGTTAATAAGGCAACGCGACATGCGAGCCTCGACTAGGCTGCTTCGTGCGGATTCTGGTGTGTTGATTTCCACTCGGAAGTACCTCAGCCTGCCATGGAGCCTCGACGCATTTGCGCGGGCCACGCACATGTGCATCGGGCAAGGGCTTGAAGCTACGCGGGCAGCGTTCGATGAAAAGCGGGGTCAAAGGGATAAAGGGATACGGAAATCAACAACCCACAGGGTCAAGCGAGCATCTTGGAGGAGCGCTGGCTGGCGACGTATCGGCGCCGATTCGTCGGCGTTGCCGTCATGGCGCTGACAGCACTCGGCCGGTGGCGAAAAGAACTCCAATGCTTGATTTGAACGAAGTCGCGATGTTTGTGCAGGTGGCGCGCAGCGGCAGTTTCGTCGCGGCGGCGCGGCAACTGAGGATGCCGTCGGCTACGGTGAGCCGGCGCGTCCAGCAGCTCGAGGCGCGGTTGGGCACGCGGCTGATGCATCGCTCGACCCGCAAGCTCACGTTGACCAGTGCCGGCGAATCCTTTCACGAGCGCTGCTGTCCGGCGGTCGAGGAACTCATCGAAGCGAGCCAACTGTATGTGGCAGGCAGTGCTGGGCCGAGCGGCACTGTGCGAGTGGCCGCGCCGACTAGCTTCTTTGATTTCTTGCAGATGAAATGGGTCGAGACGTTCCTGACCGAGCATCCTCTGGTGCGGCTCGACTTCGTGTTCAGCGATGATCCGCCGGTCAATCTCGTTGCGGACCGCATCGACGTCGCATTTTGGGGCGAGCCCTCGCAGGACTGCTGCTATGTCGCCCGAAGAATCCTCGCGAACTATGGTGCTCTTGATTTGACCGCCAGCCCCGCCTATCTGGCGACGCATGGCACACCCACCACGCTGGAAGACTTGAGCAAGCACGAGTGCGTGGTGCGGCCCGACGCCAGCGGCTACGCCACTTGGCGTCTGCAGCACCTGGGCGGTGCAGAGAAAGAAGTGCGTGTGAGAGGGCGCTTCAATAGCAACGCGCAGGGAGCGCTGCGCAGGGCAGCGTGCGCCGGCTTCGGTATTGCCGCACTGCCGTCCTTCCTGACGGCGTCCGATATTGCCGCTGGCCGGCTGGTGCAGGTGCTCCCGCAGTACAAGCAGGCCGGCTGCGGCATGAGCGTCGTCTATCCCAGTCGTCAGCAGCCTTCGCCAGCGGTGACGGCGTTTGTCGACATGGTTGTGGAGAAGTTGAGCGTGCAATGAGCTCATTCTCTCTCCATGAGGCGATTTGCATCATTGAAAGATGAGCGGATGTACTTCCGCTTTTTCAAACCAATAGAAATATCTGATGATCGGCTTGAATTTGAAGGCGCACACCTTGTGTCGCCCAAAATCGCCGACGACCACACTATTATCCAAGCCCACTTAGGTGGGTGGGGGACATGACGCGTTTCGGCTCTCACACCGCAATCGCTATTCCTGTCCCCTTGGGGTACAGGGTACCGTCGCGCTCATGGTGCAACCTCGCGCTCGGGCGGGGCCGGCGGCAAACGCATTGACAACTGATGGACCATTTTTCTGACCTGTGTCGCCTCGTCATCGGTGAACGCCTCCAAGAGGCTTTCCAGTTCCGAGGCCTTTTGCCCGGTTCTCAATCCTGCGACCATGGCCCATGCAGCACCTAACTTTGCGCCATCCGCGAGGTTCTCGATGTTGCGTGAGTAGACCGCAGACAGTTGTGTCAACTGATGAGCATCGCCAGTCTGGAGAGCCAGTTCCTGAAGTTTTTCCACTGAGGCTTGCAAGCGCTCGACGCCTTGAGCGCGAAGCGCCGGGTCGATTGCTGCTGCGTCGTCGAGTGCTTCTGAGCTGTGATCGGCTTCATCTTGAGCGAGAAACCGTTGTGCGGCGGGAGCTCCGGCATTGGCTGCATCGGATAGCAACTGCTTCAATTCGCGCGCATTCTTGGGAGGAATACCCTGGCAAATTTCACTGTCGATCCATGTCGAGTCCCCATCAGAACACCGCATGGCAATCGAAACTTTGGCGTACAGATCGTCGGCCGACGAGGCTCTGAAATACTGCGGATCGGGCTCGGTGTGAGCCAAGGCGACGGTCGCGGGACTCGTCGTCGATGCAGATGCAGTAACAGATTCTTGCCCGATTGAAACGGGCCGATAGGCCACCGAAGGCCGTGCAACTGACGCTTGCGTGCTGTTGCCGTTTGATGTGGCGACACCACCGCTGTCGACTCTCGTTGTGAGAGCAATAACACCTGCCGAGACCAGCAGCAACGCGGTGAGCGCCAAGGTCGCCTTGAATGGCAAAGCCCGCTTCTTGTTCAGAAAGATTTTTGATCTTCGATTCGCGGTGTTGTCGAGTGTGTAGATCTTTGTCATTTTTGGTGACGACAGGCCGAAGCTAATTGCTTCGACTCTGTCTGCGATGCCCCATTTGTCTTGTGGTGGTCCGGGATGGACTCCTGTCAGGGATGCTGCACAGGGCGCGCTGTTGGGACTCTGTTCAATGGCTCCCCTTCCAGGGCGCCCATCTTCACGAGCGTCTGGGCGATGTCCCATGCCATCTGCCTTGCATATGTCTGGGAATTGTCCATGTCGCGCTTCGCTGAAATCAGCGTCTGCTGATCCAATTGGCACCGTTGGTCGTGCAAGTGCGAACAGTTGTGCGCGTTGTAGTTGTTTTGGGCGGCGATCAGTGTGGCGTTCGCGTCCTTGATGTCCTGGAGCGCAGACGTAAGGTTCGTCTTCTGAGACTCGAAGGCACTCACGTCCCCGTTGAGCGCGCTTTTTCTGCTCGACGGGAGTCCATTTGCGCGGCTGTCGGCGTCGTTGTGTGTGCCGATGATCTTGCTCGCGATCGGTGCTGTGATCCATCGGCAGGTGGTTGACGCCCCGATAACACTGCCGGCTCTAACCACTGCCAACGCAATGTTGGTCTTGCTGATGGGGGTGGTCGCTGGACTCCAGGACACCAAGGCGCCCGAGGTTGCCGAACCGCAAAGCGTGCTGACAATATTTCCCCAATCGGCCGCACTCACGCGACCCGGGTTATTGACGAAATGGCCGATCAACGTGTTGAGCGCTCCCCATGAACCCCATGCCCCCGCAGCAGCGGCGCCATACACCACGTTCTGCCATTGTTGCTGAGTCATCGCCTGCGATACCAAGGGCAGAGCCGCGATTGTCGATACCACAATTGCTTTTTTTAAGGACTTCATTTTGATTTCTATGGAGAATTAAGAAATAAGTAACTGCAACGCCAAAATAACAGAGAGGCGTAGAAATGACGCTCGCGAATGCTACGGTGCTTGGTCGGGTGGCTCCATTTACAGCTCGATTATTTTTTGATAACTGTATGGAGATCAAACGAGCAACTGTATTGGTAATGTGATTTGATTTGCGATGGGACCAAGGCACTCAAGGCGGCGCAAGAGCGCGCCCAGCACTTTTCAGCTGTTTTGATGTTTTGGAGCGCGATGGCCCTTGTACTTTTCTTGGGGGTAGTGCGCGTGTGATGTCGTTCGATGCCGCTAGGTGGCCCGGTCGGGACTCAAAGGGTGCGGAGACAAGAATGCGCGTGTCAGAGGGATGTCAACGGCAACGCGCAAGAGGTGCTGCGCGAGGCCGTTTGCGCTGGCGTCGGCGCCGCTCAATCCGCACGACCTCTGTCATCGTCTCTGCTTGCCCCCGTGCCGAAGGCAAATGAGGCTGATACGGTCGAGAGCGGATTTGTCGATTTCGCGGCAGCTGCCAGGTCGCCAAGCCGTTGATTTCAACAGTACCAAGGTTTTCTTGTTTCTGGCGCTTTGTTATCCGCTTGATTGGTACGCCAAGGCAGCCATGAGCCCTCATGAGGTTCGGTTCGCGCAGTATTTGCAGAGCGGCTGCTGATTTCCACCTCGAAGCGCCCCCAGTTTTCCATGAGGCCCTGATTCGCGCGCGGTGCACAACCTGCCTGATCAACAACGGCCAAAAGACACTTCGGCGAGTCAGAACTCGATGAAAAATGAGGATGGATCGAGCGCCGAAATCCGCGATCCGCAACCTGACGGCGCTATCGCGCGCAACAGCGTTCGAAGAGTGGCTTCGCCACCGCCAGCACGCTTTGCCTGGTGGTCTCGTCCATGTCGTCGAGAACTTCGACACCGCCAACCAACTGCTCGTCGGACGGAAATTCGCCACCGGGTGTTTGGTATGACACCAGTCGCCATGCCGCCGCCTGCACCGGGTCGGACAAGCGCGGCAACGGCGAGGACAGCAACTGGTCAAGCGTGGTCATGGATTCCCGGTGCCCCTTGAGCGCCAGCGCTTCCAGTTCCGAGATGATGGCCTTGGCTTCGTTCTCGTCGACGGGAGCGAATTCCGGCGCTTCATCTGGCGCGCGATCCCGGAGTGCGCCATTTACCAGGGCCTGCCCGCGTCTGCGCAGCAGGAGCTCCTGTGCATCCAGGCTGCCATTCGACGCAGCAGTTCGCAAGAGCTGATCGACCTGGCGATATTCGCTGGGGCCGACCTTCTGGCATTCGGCGCTCCTCGCATGGGCCTCTTGCATCAAATGCGCCGCCAGTGCGCCGCTCAGGTCAATGTCGTAGACCTCGTCGGGGGAAGTTGCATCTGGCGCAGTTTCTTTCGTCTGTTGCTCGCAATTGGCGTACAGCACGGCAGCTTCGTAGCTTCGTTGGACATCGGCGGTTGCCGGACTCGATGGCGGTTGAATCGGCATGGTCGTTGCAGCCGCCAATGATCGTCGACTCACTTCGTCTACATAGCGTTTAGCCGCTGAATCGACGGGCACGCTTTGCTCACTGACGCCCGGCTGCTGCGGCGTGTCCTGGCAAGCGATGAGCACGGCGATAGCTGCCGACACACCGGCCATAGCGAGGACCGCTGCCTTCAATTTCGTTGCACGACGGCGCATGATGCTCGATTTAATCCGCCGGAGAACGAGGCAGAGCCTCGCCTCGCATGTGAAGCTCGACCAGCACTCGGGCCGTTTCGAGCGTGGCGGCGTGTTTCTCTTCCAGCTTGATGAGGTGGTATCCGTGCGGCCCCCGGGTCGGCTTGGAAACCTCGCCAACAGCCAGCGTGCGAACTGCGACGACGAATTCATCGGCGAGATAGAGGCCGAAGATTGACGACAGTGCGCCGCCCAGAGGCGCGGTCGCGGCGTCGTCGGAAGTGGTGCGCGCCAGATTCGCGAAGTCCGCTCCCGCGTCGAGCTTGCGCTTGAGCATCCGGGCCAGCGTGAGTGCCTGGGATTCGGACCGCGGTGTCTTGGGTCTTGTCTTCGAGCCCATGGTTTGCGCGGCGATGAAGATGTGGCTCAGGCGGTACTCGTCGTATGCCCAAGGTTGTGCCTCGAACTGGCTCCTGATTTCGGATTCGGCGATGGCTGCGCTGTCTGTGCGTTCCATCGCGGGCTCCGCGGCGCAGGTCCTCGAATGAAGGCCGAAGCTTGCCGCGGCCAGTACCAGCGCGGCGAACAGACACTGCCTGAGTTCAATACTTGCCATAAGGCAGTCTCCGAAGGGGCGTGGACCCAGGGCCGTTCAATGGATGTGCGAGACCCGCTTGCCGTGATCCCCCAGAAAGCGGTTCACGCCCACAGGGTCGTCGGTGGTGATGAGTCCAAAGCCCTGATAGAGGAGGTAGCCCTGGTCCCCGCGGTGATCGGCTGTGTCCTTCCCGCCCGAGTACGAGAAGAAGAGATCCGAAAGCCGGTAGCAGCATTGCCCCGTGTTCTGGTAGAACTGTCCGGACACAGGACCGTCTGGGATTGCATGGAATACGCCCACGCGTTTACCGGCCCTCCTGGCTGTATCCATCTGCCCCTGGAGCAGGCCACCATCCTGCTTCACGTTGATCTCCAGGGTGTTGACGTATCCCTGCCAGGCGGCCCTGCTGCTCGATACATCGATCTTGGACAGCATGTTCGTGGTGAACACGGGGATCGCCGTGATGTACTTGGCATTGCCAATGAATGCCGACGGCGTAGGGAACAGTGTTGCGTTCACCTTGACGGCAACCACGTCGTCAGGGCGGCCGAACTTTTGCAGTGCGATCGTGTGGACCGCTCTGACGGCATCGGCCGTCTTGGTGTCGAAGACCATCGGGACGGTCATGCCCTGGCTCTTCCAGTAATCGAAGAGTTGGTCGAGGCGCGGCGGGTGATAGCCGGTGGCGACGCTTCGATCGGGCGTCAGCAACTCGAGTTGCTGGACCGTGTTCCAGGCAACGGTGCTCACCGCGGGGTTTCGTCCCTGATTGGTCATGGGGTTGTACTTGGATCCCCCCATGACGGCATACACGTTCGTTGTTCTGCCGAGATTGAAGTCGTGCATCAGGATGGGCACCCCATCCTTCGTCACTTTGACGTCCAATTCGACGCCATCCATGCACTTGAGATCGGCTTGAGACAGCGATCCTCTGGAGTTCTCAGGCAGGGAGGGGATGCCGGCGTACTTTCCCCAGAGCCCGCGGTGGGCGAGCACCAGCGTGTCGGTGGTGTAGCTGGTGCCGAGAATTTCCCGCATCTTGGTCGTCGTATTGCCGCAAGACGCAAAGGCGAATTGAGGTGCAGCACAGATGGCTGCCAGCAGCGCGGGCCCGATGGTTTTCGCCGGGTTCAGTTTTCGAAGGCTGAGGTGTTGCATGGTGGAGGGAGGGATTGAAGGTGTTGGAGTAGGGCCCTGGCCCATCCTAATAATTCACTGTGACTGAATTATTAAATCGAGCGGGGCAGAGAACTTTCTGCGAGGCCGGTGCCGTCAAGGCGCTTGGTGGTCGGGGAGCCAGCGCACCTTGTAGAGCCGGATGTCCGGCACGGCGATGGCACCTTCGGGCGCGAGCAGCCGGATGTGATGGGACCACCAGCGCTCCTCGGGCTGCTGGAAGGCGATGCGGCCCGTGCGGGCTTCGACGCTGACGGCCTTGATGTTGCGCAGGCCGGCCAGCGGCGCATAGGCCTCGTAGACGCCGGTATCGGGGTCGAACTGCCAGACGCCGTCGTCGGTGCTCAGGACCAGCTCGTGGCCACCCGGAAGCCGGGCGAGGTCGTGTCCGTCCGCCTTGCCTGGCAGCGGCCAGGACGCCACCAATGCCAGCCGCGGCGCCGGAGAGTCCCAGTCCGTCAGCTTGTACGCTCTGACGGCCTCGTGGCCCAGCGCATACAGCAGGGATCGGCGCTCATCCCACACGACGCCATGGCCCGAGTACAGCTCGGTGGCATGGAGCATGCGGCCCGGCAAGCTCGCGTCATAGATCTCGATGCGGTTGCCCTGCGGTGCCAGGGATGCGGCTACAGCGATGCGATGGCCCGGCAGCATCTCGGCGGAATGCGCCATGGCCACCTGCGCCCAGAACGTGGCATGGCCGGTCCGCAGGTCGACCAGCGCAACGCCGCCCGTCGAGGCCGTGACCAGGACCGCGCTGGCGCCCAGGACAGGCTTGCATTCATCGATCTTGTCGAACAGCCCCGACTTGTAGGCCTCAGGCATGTTGCCGTCGGTTCGAGGCGACCACGACCATGTCACTGTCGAACGATCACCGTCGACTTCGTACTTGCGAACCGCATCGCTGCCGCAGGCCAGAAGCGCAGCACCGTGCGAGCTTGCGCCGAACAGCAGCGCCGAAGCGAGAAACAGCGTGGCGCGAACTTTGCCTGCAAGGCGGACCGGCAATGGAGACATGACAGTGATCCTTCGAATGAGTGCGAGAGCGGTGAGGCACGTCGCCCAGACACCGAACCGCCGCCAGTCTATTTAATCACTGTGACTGAATTATTAAGGGAGAAAGATGCTCATGCACTCCAATCGCACCATCACAGGAAGAAGTGCTCCTTGAACGGCAGCGCGGCCGCACCGATGGCCGTGGCATCGCTGGGCGCTTCGGCTGGCACGAGGCGCGGCTCGGGCCGCTTGCGCCCGCGCCGGGGCTTGTTGTCGATGGTCGAGCCGGCGATCAGGCGTTCGGCCAGCGCCCGCGGCAGCCGCCCGCCGTAGACGATGGCGTCGGGGTCGAGCAACGCGACGGTGGCCGAGACGATCAGCGACATCGCAGGACGCGCACGCTCCAGCCATCGATCGCAGGCCGGCCAATGAGGGTTGAACTGCGCGAGCATCGCGCCGATGTCCGCGAAGGCCAGGCCGTCCGAGGCCAGCATTTCGCGCAGCAACTCCAGTGTGGGTGCCTCGATTCCCGGTATCGACAGCATGCCGGCGACTTCGCCTGCGTTGCCGTGGGCGCCGCGCACGCACCGGCCATTGACAATCAGGCCGCCTCCCAGGCCCAGGCTGAAGTACAGGTAGACGAAGCTGCGCGCCCAGCGCCCCACACCCAGCATGCTCTCTCCGACGGCGGCCACGGTGCCGTCGTTGTCCAGCCACACGGGGTGTCCCAGCTCCCGCGCGAGCAACTCGTCTAGGTCGACCAGCGCGAGATCGTCCAGCGGGGAGGGGGAGTTCACCCGGCGGCCTTCGCCCACGAAGAAGCCGGTGATGCCCACACCCAGGCCGAACAGCCGATCGGGCGAAACCTTGTGCGTGTGCAGCAGCGTCTGCGTGTGCTGGCGCAGCACCGCGACCAGCTTGCTGCGATCGAGGTTCGGCGTCTGCACGTGCCTCTGTCCGAGCACATTGCCCGCGAAGTCGACGATGGCCGAGCTGACGCTGTCCGTGGTGATCGAAAAGCCGATCGTGCAGGCATGGCCGGGCACCAGCTCGACCGCCTGGCTCGGCTTGCCCCGGCCTTCGCGCGGCAAGGTCTCGCCCAGGTGAAGCAAACCGCGGTCGCGCAACTCGTCGACCAGCCGCATCACCGACTGCGCCGCCAGGCCGGTGGCACGGGTGAGGTCCGCCCGGGACATCCGTCCTTGGCGACGGACCAGATCGAGCAGTTCCCGCTCGTTGGGGCTGGCGACCACGGGGTCGGCAGGCGTACGCCAGAAGGTCCGGGGCGGCGTGGCCGTGCCCGGGCGGTGCAAGTCATCTTCCATGCATCAAGTTTATATACATGAAAGGTGACATAAATAAGAAAAGTCCGTCGTCTCTTTGATTTCCTAGGGATACTGCGATGAATTTAATAATTCAGTCACAGTGAATAAATACAGTCGAAGTCGTTGTCAGGGGGATGCACGCCCTTGCCACGAACCACTCATTCATCTGGAGCCGTCATGCAAGCATTGTTCAGCCGGGTCGTACTGCTGAGCGTCCCTTTCGTCCTGGGCGTCCTGCCACTGTCCGTGACCCGGGCGTGGGCGCAGGCGCAGCCTGGCCCTTCGCCAGCGTCGTCCGCCGAGCCCTCCGCGCCGGCCACGGAACTGGCGCCCGTGGTCATCACGGGCCGCGCCCTGTCGGCGAAGAAGGCGATCGCAGAGAAGCGCGCCGAGCGTGTCGTGTCGGACGGCGTGTCCTCCGACGAGATCGGTTCGATCCCCGATTTTGGTCTGGGCGAGGCGCTGCAGCGCGTGCCCGGTGTGTCGATGATCGTCAACAACGGCCGCGGCGAGGCGCAGTTCATGACCCTGCGCGGCTTTAACCCCGACTACAACAGCGTCACGATCGACGGCATCGCACTGCCCGCGACGGAAACCACGCGCCGCGTCGTTTCGCTGGACGTCATTCCCGCGTCGCTGGCCAGCCAGGTGTCGGTCTACAAGACCTTCACGCCGGAGATGGAAGGCAACGCCATCGGCGGCCTGACGAACCTGCGCACGCGCAGCGCATTCGACAATCCCGGGCAGCACTTTTCGCTGCGCACCGATCTGTCGGACTGGACCAATCACCGGCGCCTCGACAGATCATCGCCTTCCGGACAACTCGAAGGCACGATGAGTACCACCTTCGGCGAGCACAACGAATTCGGTGCGCTGCTGTCGGGCAGCTATTTCCGGCGGGTCTCGTCGTCGCTGAACACCGCGATCGACAGCTACAGCTTCTACCCCAAGGGCGGCGCGCAGACCAACGCCGCCAAGCTCAACCCTGCCACCGCCGACGTCAGCAACGCCATTGCATTCCCCGACCGCCTGCGCTGGCTGACCTACGACAACATCCGCGAGCGCAAGAGCCTGTTCGGCAAGCTCGAATACGACAACCACAGCAACTTCCGCGCGCACCTGACGGGTGGCTGGTTCCAGCACCTGAACGACGAAGACCGTCGCGCGCAGTGGCTGCAGAACACCGCCACCGCCTCCTCGCCCGTGACGGTCAACGGCCTGACCGGTAGCGCCGCAAGCGGCCAGTCGCAGACCGACTACGCCAAGTTCGACCAAAACCGCCAACTGCGCTATGTCGAGGCCGGGGCCGAGTACCAGCCCTGGGACCGCGGCCTGATCGACGTGACGTACAACGAGGCGAGCGGCAGCTACCGGCAGGACTCCAAGCTGCACACCTTCGCGACCGGCAACAGCACGGCGCTGGGCTACGACTACACGCTGGTGCCCGGCTCCGTGCCGGTCTTCACGCCCAGGAACGGCAGCGCCCTCTACGACACGAGCCGCTACAACCTGACGGAAAACACCTCGCAGGTCGAGCAGTCGACCACGCACCAGCACACGCTCAAGGTCAACCTCAGCCACAACCTGGAGGACGGCGCGCAGGGCTGGGGCTTCAAGACCGGCTTCCAGCTGCGGGACCTGACGAAGAACTACAACTTCGACGAGCAGCGTTTCAACCCCGCCACCGGCCGGCCGATCACGCTGGCGCAGGTCGGCGCCAGCAGCGCGATGGTGGTTCCCTACAACAGCAACGGGCGCTCGCTGCTGCTGGTGGATCCGGCGCTTGCCCAGGCCTACTTCAATGCCAATCCGGGCCGCTACACGCTGTCCCCTGATCAGGTGGCGCGCAGCACGTCGCAGGACTTCGATGTTTCCGAGCGCATCAGCGCCGCCTACGGCATGGCGGCCTACCAGCTGGAGAACTTCACCGCGACCGCAGGGGCCCGCGTCGAGCATGCCGCCACGCGCATCGACACCTGGATGCCCACGCCGCTGAACCAGTCCACCACCTACGGCCAGACGTCGCAATCGTCCAGTCGCACCGACGTGCTGCCTTCGGTGAACCTGAGCTGGGACATCCATCCCGACCTGCGCCTGCGCACCGGCCTGGGCCGTTCGCTGGCGCGCCCGATCTACTCCGACCTGGGGCAGAACTCCAGCTCCGTCGCCGGCAACATCATCACCACGACCCAGGCCAACCCGGACCTGCAGCCGCGCAAGTCCCGCAACCTCGACGTTTCGCTCGAGTGGCACCCCTCGCTCGATTCGATGGTGTCGGTGGCGCTGTTCGACAAGAACATTTCCAACGAGATCGCACGCCTGACCTCGACCAACAACCTGATGATCGGCGGTGCGAGCTACACGCAGAACCTGACGCAGGCCTCCAACGTCGGGACGGCCAAGGTCAATGGCCTGGAGCTCGGCGCGACCGATGTGCACTTCGACTTCCTGCCGGCGCCTTTCAACGCCTTCGGCGGGGCCGCGAACTTCACGCTGATGGACCAGAAGCCCGCAAGCGTGCGCATGAGCAACGGCACCAGCCGCGCCATGCCCCAGATGCAGGACTCGCCCACGCGCATGGCCAACCTGGCCCTGTTGTGGGGCAGCGGCGCCTGGAGCGGGCAGGTCGCCTACAACTACACCGGCAAGACCCTGACTTCGCTGTCGACCACGAACTCTGCACTGGACATCTACTACGCCGCGATCAAGACGGTCGACATGCAGGTGCGTTACCAGTACAGCAAGGCGCTGTCCTTCGCTCTGCAGGCGAAGAACCTCACCGGTGCGAAGCTGCGCCGGGTGACGGGTCCGGGGCAATCCCTGCTCAACCAGGAGATCGACAACGGCAAGTCGTACTGGTTCGGCATGACCTATGCACTCTGACGGCGCAGCTCATGGCCCGCACCCCGCCCACTCAATCCATTCGCTCCAACTCATGATGAAACAACACCGACTTTCCGAGCGCACGCGGCACGCGCTGTATCGCTTCGCCACCCTCGCTGCATGCGGCATGTGCCTTGGCTCGCAAGCCTTCGCTGCAACCGCAACCACCACCGGCGGCAGCAACCCCTACGGCTTCGATGCGTTGTGGAGCCAGGGCGACCTGGTGGCCCGGACCGTGCTCGTGATCCTTGCGATCATGAGCATGGGCACCTGGTACCTCATCGTGACCAAGCTGCTCGAGCAGGGCAAGATGAAGCGCCAGGCGGCCAACGCAGGGCGTGAATTCTGGAGCGCCCACAGCACCGAAGAGGGCGTCGAAAAGCTGGCCGACGGCAGCCCCTTTCGCTTCATTGCAGATGCAGGCCTGAATGCCACCCGCAAGCATGTGGGGCTGCAGGCCAAGGTCGACTTCTACGATTGGGTGGAGCTCTCCATCCACCGCGCCACCGAGCGCGTGCAGCGGCGCCTGGGCAACGGCATGTCGTTCCTCGCGACGGTGGGGTCCACCTCGCCCTTCATCGGGCTGTTCGGCACGGTCTGGGGCATCTACCATGCGCTCACCGCCATCGGTGTGGCCGGGCAGGCCAGCATCGACAAGGTCGCCGGCCCGGTGGGCGAGGCACTGATCATGACCGCCATCGGCCTGGCCGTCGCGGTGCCCGCGGTCCTGGGCTACAACTGGCTGCTGCGCCGCAATGTCGGCGTGATGGACGAGGTGCGCGACTTCGGCGGCGAACTGCATACGGCGCTGCTTCTGTACACGACGCAGCTCGTATCGCCCCCGAGGCAGGCCGCATGACGAGTCTTTGAGACCGGAGCAACGCGATGGCCATGAACATCCCCGCTGCCGATGGCGACGAAGACCAGGTCGTCTCGGCGATCAACACCACGCCGCTGGTGGACGTGATGCTGGTGCTGTTGATCATCTTCCTGATCACCATTCCCGTGGCCAACCACGCGGTCCCGGTGGATCTGCCCAAGGAGCGCAACGAAGTGCGCGTGAGCAAGGCGGAGGACGTCGTGATTTCGGTGGACGCCCGCGGCGACATCTACTGGCTCGACAGCCGCCTGCCCGACGACGCGGCGCTGGCCGGGCGGCTGCGCGCGGTGGCCGCGATGAACCCGCAGCCCGAAGTGCAGATCCGCGGCGACGGCGCGAGCGACTACGAGCCTGTGGGCCGGGTCATCAACGCCTGTCGCAGCGCCGGCATTGCCAAGGTGGGCTTCATCACCGAACCTCCGCCCAACGACTGAACCATGCGCAAGATCAGGAAACCCCCACGCCAATCCGCTGCGGCAGACGCGCCGGTCGCGGACATCAACACCACGCCGTTGATCGACGTGATGCTGGTGCTGTTGATCATGCTGATCATCACCATCCCGGTCCAGCTGCACGCGGTCAATCTGAACATGCCCACGGCCAGCGCACCGCCCAGTGAACCCAGGCCCGAAGTGCTGCACGTCGACGTGAGCGCCGCCGGCGTGGTGGCGTGGAACGGCGAGCCGCTGGCCGACCGGGCCGAGCTCGTGCGCCGCATGGAACAGCTCGTCGCACAGCCCGATCAGCCGCCGGTGTACCTGCGGCCAGACCGCAAGGCGAAATACGAGGTGGTCGCTGCCGTGCTGGCCGCGGCGCAGCGCGCCGGCCTGACCCGGATCGGCATCGTCGGCTCACAGGCGCTGGCTCCATGAGCGCGACCCTGCCTGTTGCGAGCCTCGGCCGCGTGAAGGACTTCAAGCCTGCGAACCGCTTCGGCCCGGCAGGCCTGACAGTGATGGTGGGGCTGCACCTGCTGATCGGCTATGCGCTGGTCACCGGGCTGGCGCGCAAGGCGGTGGAGGCTGTCGCCAGGAAGCCGCTGGAAGCCGTCATCGTCCAGGAGGTGAAGCCGCCGAAGGTCGAGAAGATCGTCGAGGCCCGCAAGACGGCAACGCCGCAGCCGGCCCGTGCGCCGCGGCCCGAGGTCGTGCGAACGCCCGCGCCTGTTCCCGTGCCGCCGCCGGCGCCTCCCGTCGTTGCGATGCAGAGTCCTGAACCTGCCCCTGCACCGGCACCATCGCCGCCGGCCCCACCAGTGCCGTCCCCTGCGCCATCCCCCGCGCCGGCCCGGTCACCATCGTCGAGCGTGGGCGTGGTGTGCCCGGGTTACCAGGCCGCGCTGCAAAGCGGCCTGGCCGGTGTCTTCGAGCGGGTCGGCTTGGCCGCCACGGTCAAGGTGCAGTTCCGCGTGCACGGCGGCGCCGTGCTCGACGTGAGCCTGCTGTCGGGCCCGCGCGAATACCAGCGTGCAGTGCAGGCTGCGGTGCGCCGCTTCACCTGCAAGTCCGAAGGGGCAGAGGAGGCACTCGTGGTCTTCGACGTCAATTTCCGTGCCGAATAGCCGGCAACCCGGGTCTGTATCCATGTCCATGTTTTCGATGCTCCGCACCGCCGTGTTGCTCGCCCTGCAGGCCTTCGCGCTGCTCGGTGCCCACGCGCAGGCCCCGCTGAAGTACGCCGACTTCGATGCGGCCGCGCTGACGCGCGACAACTTCTACAAGGTGCTCGAACCCGTGGCCCGGCGCGAAGGCAAGCTCATGCTCTACAACTTCGCGGGCAATTTCGATCCGGTGTGGAAGCTCGGCTTGATCCCGCGTTTCGAGGCGCGCTACGGCATCAAGGTCGAGTACCGCAACGTACGCCAGGCGCAGGCCAACCAGCAGCTGATGGCCGTCCACAAGGCCGGTGCGCCTTCGCCGGTGGATGTGTACTTTGCCGGGAGCACCGACAGCTTCGAGGTGCTGCGTTCCGCCGGCGTGATCGCACAGCTGGACCTGGCCAATGTCATGCCCAATCTCTCGGCGGTTCCTGCCGAGTACAAGCACGCGATCTTCGGCGTGGACACCGGCGGCGCATGGCCGCTGGTGCATCTGAACCAGACCGCGCTGGGCTACGACAGCGCGCTGCTGCCCACCGCCGAGGTGCCCGCGAAATTCGAGTCGCTGCTGGCGTGGGCGCAGAAGAATCCCGGGAAGTTCGCCATCACCTCGCCCGCCAAGGGCGGCTCCGGCAGCGGGTTCCTGTATGCGGCCGCGCTGCACTTCGCCAGCGATCCGGCATGCCGCAAGACCCTCGCGAGCGCGCGCATGACCGAGGACGAGGCCGTGCAATGGGCCGCGACCGCAAGCTGCCTCGACCCGCTGTGGGCGTACCTCACGCAACTGCTCAAGGTGGCGGAGCTGACCAACGGCAACGCCGACACGCTGAACCTGCTCAACAACCGGCAGGCCTGGATCGGCACCACGTGGGAAGACCTGTCCCTGGCGTTCGTCCGCGACAGGCAACTGCCGTCCAGCTTCAGGCTCACGCTGCTCGAGAGCGGCATGGCCGCCAGCGGCGACGGCCTGATCGTGCCGGCCAATGCCAGGAATCCGGCTGCGGCGCTGCTGTTCATCGACATGGCGTTCGACCGCGAGTTCCAGGTCTGGAAGCTGGAGCACCACGCCTCGCGTTCGCCGCGCAACGACGTCGACCCTGCGGCCGTTGCGAGCGCCGCAACGGCACCCTATCTGGTGCCCGCCGCGCAGATGCGCACGCGCTCCGTGCCGGCCAACTGGCTGGTGACGCGCGGGCTGATCCGCGCATTCGAAGACAAGGTGCTCGCGAAGCGCTGAGCACGCCATCTCCTGTTCCATCCTCCATTTCCTGAAGCGGCAAACGATGGCCTCCCTGACACTGAGCGGCGTTCACAAATCCTACGGTTCGACCGTGGCGCTGGCGCCCACCGACTTCGAAGTGCCGCATGGCGAGTTCGTCACGCTCCTGGGGCCTTCGGGCTGCGGCAAGACGACCCTGCTGCGCATCGTGGCCGGCATTGCGAGCGCCAGCGGCGGCGAGATCCGGCTCGGCGGGCGGCGCATCGACACCTTGCCGCCCGAGCACCGTGACGTGGCCATGGTGTTCCAGACCTACGCGCTGTTTCCGCACATGAGCGTGCGCAAGAACCTGGGCTTCGGCCTGCGTATGAAGAAGATCGCGCCGGCCGAGCAGGCCAGCCGCATTGAACACGCCGTGGCCATCTGCAGGCTCGACGGCCTGCTGGACCGGATGCCGCGCCAGCTCTCGGGCGGGCAGCAGCAGCGCGTGGCGCTGGCGCGCGCGATCGTGATGCAGCCGGCGCTGTTGCTCTTCGACGAGCCCCTGTCCAACCTCGACGCCAAGCTGCGCGAAAGCCTGCGCGACGAGCTGGTCGCGCTGCACCGGCGTGTCGGCACGACCAGCCTGTACGTCACGCACGACCAGACCGAGGCGATGGCGATGTCGGACCGCATCATGGTGATGAACGCCGGGCGCATCGTCGAAAGCGGCACCCCGCTCGCGCTGTACCGCCGGCCAGTGGACGCATTCACGGCGCACTTCCTTGGGCACACGCACCTGCTGCGCCTGCCGGTCACGGGCCGCGGCAAGGACTGCAGGGTGATGCTGCCCTGGGGCGCGTCCGCCGCCATCGACGACCTGGCCGACGGTGCCGATTCCGCGCTGGTGTCGCTGCGGCCCGAGGACCTGTGGGTCGTGCCCGATGCCGAAGGCGCCGGCGAGGTCACGGCCGCGAGTTTCACGGGAGCGCAGCTGAACTACACGGTGCGCATCGCGGATCTGAGCCTGCGCGTCACCGTCACGGCCGGCGATGGCGCGACATTGCTGCCCGTGGGGCAGCGCGTGAGCGTCACTGCTGCAGAGCGCCTGCACGCTTTGAAATCCGCGGACGAGGACTCGAACCGCGGGACTCGCCCATGATGAAGAACGCATCCGCGGCGGACACGCGCGCCCGGCTGCTGGCCTGGGCCTGCCTGCTGCCCGGCGTGGTCTTTCTTGGCGCGCTGTTCGCTGGTCCGCTGCTGTGGAGCCTGGCGGGCAGCCTGGGCCTCGACCAAGGACTGGCCGGTTTCACGCTCGAGCACTATGCGCAGATCTTCACTCGCCCGGCCTTGCGCAGCGGGCTCCTGGTGTCGATCTACTACGGCGTCGCTCCGGTGCTGGTGACGCTCGTCCTCTCGATCGGCCTGGCGCTGCTGCTGCGCCGCCACTTCCGCGGGCGCGCGTGGTTCAACGGGCTGTACAAGATACCGATGGCGGTGCCGGGCATCATTGCCGCGCTGATCGTCATGACCCTGGCCGAACGCGGCGGCTTCCTCGACCGGCTGGCCGCGCCGTTCGGCCTCGCGCTGCCTCGCCTGGTGCGCGACCCCTGGGGCGTGGGCGTCATCCTGACCTCGGTCTGGAAGCAGCTGCCGTTCATGACCCTGGTGATCACCGGCGCCTTCGCCGCCATCCCGCAGGAGGTGAGCCACGCCGCGCGCACGCTGGGCGCAGGCCGCTGGCGCACGCTGCTGTGGGTGGAGCTGCCGATGGCGCTGCCCGGCATCTCGGCCGCGGTGCTGCTGACTTTCATCGGCACCATGGGCTCGTTCGCCATCCCCGATCTGGTGGGGCCGCCTTCTCCGCGTCCGCTGGCCGTGCACATGTACGCGGAGTTCGGCAGCGGCCATCTGCCGCTGGTCTACGCCATCGGCATGTTGCTCAGCGCCTTCGCGGTCGCGGTGCTGCTGGGCTACTACGCGTTGAGTGCGCGGGCTGCCCGGCTGCTGGGCGGCAGCGCCCGAAAGGACGACCATGAGTGAGGCGGCGTTGATCTCCCCGGCGCGTCGGCGCTTCGAGCCCGAAGACCGGATCTGGGTGTCGGCGGGCCTGTTCGCGGCCCTCGCATTGGCCTTGGGGCTGCCCTTGCTGCTGCTGGTGCTGTGGAGTGTGGCCGGGCGCTGGCCCGCACCGGACCTGCTGCCCAGCAGCTACACCGGCGCCCTCTGGCGGGCCGTGTTCGACGATGGCGACGTACTGGGCGCGGCGATCACCAGCACCGTCATCGCCGTGCTCGTGACCGTGCTGACCGCGATCGTGGCACTGCCCACAGCCTGGGCGATGGCCAAGTTTCCGCTGCGCTGCAGGCGCGCGGTCGAGGTGTTCGTGCTGGCGCCGGTGATCGTGCCGGGCATCGTCGTTGCCGTGGGCGTGGGGCAGGTGTTCCTCGGATGGGGCTTGACCTACACCGTGCCCGGCGTGGTGCTGGTGCAGATGGTGGGCACGCTGCCGCTGATGATCCGGCTGCTCGTGGCCAGCTTCGAGACCCTGCCCGACGAGTTGCTCCACGCCGCGCGCTCGCTCGGCGCGAGCCCGCTGCGCGCCGTGTGGCACGTGGCGCTGCCGCTGTGCACGCCGGGGCTGCTGGCCGGCGCGCTGCTGTCCTTCGTCGGCAGCTTCGAGGAGTTCGACAAGACTTTCCTCGTCGGCGCGCCGGCGGTGCAGACGCTGCCCGTGCTGCTGTACCACCACCTCGACCCGTATTCGCTGCAATTCCCGCTGGCCGCGGTGGTGGCGCTGATTCTTCTGCTGCCGGTGCTGGTCGTGTTCGTGCTGTCGGGGCGCATCCTGCGCGACGACCTGATGGCCGCGGGCATGGGCAAGGTCTGAAAGCGCGCCCGCGAGCCGCTCACTTTTCGTTCACTTCTCTTTCAACATCAATCACCCGCAATGGCTGTTTCCGCATTCTTGCCAACCGACGACTCCTGCATCTCGACCACCGCACTCATCGGCTCCTCGAACCCCCGCGTGCTCGTGGCCGCGCACCGTGGGGCTTGGCGGGAGCTCCCCGAAAACTCGATCTCCGCGCTCGACGACGCCATCGCGCAGGGCGCCGACATCATCGAACTCGACGTGCGTGCCACGCGCGACGACGTGCTGGTGCTGCTGCACGACCCGACGCTGGAACGCACCACGACCGGCAGCGGCGCCGTGGCCGCGCTCGATTTCGGCCAAGTGCGCCGGGCTCGTCTCAAACCCCGCGACGGCGGCAGCGCGCTCGTGCCGACGCACGAGCGCCTGCCCACGCTGGCGAGCGCGCTCGAAGCGGCGCGCGATCGCGTGGTGGTCAACATCGACGTCAAGGACACGCTGATGGCCGACCACGTCGCGCAGGCCGTCATTGCCGCGGGCATGGCCGACCAGGTGTTCGTCAAGGCCACGATCACCGAGCAGGCGCATGTGGACCAGGTCCGGGCCAGCCCCTTCTTCGGTCGCATCGCCTTCGTGCCGATGATGCAGGCCCGCCCCGGCCGTTTCGCCGAAGACCTGCGCTGGCTCGAGCCGCTGGGCTGCCAGATGTACGAGGTGGGCTTCGCCGACCTTGCAGATCTTGAGGCCGGCCGCGACGAACTTAGGCGCCAGGGCGCGCGCCTGTGGGTCAACACCATCGATTGCTCGCACAGTCTGGACTTCAACGACACGCATGCGCTGCAGGACGCCGATGCCGTCTGGGGCCGCCTGCTCGACGTCGGCGTGGGCGCGATCCAGACCGATGTCGTGCCGGACCTGGTGGCTTACCTGGCACGCAGCAAAGACCGTCAGGGCAGGGGGGCGGTGCGATGACCGCGGCGAGCGACCCGGGCCAAGTCCGCGCAGGGATGCCCGACGGACTGGCGCGTGCACACCGCATCGTGTCCGACGCGGCTGCATGCGCGCTCGAAGCGTTCAACGACCGCGGCAACCTGCGCATGCGCGCCAAGGGGCCTCAGGACTTCGTGTCGGCGGCCGACGAAAAGGTGGAGCAGTTGATCCGGGCGCGGCTCGCACTGGATTTCTTTGGCGATGCGGTGATCGGCGAAGAGGGCGGCGGGCGGCCCAGCGCGAATGCCACCTGGTTCATCGATCCGATCGACGGCACGAGCAACTTCCTGCGTGGCCTGCCGCTGTGGGGCGTGTCGCTCGGGCTGGTGCGTGGCGGCAAGCCGAGCATCGGCGTGATCGCCTTCCCGGCGCTGGACCTGATCGTCGGTGCCGAGGCCGGCTTCGGGCTGTTCGTCAACGGGCTTGCAGCGCAGCCACAGCGGCCGTTCGGAGATGTGCACCTGGCCTCGGTCGGCGACGCCGACCTGGACCTCGAGGACGCGCTGGCCACGACGCGCCGTCTGCGCGAGGCGGGGTGGGTGGTGGAGTCCTACCGCTGCACCACGCTTGGCTTGGCCTTCAGCGCGCTCGGCCGCCTCGACGGGCACCTGCAGCATCGCGTTCAGGCCTGGGACATTGCGGCGGGCTTGGTCTTGTGCGCCGAAGCCGGGCTCG
This sequence comes from Variovorax sp. YR266, assembly GCF_900107295.1. Lineage (NCBI taxonomy): Bacteria > Pseudomonadati > Pseudomonadota > Betaproteobacteria > Burkholderiales > Comamonadaceae > Variovorax > Variovorax sp. YR266. Next base: position 54,463 of record NZ_FNPM01000014.1, read on the forward strand.
AAGTGCATCACGGGCCGTTGGACGAGAGATCGACGTGGGTGCGCGCCGGGTTGCCGGAGATCCACAGGATCACGCAGCCAGGGTGGGGCATTGCTGGCGAATCCTCACCGACGCCGGTGAAGCGTTGAACCTGCGCGTTGCGGATTGCGAATCCATGGTTGACGGAGAAACAGGGAGAGATGAGCGCTCATGGACTTGAAGCTGTCGATAGATCGTCGCAAAGGTCGCGCGACTTCTCTGGTGACCCAGATCGTGGACGGTGTAGACGAAGCGATCAGGCAGCACCGGATACTGTCCGGCGAGAAGCTGCCGTCCGTGCGCCAACTGGCGATGCGCCTCCAGCTCAGCACGTTCACCGTTGTCCAGGCGTACCAGCGACTGGTGTCACTCGGAATGATCGCGTCGCGTCCCGGTGCCGGATTCACCGTGATAAACCAGATCACCCCGCAGCCTGCGCCCCCGTTCCCCGAGACTCCTTCCAGTCCGAACGACAATTGGTTGTCATCGGTGGTGTTCTCCGACCAGACGACATCCGTCAAGGCCGGCTGTGGCTGGCTTCCGCCCGGCTGGCTCGACGGCATTGAATTCGGCCGGGCACTGCGGTCGCTGGGCCGCACCATGGCGGGCCAGGTCGGCGGATACGGACAGCCGCAGGGCGACGCCAGCCTGCGCTCGCGCATCGCCTTCGAACTGGCGCGCTTTGGCCTGCCTGCCAATGCCCATTCGATCCTGATCACGCAAGGCGCCAGTCAGGCCTTGGATCTGGTCATTCGATCACTCTTCAAGCCCGATGACGTCGTTGCCGTCGAGGACCCTTGCTACTGCAACTTGCTCGAGCTATTGAGGCTCTCGGGCGTGCGACTGGTGTTCGTGCCCCGCACACCGGATGGCCTGGATACCGAAGCGCTCGAGGATGTGGTTCGGCGGCACCAACCGAAGGCGCTGTTCGTGAGCTCCGCCTTGCACAATCCCACGGGCTCGTCGTTCACCTTGCCGACGGCCTACAAGGTGCTCCAGATCGCCCAGCGCGCGCAGGTGCGTATCATCGAAAACGATGTGAGCCGGGGGCTGGCGCCGCCCGATGCACCGATGCTGGTCGCCATGGCGGGGCTTGGGCCGGTCGTCTACGTCGGGGGCTTCTCCAAGACGATCTCGCCGTTGCTGCGCGTAGGCTTCGTCGCGGCTGACCCGGCGACTCTGGACACTTTGACGCGTCTGAAGATGGTCACCGGCCTGACTTCCTCCGCGGTCACGGAAAAGGCGGTCCATCAGGTACTGATAGATAGCGCCTACCGCCGGCACCTGGAGCGCTTGCGTCATCGGTTGGCGGACATGCATGCGCGGATCGAGCGCAAGCTCGTCGCGGCCGGCGTGGAGCTGTTTCATCGTCCGCAGGCGGGGCTTTTCCTCTGGGGGCGTCTGCCGATCGATCCCCAGTCGGCTAAGGACGTCACGGCGCGCGCGCTGAGGCAAGGCATCTGGCTTGCCCCGGGCGCGTACTTCGGCATCTCTGACGCGGCGAGCGCTTGGTTCCGCTTCAATGTTGCTTATTGCGATACCGAGAGATTCTGGCGATTCCTCGAAATGCTGTAGTGGGGATGCGGACAAAAACTTGGACTGGTTTTATGCCGCAAGTCCAAGACTCTCTCGGTATTCGATGGGGCTGAGAGAGTCCAGTGAGATCTGGATCCGCTGTTCGTTGTATCAACGGATGGAGGAGCCCACGGCTTGTATGAACTGTTCGATGGTTGTGGACTGTCGATTGCGAGGATAGACAGCTTGGTTTTTAACCGGCCGAAGAAGCCTTCGCACGCCGCGTTATCAGGCGAGTACCCCTTGCGCGACATCGAACGAATCAGCTTCGCATCGGCGATGCGCGATAGCCATCCAGGCCGGCGATAGTAGGCACCACGATCGGAGTGAACGATGGGTCGGTCTTTGGGTATCGACCACCGTCTCGATGGCCGCATCCAGCATCGTGTTGACGAGTTCAGCGTCCGGGCGCGTACCGAGCGACCAGCTGACGACCATGCCGTCTAAGCAGTCGATCATGGGAGACAGATACGCCTTGCCGGCCGGGGTCTGGAACTCCGTGATGTCAGTGAGCCACTTCTCATGGGCGCTGCGCGCCCGGAAGTTTCGGCCGAGAAGGTTGTCTGGCGCCGGACTGATCTCTCCCAAGTATGAGCCGTACCTGCGCCGCTTCGGTTTGGCAACGACCAAGCTCTCTTGTTTCATCAGCCGCTGCACGACCTTCTCCGAGATGCTGACGCGCTGCCTGGTCAGCGAAGCCTGCAGCCGGCGGTAGCCATAGCAACGGTGATTGCGCTCGAAGATGTCGGTGAGGGTTCGACGCACCTCGGCGTACTTGTCCGCAGCATCGAGCCGGGCTCGATGATAGAAGTAGGAACTGCGTGCCAGACCCACTTCGTCGAGCAGCTCCACGAGGGTGTATGTCGTCTGACTCAGGGCATCAACCAGCAGCGTCTTCTATCGATTGGTCAGGAGTCGCCGGTCGATGTCCAGGTCTTTTTTCGGGATTTCATTCGCCTTCTTCAAGAGGCCTTTTTCGAGCTGCAATCGTCGGATGTCGCATCGAAGGGCTTCGAGCGTGCAACTCGGGGTGCAATTCGTGAGTCCAAGAACGCAGCGAATCCGGTGCCGGATAGCCCAATGCCTTGATCGAGAATGCGATGCAGCTTCCATGGTCGAGGAAATGCCTGACGGCGCCCCCTTGTGCTTCTGAGAATACTTAGGCTTCGAACGCGCATAGCCCTTTGGTAGGTCGAGCCGCCGCTCGTGCTCACGGTGCCAGCCCTTCAACGCATTCTTGGTCGGGTACCCCAATTGGCGAATGGTCGCCCTGGCGCGTTTGCCGAGCTTGATGCACCGCTCGAATCCTGTCTTCGTACGAATACATGACCTACCTCCTGGTAGTCCAAGTTTTTGTCCGCATCCCCAAATGGCTCAGCCGCAAGGCGGACCTGCGAGGTACTGCGCGTCGCCCACGTGTTCCATCCACTCGACGTTCTTGCCATCCAGTGCTTCTTGGATCGCGACGTGAGTCATGGCTGTGGTCGGCGATGCGCCGTGCCAGTGCCGATGGCCGGGCGGACACCAGATGACATCACCGGCACGGATCTCGACGATGGGCTCGCCCTCGCACTGCGTCCATCCGCAGCCGGCGGTGACGATCAGCGTTTGTCCCAGCGGATGGGTGTGCCAAGCCGTGCGCGCGCCCGGCTCGAACGTCACGCTCGCGCAGGAGGCGCGCGCGGGCGCTGGCGGGTTGTTCAGCGGGTCGATACGCACCGTCCCAGTGAACCATTCGGCTGGCCCTATTGTGGAAGGCTGCGAGCCAGCGCGTTTGAGTTCCATGATCTTGATCCTTTCGATACTCTGGGACACATCGTCACTTTTTTCTTTGGTGCCGCTAGAGCCCTATCCGCTGACGCCGGTGCGAGGGCGCGGGCGTGCATCCAATCTCCCTGACACAGCGCGAAATGCAGCGAGAGCGCCAAACCGCCCATTCATATGCCTCGGTTATCTGCAGAAAACTGTAGATGCCTCGTCACTGGGTGAGAAGATCGCTTTATCGATATACGGTGGTGCAAAAAAGTCACCAATGGCAAAAGAGAATCTCAACGACCTTCAAGCCTTCGTGGCCGTCGCCCGCGAGCGCAGTTTCACCCGTGCTGCCGCTCAACTGGGCCTGTCCCGCTCGGCGCTGAGCCATGCGATGCTGGCCTTGGAGGCCCGGCTGCGCGTGCGGCTGCTGACGCGCACCACCCGCAGCGTTTCAGTCACAGAGGCTGGCGCACGACTGTTGGAAGCAGTTGCGCCTCGACTCGATGAAATCGAACTCGAGCTGGATTCGCTCAGCGCTCTGCGTGACAAGCCGGCTGGCACGGTGCGCATCACGGCCCACGACCACGCCATCACCTCCGTGCTGTGGCCCCGAATACAGCCCTTGCTGCAGGACTACCCCGATGTTCGGGTTGAGTTCAGCGTGGACTATGCGCTCACGGATATTGCGGCGCATCGGTTCGATGCTGGCGTGCGTGTGGGAGATCGAGTGGACAAAGATATGATCGCAGTGCGCATTGCGCCGGATTTGCGCATGGCCGTAGCAGCGTCTCCCGCTTACCTGACAGGCAGGCCACTGCCCCTCGTCCCGCACGATCTCATCGACCATCGCTGCATCAACCTTCGGTTGGCTACGAATGGCGGCCTGTATGCCTGGGACTTCGAGAGAGAAGGGAAGGCGATCAGTGTCCGTGTGAGCGGCCAGACAACGTTCAACAACACGTTCCTAATGCTTCGTGCCGCGTTGGATGGGATGGGCTTCGCTTTCGTGCCCCTCGACATCATGCAGCCGCATATCGATGAAGGCCGGCTTGTGCCGGTGTTGCAGGAATGGTGGCCGTCGTTTCCTGGCTACCACCTGTATTATGCAAATCGCAGGCAGATCCCACCGGCGTTGGTTCTGGTGATCGAGGCTTTGCGATGGCGTGAAGGTCAGGAGCAGGTCTGCACAACGTGACCAGCAATGGCACGTTGGCCATGTGAGCAGCCATGAGGTGTATGGCAGCACCCGGCAAAAGTTGCTGGGCGTGTTGCCGGTGACTTCGGCGGGCATTTCGCCTGATGTCGCGGTGGGTCATTTGTCGGCGTTAGCATGGGCCTCGGGGGGCCATGGGACGTGGCCCTCGATTGATTGCCCGTGACGTTGCAGATTCCGCGATCGTGCAGCCGCGGTGATGGCGCGGCGGTCGCATCGCCTTTTGTGGCGTCCTCGGCCTATGCAGGGGTCAGCAGATCGAGTTGCTCGCTCGTCGAGGTACTGCTCGATGAGGCCGGCTCATGAAGCTGCAGCGATCGGGTGAATGCGCTTCGCACGCGACCAACAAATCTAGTGTCGCATGCATGAGAGGGAACCGCTGATGCTCAGCCTTGGCTTCCAGTCGCCTATTTCCGTACCTTCTCAATTTCTATCATCAACTCCTTGACAGTGGATTCGCCCACAGATACCGAGTACTTGTCGATCACCGGCTTGACCTTGGCGCGCAGCTTGGACATCTCCTCTGGCGGCAATTCCGACACGGTCATGCCTGCTTTTTTCAGCGCATCGAGCGCGCTGTCGGCAGCGCCGCGTGAGACCTGGCGCTGGAACACCGTCGCCTCGGCCGAGGCTTCGGCGAGGATCTTCTTCTCCTCGGCGCTCATGCCATCCCATGTCTTCTTGCTGACCAGCAGCGCCTGTGGGTTGTAGATGTGCCGAGTCTGGGTGATGTGCTTTTGCACCTCGGCGAACTTGGACGACAGGATGGTGGTGTTCGGATTCTCCTGCCCATCCACCGCCTTCTGCTCGAGAGCTGAATACAGCTCCGGGAACGGCAGCGGCGTGGCATTGGCGCCCAGCGCGCCGAACATGTCGATGTAGATCGGCGACTGGATCACGCGGATCTTCAGGCCCGCGACGTCGTCCGCCTTCACGATCGGGCGCTTGCTGTTGGTGAGATTGCGAAAACCCAGGTCCCAGTATCCCAGCCCGTGCAGGCCCTTGTCCTCCAGCTTGGCCATCAGCTTCTGACCGAAGGGACCGTCAGTGACCGCGTCGGCCTCCTTGCCGCTGTTGAACAGGAACGGAAAGTCGTAGGCCGCGAACTCCTTCACCTGCGCCGAGAGGATGCCCGCGTTCAGCACCGTGAGCTCGACCGTTCCTCCCTGCAGCGCCGACACGGTCTGCAGGTCACCGCCGAGCACGCCACCCGCGAACAGCTTGACGGCAATCTTGCCGCCTGACTTGGCGGCGACCAGATCGGCGAACTTCTGCGCGCCTTGTGCCTGGGGGTGACCGGCCTGGTTCTGGAACGCGAACTTGAGCGTGCGCTCCTTGACCTGTGCGACCGCACCTGGAGCGGCAAGGACAGCCGTGGCGGCCACAGCGGCCAGCAACAGCTTGCGAATCGGATTCTTCTTCATGGCAGTTGTCTCCTGGTGATGTAAGTCAGGCTCTCTTTTTGAACAGCGCCGAACCGCCGCTGGCGCGTGCGACCTCCTCGGCCGCACCGATCAGTGCCGGCCCCAGTGCCTCCATCCGCTGCGGCGTCAGCCTGACCGCGGGCCCCGCGATCGTGACCACGCCGATCACCGCGCCGTTGACGGAGAAGACGGGGGCGGCCATGGCGGTCATTCCCGGTGCAAAGACCTCGTTGATCATGCTGAACCCACGTTGGCGAGCCGCCTTCACGTAGGCCATCACCGCCTTGAGCGTGGTGGGTGCCTTCGGGCCGAAGTCCTCCGGCTTGCCCAGCCCCTTTTTGGCCACCAGGGCCATCGCATCGTCCTCGCTCATCGTCGAGAGCCAGGCATGTCCCGCGGCGCTGCACGACAGCATGACCGACAGGCCCATGTCCGGGTCGTAGCGCAGCCCGTGGGTGGCCCCTTGCGCCTTGGCCACGAAAGTCAGGTCTTCGCCGTCGACCACCGCCAGGCGCACCAGCTCGCCCGAGGCAGCGGCAAGCTGGTCCAGCAGCGGCTGGGCCACATCCACGATGCCCGAATTGCTCAGGAACGACAGGCCCACGGAGACGAGCTTGATGGTCAGCACATAGTGGCCGTCGGCCAGGTTCTGCCGCACGTAGCCACAGCGAATCAGCTCCGTCAGCAGTCGGTGCGATGCGCTCAGGGGGATCTTCAGTTCACTGGCCACCGTGGACAGTGCAACGCCCTGCGGGTGTTCCGCCAGGTATTCCAACACTTTGAAGCTGCGTCCCAGCATCTCGCTCATTTCATGTCTCCCGGTTCAACCGCGGCCGCTCGTCTTCCGCGACGTTGTCACTCTATCAGATCGCGGGAAGGGATTTCCATAATGGAAAGATTTTCCGCAAAACTCAAAATCGCCGCAATCAGTCCTTTCTGCCTTCCTCTGGAGACCTCAGTGAAACTTCTTCGTACGCTTGCCGCCGCCGGCCTGTGCATCGGCCTTGTCGCCCCGACCTGGGCCCAGCAGGAACGGGTGATCCGCTTCGGCCATCTCAACAATGCGGACCATCCGGTGAGCTTCGGCGTGAAGCGCTTCGCCGAACTGCTCGCGGCCAAGAGCAGCGGCAAGATGAAGGTGCAGGAGTTCCCGGCCTCCCAGCTCGGCAACGAGATGCAGCAGCAGTCCGCACTGCAAGGCGGGGTGCAGCAGATGTCGGCGCCGGCCACCACGTCGCTCGCGGGCATCGTCAAGGAGTTCGGCCTCGTCGACTTTCCCTTCTCCGTCAGCAGCTTCGCCCAGGCCGACGCCCTGCTCGACGGCCCCCTGGGCCAGGCCCTCATCGCCAAGCTGCCCGACAAAGGCCTCGTGGCCCTCGGCTACTGGGACCTGGGGTTTCGCAACGTCACCAACAGCAAGCGCCCCATCGGCAAGCCCGAGGACCTCGAGGGCCTGAAGATCCGCGTCATCCCCAACCCCGTGTTCCTGGAAACCTTCAAGGCCTTCAAGGCCAACCCGGTGCCGATGCCGTTCGCCGAGCTCTACGGCGCCCTCGAATCCAAGGCGGTCGACGGCCAGGAGAACCCGTATTCGGTGATCCTGTCGAACAAGTTCTTCGAGGTGCAGAAGTTCGTCAGCGCGACGAACCACGTGTACGCCGCCAACATCGTGCTCGTCAGCAAGAAATTCTGGGACTCACTGTCCCCCGCCGAGCAGAAGATGATGCACGAGGCCGCCGACGAGGCGCGCGGCTATCAGCGCCAAGTCAGCCGCGCGGCGGCCCAGAAGGCCGTCGGTGAACTGCAGGCCAAGGGGGCCCAGTTCAACGAGGTGAGCGCAGCCGAGCAGGTGCGCATGCGCGAGATCGCCAAGCCCGCGATCGACAAGTTCGCGGCGCAGTACGACCCCGCCATCGTCAAACTCTACAGCGACGAACTCGCCCGCATCCGCAAGCAATGACCGCGTCCCGAGATATCCCCATGAAGATCCTCGTCCTCCACGGCCCCAACCTGAACCTGTTCGGACGCCGCGAACCCCACATCTACGGCAGGACCACGCTCGCCGAGATCAATGCCCGGCTGCAGGCGCTGGCCGGCGAACTCGGCGTGGCGCTGGAGACCCTCCAGTCGAACCATGAAGGTGCACTGATCGACTTCCTTCATGCGCACATCGACGACGCGCAGGGCGCGCTGGTCAATCCCGCCGGGCTCACGCAGCACGGTGTGCCGCTGCACGACGCGATCAAGGCCATGCCGTTTCCGACCATCGAGGTACACATGTCCAACATCGCCGCGCGTGAAACATGGCGCGCCCACTCGATCATCTCGCCGGCGGTCAAGGGCACGATCCAGGGGCTGGGCCCGCAGTCGTACCTGGCCGCCCTGCGCGCGCTGGTGGAGATGCACAGGCAGACCGAAGCGCAGGCCGCCGCATGAGCCACTGGATCGACCGGTGCTGCCGCGGCATCGAGGCACTGATCGCGGCCGCGCTCGCGGTGATGGTCGTACTCGTTTTCGGCAACGTCGTGCTGCGCTACGGCTTCAACTCCGGCATCACCGTGTCTGAGGAAGTCTCGCGCTGGCTCTTCATCTGGATGACCTTTCTGGGCGCCGTGGTCGCCCTGAAGGAGCACGGGCATCTGGGCGTGGACATGGTGGTGCAGAAGCTGCCGCCACTGGGCAAGAAGGTCTGCCTGGCCGTCGGGCACGTCGTCATGCTCTACATCGTCTGGCTGCTCTTCCAGGGCAGCGTCGCGCAGGCACGCATCAACTGGGACGTGACCGCGCCCGTCACCGGCGCATCGATGGCCATCGTCTATGCCTCGGGCGTGGTCTTCTCGGTGCTCGCCGGCCTGATCCTCGCGCTCGACCTGCTGCGCCTGCTGACCGGGCGCATCGCCGAGAGCGAGCTCGTGATGGTCCAGGAGTCGGAGGAAGCCGTGCAGCTCCAGCAGATCCTCGGCGCGAAGGACGACGCGCAGGGAGTACGCCGATGACCATCCTCGTCTTCGTGGGCACCCTGCTGCTGGCCATGGCGATGGGCATTCCCATCGCGTTCTCGCTGCTCGCCAGCGGCGTGGCGCTGATGTGGCACCTCGACCTGTTCGACGCACAGATCCTGGCGCAGAACGTGATCGGCGGCGCCGACAGCTTCCCGCTGCTGGCCGTCCCCTTCTTCATGCTCGCCGGCGAGATCATGAACGTGGGCGGCCTGTCCAAGCGCATCGTCGACTTTGCGCTCGCGCTGGTCGGCCACGTGAAGGGCGGCCTGGGCTACGTGACCATCATGGCCGGCTGCCTGCTTTCGGCGCTCTCCGGCTCGGCCGTGGCCGACGCCGCCGCGCTCACCGCGCTGCTGCTGCCGATGATGGTGAGCGCGGGGCACGACAAGGCACGTGCAGGCGGTCTCATCGCGGCCACCGGCGTGATCGGCCCGGTGATCCCCCCGAGCATCGGCCTCGTGATCTTCGGCGTGGCCGCCAACGTGTCAATCTCCAAGCTGTTCCTCGCGGCGATCGTTCCCGGCCTGCTCATCGGCGGCGCCCTGTGGATCACCTGGGCATGGCTCGTGCGGCGCGAGAAGATCGTTCCGCCGCCGCGCAAGTCCTCGGCCGAGATCGTTTCGGCCTTCCGCAAGGCACTGTGGGCGCTCATGCTGCCCGTGATCATCCTCGTGGGCCTGCGCATGGGCGTGTTCACGCCGACCGAAGCGGCCGTGGTGGCTGCCGCCTACGCGCTTTTCGTGTCGACGGTGGTGTACCGGGAAATCACGTGGAAGGATCTCTACGGCATCTTCGTGAGCGCGGCCAAGACCAGCGCCATCGTGATGTTCCTGATCGCCGCGGCCATGGTGAGCGCCTGGCTCATCACCGTGGCCGACCTGCCATCAAAGGTCGTCGGCCTGCTGCAGCCCTTCATGGGCAACCCGGTCCTGCTGATGGCAGCGATCATGGTGCTCGTCATGGTCGTGGGCACGGCGATGGACATGACGCCGACCATCCTGATCCTCACGCCGGTGCTGATGCCGATCGTCAAGGCCGCCGGGATCGATCCCGTGTACTTCGGCGTGCTGTTCATCATCAACAACTCGATCGGACTGGTCACCCCGCCGGTGGGCACGGTACTGAACGTGGTGGCCGGCGTCGGGAAGATCTCGATGGACGATGTCACGCGCGGCGTGGTGCCCTTCATGATCGCCGAGTTCGCGATCCTGTTCGTGATGGTCGCGTTCCCGCAGTTGGTCATCGCGCCCGCGCGATGGTTCGGGGGCTGAGGCGGTGGCGATGTCCAGCTCTCCCGGCCCGCGGTGGCGTGGCCGCGTCGGCCTCTGGGTGCTCGCGCTCCTGACACAGTTGCCGGCGGCTGCGCAGGATCCCGAGCGCGAGGTGCTGCCCGAGCAGCGCCAGGCGCTGGCTTTCGTCTCGCCCACGGGCCTGACCCCGCTGGGCGTCAAGCTGATCTTCAGCGCCTTCCACGTCGAAACCGGCCAGGAGCTGTGGGTCACGGACGGCACCCGTGCCGGCACAGCGATGCTGAAGGACATCCGCCCGGGCTTCCGGGGCGCCTTCCCCGCCGGCCAGACGGCGTTCAAGGGCCACGTCTATACCGCGGCCACCGATGGCGTGCACGGCATCGAGCTCTGGCGCACCGACGGCACCGCCGCGGGAACCTCCCTCGTGGTCGACCTGCAGCCGGGCGAGGAAGGCGCGCTGCCGAGCGAGCTGACGGTGTTTCGCGATGCGCTGTACTTCACGGCCAATGACGGGCGTTCGGGATTCCAGTTGTGGAAGACATCGGGCACCGCGCCCACCACGGTGCGCGTGTCCTCGATCGATGCCGGCCCGCGCGCGGTGGCACGCCAGCTCACGGTGGCCGGGCAGCGTCTGTTCTTCACCGCGACCACGCGCGAGCACGGTCACGAACTCTGGGTCAGCGAAGGCACGCCCGAAAGCACGCGCATGGTGAAGGACATCCGGGCCGGCCCCGAGGACGCTGGCATCCAGAACCTGACGGCGGCAGGTGATGATCTCTACTTCACCGCCCACGACGGCGTGCACGGCATCGAGCTGTGGAAGAGCGACGGCACCGCGCGCGGCACGCGCATGGTGAAGGACCTCCGGCCAGGCGCCGAACCCTCCCTACCGATACACCTGACCGCACTTGGTCGCGCCCTGTACTTCGCGGCCGACGACGGCGTGCATGGCCTGGAGCTCTGGAAGACCGATGGCACCGAGGGCGGGACGACGCTGGTGAAGGACATCCGCCCGGGGCCGTCCGGCGCCATCTCGAGTCCGATCACGACCATGGGCGAGCGGCTCTACTTCGCCGCGACCGACGGCGCCTCGGGCGCGGAACTGTGGCGCAGCGACGGGACGGCGGCAGGGACCGTGCGGGTCAAGGACATCGCACCGGGTGCGGACAACGGGTCGCCCGCACGCTTCTCGGTCATCGGTTCCCGCCTCTGGTTCTCCGCCAACGGCGGCAGCGCCAGCGGCGTCGAACCCTGGACCAGCGACGGCACGCCGGCGGGCACGCACGCCGTGGCGGACATCGCGCCGGGCACGCGCCATGCGATGCCGCAGGGCTTTCGCCGCCTGGGCAGTTCGGTGCTCTTCGTTGCCGACGATGGCAACGGCAACGAACGCCTGTGGGCGCACCGCCAGGACGGCCGGGTGGTCCTGATGGGTGACCCGCTCAGGCAGCGCCTGCGCTGATCCGCGTAGTCGTGCTACGCCATGTCGCATGGCTGCCGCGAGGGCCGGGTGCGTGGGGTCGTGGCCGGCGCCCAGCACCCACTGCAGGATGGCCCGTCCCTGCAATGCAAGCGTCAGAGCCTGGGCCCCCTGCGGCGGGCACAGGAGGTCCTGCGTGCCATGCACGATCAGCGTGGGCGACGTGGGCAGTGCGGCGCAGCGCTGAAGGAGCGTGAGCCCGCGCAGCCAGCATCCGTGTTTCAGGCAGTGACTCTGCACGCGGTAGCGCGACACCAGCCGCTGCAGCGTCGCGTCGTCGAGCGACGGTGCGGACTGTCCCGTGGCCATGCGTTTTTCCCCCCGGACCATAGCCTTGCGATCCGGCACTGCTGCTGCGGGGTTCTATCCGTGAAGACCTCCGCGATCACGGCCGTGATCGGACACTGCCGCCGCCGAGCCTCGTTCCACAGGAGGCGCCATTCGGGGTTCCCGTGGCGCACGGCCTGCGCGAAGAGATCGTGGATGTCGCAGGCACGCGCAAGGAACACGTTCCTGAGCAGCAGGCCCGCGACGGCGTCAGGCTGGCCCAGCGCATGCGCCAAGGCCAGCGTGGCACCCCAGGAGCGGCCCACCACCAGCCACCGAGCGATCCGGAGGTGATCGCGCAGGCGCCGCAGATCATCCAGCAAATCGGCGAGCGTGTTGGCCGTGATCGTGCTCGCCGGCGTGCTGCGTCCGGACTCGCGCTGGTCAGGACAGATGATGCGGTAGCGCGCCGGATCGAATCCGCGGCGCAACAAGGGTGAACTGCCCGAGCCCGGTCCGCCGTGGAGCACCAGCGCCGGCAGGCCCGCCGGGCCTCCATGCTCCTGCATGACATGTCCGCCGCCCAGCGGCAGCCAGTGGATGATTGGCCAAGGACCGGCTGTCACGTGCGGGTCCGGTCGGCCCTGCGCTTGTGCATTGGCGTCTGTGCGGAAGATCAGGTCGCCCGATCGCCGGGCGCCTGGCACGAAACGGATTGGCGCACCGCCGATGTCGCGCATGTCCGCCCGCGGCCGCGACCATGGGCTCGACCTCCGTGTGCCGCAGTGGTTGAGGGTTGAGGGACGGGATCAATACACGACGATCTTGCCCGTCGGGCGCGGGCTATGGCAGTCGTTGTAGAAGTATTCGCCCGGCGTGTCAAAGGTATGGTTCGCGGACTGGCCCGGAGCCAGCCTGAAATCGAACCTGCCTTCGAAGAACTGCGTGGCGCAGTGCGTGTTCGCATTGGTTCCCGGGTTGGTGAAGGTCACGGTGGTGTTCGCCGGCACGCGCATGAAGGTCGGCGTCATGGCATTCACGGCCGTCGATTCGGTGGCGCCCGGCTCGTTCGCGGCGGTCTGCACGCGCGCCAGGAACACGGTGTTCGGCGTCGGCAATGCCGCACCTTCCACCGCCGAACCCGACACCGGCCGGCGCACGACGGGCGGCACCGGTGTGGGCGCGGGCGCGACGGAGCCGCCGACCTTGAAGGCCCACAGGCGGTCGCCGCGCGGTGCCGAATCGCCGTACGGAATGCCCGTGCCGCCCGAGAACACCGCGATGTACTGCTCGCCATCGATCTCGTAGGAAACCGGACTGGCACTGATCGCGGCACCGGTCTGGAAGCGCCACAGCTCGCTGCCGTCATGCGCATCCAGGGCCAGCAGGTTGCCATCGGGCTGCCCGATGAACAGCAGGTCGGAGGCCGTGCTCAAGATGCCGTTGCCGTGCGCCAGCGAATACGGCATCTGCTTCTTCCACTTCACGAGGTTGGTGCTCGGATCGACCGCTACGACCGCGCCGGTCATGTAGGTGCCCGGTGGGCGCAGTCCGTTGCTCGCCTCGGTCAGCGAGTGAGCCGCCGACACGTAGCCCATGCCCGTGTAGACCAGGCCTGTGCGCTGGCTGAAGGACTGGTGGTTCCAGTTGGCGCCGCCGCCGTGTCCCGGGATGGAGAGGATCGGCACGTCCCAGTGCGCGTCGTAGAGGCAGCCTTTCACGTAGTTCGGGACCGCGCGGTTGGGGTCGCCGGGGATCGCCGTGCCCAGCGGCTGGTCCACGATGCAGGTCTCGGTCCAGGCGCCCTGGCGCGGGAAGGGCTGGGTGGGCCAACTGGCCTGGCGGGCGTCCTGCTTCATGGGCACTTCGTCGATGCCCAGCGGCGCGCTGCCATCCTTGCGATCGAGGATGTAGTACATGCCCGTCTTGCTGCCGTAGATCACGACCTTGCGGTCTTTCCCGTCGATCTTCACGTCCGCGAGCACGGGGGACATCACGTTGTCCATGTCCCAGATGTCGTGGTGCACGGACTGGAAGTGCCACTTGTACTCGCCGGTCTTGAGGTCGAGTGCGACGATCGAATTGGCGAAGAGATTCAGGCCTGGGCGCGTGGAGCCGTTCTGCGACGAACCGCCGCGCACGTTGCCGAAGGTCCAGTAGACCAGGCCCAATTCCGGATCCACCGCGGGATGGATCCATGGTGTCGCGCCGGTGCGTTCGGATTCAGCGGCACCGCCCCAGGTGTCGTAGCCGATCTCACCGGCGCGCGGCACACCCCAGAACGAGGTCAGCACCTTGCCCGTCAACGCATCGGCGGAGAACGCAGCGCCGCGGTTGCCGTCGTTGGTTCCGAGGTAGAGACGCTTGTCGTGATAGACGAGCGCTACTTTCTGCAGCGCGCCCTGGTACTCGGGATCGGTGGTGCTGCTTGGGTACTGCTTGATCCAGGCGATGGCGCCGGTGTCCGTCCTGAGCGCCACCAGGCGGTTGCCGGTGGCGACGGTGAACACCAGGCCCAGGTCCTTCGCGACAGCCACCCCGCGGCGGGTGATGGCGCCGTAGGGCGTGGTCCACTTCCATTTCGTGAGGCCGGTCTTGCCGTCCACCGCGATCACGTTGCCCAGCGCGGACTCGATGTAGAGCACGCCGTCGACGACCACTGTCGTGCTCTGGTTGGTGCCGGTGGTCATGCCGCCCTCGATCTGGTTGACCCAGGCGCCGCCCAGCTGGCCGACCAGGCCCTTGTTGATCTTGCGCAGGCTGGAGTAGTTCTGGTTGCCCAGATTGCCGCCCACCTTGGGGAAGTCCTTGTCGCCGGCCGTGCAGCAGTCGGACAGGTCGGCCGCGGGCGCGGCGGCCGCCGGTGGCGATGCAGGCGGTGGCGCGCTCGACGCCGGCGGTGGCGCGGGAGCCGGCGTGATCGGCAGCACGGGCGTACCGCCGCCGCTCGAGCCGCCGCAAGCGCTGATCAACAAGGGGGATGCGAGCACGCCGCAGGAAACCAGCAGCGTGACCAATGATCTCTGTTTCATGGATGTCTCTACCTGGTGAAGTTGGGAAACGGATGCGCGCGAGGCCGCACGCACCGCAGGCTGGGCGCGGTGCGCGAAGCCGGCCTCGGCAGCCAATTGCTCGGTCGC
Organism: Variovorax sp. YR266; assembly: GCF_900107295.1. Taxonomy (NCBI): domain Bacteria; kingdom Pseudomonadati; phylum Pseudomonadota; class Betaproteobacteria; order Burkholderiales; family Comamonadaceae; genus Variovorax; species Variovorax sp. YR266. Next base: position 69,587 of record NZ_FNPM01000014.1, read on the forward strand.
TATTCGGTGCAGAAGGGCGTGAGACCCATGGCCGACTTGACGCCCTGGACCACGAGCTTCTGGAACTCGATGGCCCCCACGCCCGAGAGGTCCGCGGTGAAGGAGTGGGCGTTGTGCCCGAGGGTCGTGAGCCATGCCCGGCCACCGTCGTAGTACTGGCACCAGGCGACCGGATGGAAGTCCGCATGGCCCGGATGCGGCGCCGCCGTCAGCGGCTTCAGTGTCGAGGTGTCGACCTTCGCCAGGAACTTCACCTTCGTGGGGAAGGGCATGAGGTTGTACCACTCGTCCTGGAAGGAAAAGCGCTTGGGCACGTCCTTCGTCGACGGGTCATCCGAGACGATCTCGACATCACCGGCGCGATTCGGCCCGTGGTTGTAGAAGTTCGCGTTGCCGAGCAGGCCTTCGTAGTAGGGCCAGTTGTACTCCGCGCCGAAAGCGTTGTGCAGGCCGACGAAGCCGCCGCCGCGGCGCATGTAGTTGCGCAGCGCGGTGCGCGCGGCGTCCTGGCTCGTGCTGACCGCGCCGTTCCACAGCGTGTCGCGGTTCGAGCTCGCGAAAATGATCGCCTTGTAGTTGTTGATGCGGCTGCTGAGGACCGCGACGTCCTCCGTCCAGTCGACCGTGATGCCTTCGGCCGACAGCATGCGAACCAGGCCCGCCTGCATCACGTTGTCCGGATTCATCACTGGGTTCAAACCAGCGGCCATCGGCGTGCCCAGCACGGCATGACGCGGCCCCGCGGTGCGCGAATAGACCAGCACCCGATCCGGCGTCGAAGCGAAGGCCCCCCAGTCGTTGTAGCACTTGGGATTCGTTCCCCTGCAGACGTTGTAGTAGGCGTCGAAGCTGTCGTCGGGGGCTTCGGCCACCGGGTCCGTTGGCTGAACCGGTGTCTCGCCCGCAGGCTCGGTCGGATTGCTCGGTGCCGCCGGCGCCACGGGAAGGGCCGTGAGCGGCACCCCTCCACCACCTCCGCTTCCTCCTCCGCATGCAGTCACGGCCAGCGTCACGGCCGCCGCCAAGGCGAGCCTGAGAGTCAATGATTTGGCAAATTCCAAGGGAGTCTCCTCGTTCTGATCGATGACGCAGAGTGCGAGCGCTCTGCCGATGCTGGCCGGCCGTTCCGCCGCGGCGGGGCTGACCCGGGGTGATCATAGGAAATATATGGAAATTATTTCCATAATGGAAATCCCTTCCTATTTATGCCGTGGCCGATGCCAGTTGGCTGCACGATCACTGAGACTCGAATTCGAGTGGATGACCACGAGAAGGTCCTCCTTGTGCAAGCACGACCGGGCCATACCGAGCTCGAGTCGAATCCGGTCGAGAGGCACGGATACGCTGCATGCTGACGACCGATCGAATCGAGCCGGTTCGGCCCATGGCGAAACGGCCGCCTTTATGGGACGCGCGACGACACATGGGAACGGTCGTCGCTGCAGGGGGTTGCCTGCTTGGCGCGCATGCTGGCAGCTCAGCAAGCGATTGCCTCGAAAAATGAGCGGCTGAATTCCAATTCGGGTGCTGGTCGAGAGGACGCACGTTCGCAAAAATTGCAGCGAGTTGTCTCTCTGCCGCGCACACCGCTTTGTTCTCTCGTCTTCATTGCCGATCCCTCATTCCCTGTGCGCCAGCAGCGCGAAGCCAGGGGACCGGGCATATCGGCGAGACTGCGTATACCCAGAACGGTGTCGGGACGCTGAAGGGCTATCTTGGGGTCGGAGAACACCCTGATCTCTTGGTGATCGCTATTTCAGCCTCTTGGGTATTAGGACGAGCAGGCATCAGGCGATTGGGGTCTGCAATTTGAAAGCGCGACCCTGTGCTGTCGAGGAGGAGGTTTACTGTCGCAGTTGCGGAGGTCGTGTCCGATGTCACTGGGGAACCATCGAAAGATGTTGACCCGGTTCCTCCAGGCGTTGCTGAGTCGCACGAAAACCCCCGCCGCGCCGCATTCTCGAGCGTGTCGACTGGGATGCCGGCAGCGTGCAAGGCTGCGATCTCCGCGTCGGCGTCCACGTCAAATGGCAGCTTCAAGGTGATCGTGGCGCCATGGATGGGAACCTCGACATTGCTCCGTCTTCGTCCGATTTTTTGGGGATGTTCGATCCGAAGCCAGCTTCTTCTGGGATCCGCATTCATGGGAGAGTTGGTCGCAGAGGCGATGCGGCGACGGTTGGGTCGCGGCCGAAATGCCTTCGTCGGCAAGGTTGGTTGCCGGCGCGCAGCGGCCACGGCGGAATCGTCCGGAAGCGACCCGATGGGCCCTGCTATGTTGTTTAAAGAAGACATTCAAAATAGAGTCTCTGACTAAATCGACCCTATTTGGATGCATAAAAAAACATTTTTCGTTAAGAAGTAACACTACTCACGCTCCGGATCGGTACGCACATCTTGCGCTTTGCTCTCGAGAACGGGGTATCGGTTTTTCGCGCCGGGTCACGTTTCAGAGGACATTACTTGCTCCCCCTCTCATCAAGTCAATCCCGAACGAGCGGGATATCGGTCGGTGCTGCAAAAAATGACAGGCATGCACTCCGTGAATTCCCCGGCTTGCCCCTGGTGCCGCTTCTGGTTTTGGCCTTCTTCACGGCCGTCATGACGCAGCCGGTCATTGCTCTTGCAGCCACGACCTACGAAGGAACCGTTACCGGCGTGCAGACCAACGACGAGGCGGGCGGAACCGGCAACTATTCACCGGCCTATGTCGTCACGCCCTCTCTGGGCACGCTGCACTACACCTTTGCGGCGGATGACAGCATCGACGTCAGGGGAGCCAGTGGCGACGTGTATGGCGTTCTATTGACTTTGGCTTCCAGCTCATCGCCGGTGGTGCTTGATTCCGCTGGCGGCAAGTTGAACATCTCCTCGACCAGAGGCACAGCAGATTCGGGCTGGGGGGTGTCGATGGGCATCAACGCCGAGGGCGGCACTCTCACAATCAACGGCAATACCTCGGTCTATGCGCAGTCCGACAACGCGAACAGCGCCGCCATCGGCGTGCGCGCATACCAGAGCACGGTCACCTTCAACGGCGATACAACCGTGCGCACCAGCACACCGGGTTACTCGCAGGGTGTGTGGGTCTACCAGAGCACGGTCACCTTCAATGGAGACACCACCATCGTCGTGAGCGCGAAGAGGGAGAACACCGACGGGGTCCACAACTCGGGGGGCGGCAGGAGTAGCGTCACTTTCAACGGCAACTTGACCATTGCATCGACGGGCGAGTACCCCAGCGACAACGTACATGGCATCTACAACGACAACCAGAATAGCAAGCTGAGTGTTACGGGTGATCTGAAAATCACGGCCATTGCGAATGGCTCGACTGTCTTCGGCATCCGTAACCAAGGTCGGCTCAGCGTTGGGCAGGACGTGAGCATCACGTCCACCGGAACACGTTCCGCGTTCGGCATCGCCAATACGCACCGAACGGCCCGAATGAGCTTCGCGGGTAACGTGGACATCGCCGTCGTCAGTACGACCGGGTACATTCCCTTCGGCAATCCGACGGGGATCGGCAACAGCTACCCGGGCACGTCCTCCATCAACTTCGGCAAGGCGGTCACGGTCAACGTGTCAGCCGCGGCCGAGGCCTATGCCGTCAACAACGCCAGCACGCTGAATTTCAACTCGGCAACGGACAACGTGGCGCTGCAGGTCGCGTCGTCATGCAGCGGCTGCGATGTCTATGGCATCCGCAACGACGGCGGAACGGTGACTGCCGCCGGCGGCCTGAGCATTTCGACTTCGCCCACCGGTACGGGCAATGGCTATGCAATCTGGAACGTTGCGGCAGACGGGCGCGATGCCACGGTCACGGTCAATGCCGCAGGCGGGCAGGCAGTGAAACTGCAAGGCGACCTGGTGACAGGCAGCGTGACGAACGCTGCCGGCACGAAGTACACTGGCGCACTGAACCTGAACCTGGACACCTCGGACTCCTACTTGCGCGGATCGGTCGGTGGTTTCGTGGACCCCGACCCGTCGGATGCCACGGTCTATTCGGCCGGTTCGCCCCACCTGTCGTTCTCCAAGGGCGCCTCCTGGATTCCCACGGGTACAGGCACCATGACCGCCGACTTCGGTTCGGGCACCCTGGCGCTCGCCAATGGCGGCGCGATCGACATGGCCGCGAGCTGGGGAAGCTTCCTTGCTGGAAGCATCCCCGCTTACTCGCTGCGTGTTCTCAGTATCCAGAGCTCGACGAACGCGGCGACGGTCAGCCTGGGGGAGGGCGCCACCTTTCGCATCCTCAGCGACATCCGCAACGGCGCGGCCGACAGGATTCAATTCGGCAGCGGGGTGACGGGTTTCAGCGCGACCGGCACGCAGGTGGTCGCCGTTGTGTACGACCCCGCGCTCAATGACACCAGCTGGGTCAATGCCGCGACGATGAAAACAGGCACCGTGATCCCGGCGAGCACGCCTGTCGTCGTGATCGACGCCAGTGCCGCAGCCGGTGGCACTGCACGCCTGCAGGCCGTTCGGGGCGCGACGGGCCAATGGAGCTACGAGAACGACCTCGTGCGCTTCTCGTATTCGCCCAGCGTGGCGCTCAGCGCGGACGGCAGCAAGGTCGTGCTGACCGGTTTGGCCATTGTGGGTGCGGCCGCAGACGCCAGCACCGACGCGGCGACCAGCACAAGCGGCGCCACGAGCACGAGCGCGATGACAAGCACGAGTGCGAGCACAGGCAGTTCATCCGCAGTTCCGGTGCGCATCACGCCCTCGGAGACGGTGAAGACCGCGGCTGATGCAGGCGACAGCCTTCGCAGCCTGTGGGCCTTGCGCGCCAACGGCATCGCTCGCAGAACCGAGTCACTTCGTCGCGATACGGCCTCCGAAACCTCTGGCATCTGGGCCGAGGTGGACGGCGGTGGCTTCGACGCCAAGACGGGTTACGCGAGGTCATACAGCCAGAGCTATGGCGCCCTTGCCGTCGGTGTCGACCGGAATCTGGGCGACTTCGGCGGCTGGAAAGGCCATGCGGGCGGCTCCGTCAGCTACATCAATTCCAACGCCACCTATGAGCGTGGAAACGGGAAGGCTGCCGCCATCGAACTCGCGGGCTACGGCTTGTGGGTCAACGACGGCGGAACCTACCTGCAGATTGGCGCGCGTACCGCCTCGCTGGAAAACAAGTACGCCTCTTCCGACTCGCTCGCGAGGCGCGTCACCGGCACCTATCGAACGCAGGGATACGAAGTCAGTGCCGAGGCCGGGCATCGCTTCGCTCTGCCCCAGGGCGTTTTCGTGGAGCCGCAACTAGCGCTGACTGCGAGCCGCCTGGCGGCCGACAAGCTTGTGGCGAGCAATGGCGTGACCATCAGCCAGGACAACGTCGATGGCGGCTCGGTCAGGGCCGGCGTGCTCCTGGGCAAGGCCGTGCGATTCCTTGAGCTGAGCGGCGACATCTATCTCAGGCTTTCGGCGATCAACTACTTCGGCGATGGCCTGGAGATCACGGCGGTCAAGGGCAGCGGCAGTCTTCCCGTCGATACCGAAAGCCGTAATGGCACCGGTGGCGAAGTCGGACTGGGCGGCCGCTTTGCATTCCTGCCGCGGCGAGGCTTCGTCTACTTCGAGGCTTCCAGCCTGGCCGCCAGGGGCATCCGGCGGACATGGAACCTGCGCTCGGGTTTGCGCTACGAGTGGTATTGATGGCAAACCCGCAACACCGGTTGGCAGGCTGCTTGGGTGGCCACCGAAGCTTGGCTGCGCTGCTGTTCGCAGCCACCCTGGCCATCGCACCCGTTTTTTCGATCGCGGCAGAGGGCGACGGGAAAAATTTCGCGTGGGGCACGCGGGTGACGCGGGACAACGTCGCCTTCGAATTTCAGGAAGCCAGGTACGCCAATCTGGTCGTGGACAGCAGCAGCAATGGCGATTCGCCAAAGCAGTACAAGGGCGACTTCGTCCTGCTCCAGGTGAACATCACGAACACGGCAGACCAGCCGCTCTTCGTGCGGTTTCAACCCGTGTTCAGATTGATCGATGCTTCCGGTGCACTGTATGAGCCGCATGAAATGCTCACGAAGCTGGTCAATCCGAAACAGGAAGGACAGACGGCTTTCGGCGATCCGCTTGCGGCGGGGCAGAGCATGCAAAGGCGCGTGCTCTTTTCCGTGCCGAAACAACTCTATCGAGCTGTCGTCATCGTTCCACGCAGTGCCGAAAGGGCCGACGACGGCGTTGTGACGTACTCGGGGCCGTACTTCTTCTATGACCTGGCACCCCTTCGTTCCGCGCCATCGGCAAGGAACGCCAGGGCGGCTCTGAAGACCCTGTGACGTAGCCACGGGCACGAGGTCTTCCAGCGCGAGATGGGGCGAGTTCATCGTGTTGGACGACGGCTCGGGACTCTGCTTAGTGCCCTGGTGGCCCGTAGTGGAGAAGCGCATCTGGCGTTAAGTCTGGCTCAGCGTTCCTGCGTAGCCTCATCATGGCCAACTGCCTTGCCCTGAACCTGGGCCCCTTACTGTCTCGCCTGGAGCTTCGCCGTCAACAGCGCGGCCCTGGATTCGTGAACTCGTGGTGAGTGCCATGGAAGCCAATAGCATGACGAACAAAATCGACAAGCTGACGCTTGTTCTCAAGCCCGAGCAGCGTCGCGCCATCGAGGCTGTGTGCCACCTGCTTGAACAGCGTGGCCGGCGCGCAAGCCTAGCCCAACACCTCCATGGCGGGCGTGAGCGGCTCCGGCATCCCGCGCCGCTTCAGGTCCATCACGAGCACACAGAAACCCCAGAATGCATAGGCCAGTCCAGCGCGCCACCAGGTCGCATTCGGCGGCCTGTATGGGTTCTAGGGCAGCAATGGCCTCGTGGTGCGCGCTCTGCCGAGAAGCAGGCCTCCACATGCATTGCGACCACATTCGCGATTCTTTCAATCCGAGCGAGCGTCACCGCACGCCCGCGATCGACAAATTGAGTTGGTACGTAGTTCGTGTCGCGGAAGCCCGTTTTTGATGTGCAGCTTTCTGTCGGCCGACTCCGCTGGACGAGATCTCAGCTGAAGAGTAAAAAGTCACGCGGAATCGGCCCCCCCACATGAGTTGCGTCCACTAGGGCAGGACATCAATTCTGGGCTGTGGACATCAATGATGAGATACGAGAAGTACTTGCGCGTTTGTTATTTAACATAACATAAATTGCATCAAATTTAGATGTAGCGGCTGATCAGTAATGTCGCGTTTGGCCCAAGTAGAAATGTCGCATCGTTGCCCGCTCCGGGTTCCGGAACCGAGGCACAGCGTGTTGAGTTCCGCCGATCTCTGACCCTGGTTTGGCGCGCCTTCGTAGACGCAGTCGATCAACTCCTCGGAGGTCAAGCATGAACCGCGAGACATTTTTGCGCACGCTGCGAGCCGGACTCGCAGGCCTGTCCAGGCAGGAAGTCGACGAGATCGTTGTCACACCAGGCTGCTGCGCCTATCGGCGCAACTCAGCAGTCGCATCAACCGGCTGAATCCGCAGCCATCGGTGGACTTTCGTGCATGACCTTCAGCATGACCAAAATCCCCGTCTCCAGAAGCGGGAACTCTGGATTTGCGCAATCGCCGTAGCGGTCGTTGGAACATGGACAGTTCGCTCCGGCGTGGGTCGCCGACTCTCTCGGGATTCACGGAGCGTGCATCCTGAGCACCGACACTATCGCCCTAACCGACTTCGATCCCGTCAAGTCCAGTGGCAGCCATCGCGAACCGTTGTGCGTACTCCTTGGGCGTCACCCCAAGACGCCGAACAAACGCCCTCCTCAAGACGTCCACGCTCTGATAGCCATGTCGGCGCGCAATCGACTCCAGCGATCGCCCTCCAAGCTCCAGAGCCCGGCAAACTGCTTCGAGCCGGACCTCCTCCACATACTTTGCGGGCGTGGTCTGCATCTCTCGCTGGAACATCCGCACCAACGTTCTGACACTGGTGTTTGCGACGTCGGCAAGCATCTCGACCGTGATCTCCGTGCCCAGGTGTTCGTTGACCCAGAGACGCGGGGCATCGAGGCCAGGGCTCATCCCTTTCTGAGCCTGGAGTGAGACGCTGAACTGGGCCTGCCCTCCTGGTCTTCGAAGAAACAAGACCAGGCCCTTTGCGAGCTCCAACGCAGCAGAGTTCCCCAGGTCTTCTCCAACCAATGCGAGGGCGAGGTCGATTCCAGCTGTGATTCCCGCGGACGTATAGAAGTTTCCGTCCTTCACCCAGATCGGATTCGGGTCGACCTGCACTGCGGGGTAGTGCTCGGCAAGCCGATTCGCCATGGCCCAATGGGTCGTCGCTCGGCGGCCGTCCAGCAGCCCGGCCTCTGCCAACGCAAACGCGCCCACACATATCGAGCAAACCCGCCTCACGGTTTTGGCTCGCACCCGCAGCCAATCGATCACAGTGCTGTCCATGTGCTCCAGCGAGCCCATGCCAGCAGCAACGATGAGCGTGTCGATAGGCCTGCTCGCGCGGCGCTCGTTGGCCAACGTCCGGTGTCCTCTGAGGCCGATGCCGGTATCGCTCTCCAGGCACACGTCCGCGCCCGCACTCACCAGCTCGAGCGCGTAGGGCGCGGTTTCTCCTTTGTGCATCTTGTTGGCCAGGGCAAACACCTCTGCCGGCCCTATGACATCCAGAGCATCCACCGGTGCCAGGCCCAGGATGACCACCCGCTTTTGAGCGGGTCCGATACGGGGACCATCAAGCTTCGTTCGCTTACTCATCGGAGTCTCCAGCCTCGAAAAATCAGGCCTTCATCTTGGCAGAAATCATCTGAACAATGTCTTTTACGCCAAACCTAGATCTCTAGACTTGAGTCCAAGTCAACCAGATCCGAGGCATCCGAAATGAACTCACTCGTCACTGTCGGTGGCATCACCACTCCGGACACACAGCTTGCCCGCAAGGCCGTCTCTCTGGTGCATCGCGTGCACTCCGAGACGATGATGAACCACTTGCACCGGACCTGGTGGTTTTCCGAGTTTCTTGGCAGGAAGCGCGGCCTGAAGTACGACCGGGAAGCCGTCTACCTCGCCTCCCTTCTTCACGACCTGGGGCTCACCGATGAGTACGCGGCAGACAACCGATTCGAGGTCGACGGCGCGGATGCCGCCAGCCGATTCCTGATTGCAGAGGGTTATTCGGACTCAAAGGCTCAACTGGTCTGGGATGCCATCGCCCTGCACTCCAGCGCCGGTATCGCCGACCGCAGAGAGTCGGAAGTTGCGCTGGTTCACATGGGTGCGCACGTGGATGTCATGGGCCTTCGGATAGATGAAATCACCCCTGGGCTCATCGACGACACGCTTGTCCTGTACCCACGTCTGGGCTTCAAGACAGCGTTTCAAGAGGCTCTCGCAGAGATCGCGCGCAAGAAGCCGCATACCGCGATCGGGACCGGCCTGGCGGACATCGGGCGCCGCCATGTTCATGGCCTGGAGATCCCCGACGTTTGCGACTTGCTCGACCACGCTCCGTTCGAGAGCTGAACCCCAAATAGAAAAAGTGGCCTTGTGCCTCCACTGAACGGGCACAGCTTTGTCGATTGCGAGCATATGCCCGCAGTCACTGAAAGGAATGAAATCATGACCCAAGCAGACATCCTCGTGAGTGGCGCAACGGGCCGTACAGGCGGCGCAGCGATAGACACATTGTTGAAGATGGACAGGCGTGTGCGAGCCTATGTGCGTGCGGATGGCGACGCCGCCCAGGCCCTGCGAGACCGAGGCGTCGAGATTGCCGTGGGTGATTTCACAGACCTCGATGCCATTCGCGCCGCGATGGAAGGGATTCGCTCGGCCTACTTCCTGCACCCCATCAGCCCGGGCATCGTGTACGCGAGCGCCTATTTTGCGCAGGCTGCGAAGGAGGCGGGTGTCACGGCCATCGTCAACATGTCGCAGATTTCGGCCCGGCGGGACTCGAAGAGCCATGCCGCGCAGGACCACTGGGTTGCGGAACGTGTCTTCGACTGGTCGGGCGTGGCGACGACCCACCTGCGCCCTACCTTCTTCGCCGACTGGCTCGTCTATCCCCATTTCGCGCATGAGATCTGGGCGAAAAAGCGTATTCAGTTCCCGTTCGCAGACGGCCGTCACGCCCCCATCAGCACCGACGACCAGGGTCGCGTCATTGCGCACATCCTGGCCAACCCTTCCGCACACGGGGGCAAGACCTACGCCCTTCATGGTCCGGTCGAGATGAATCACGACCAGATTGCCGCCGCCATGAGCGACGTCCTCGGTGCGAAGATCGAATATGCCCCGCTCTCCATCGAAGAGTTCCGGCATGAGATGCAGCACACCTACAAGTTCAACCCGTTCCTCGTGCAACACCTGGTCGAGGTGGCTCAGGACTATCGCAATGGGGTGTTCGCAGGGACAAACGACGCCGTCGAGCAGGTAACGGGCAAGCCGGCGCTGTCCGTTGCGGACTTCATCGCGAAGAACCGGGACGCGTTTGTCTGAAGGGCCGAGTCCGGCCCGGAACCCAGGAGCCTGGTATGCCCATCGCCGATGCGCCCGCACGGGTCGAGGACTGCAGTTGCTTTGCCATCAAGAAGGCCGCCCGGCAGGCGGCAAGGCTGTACGACGCACATCTGCAGCCGAGCGGGCTGCGGATATCGCAGTTTCTGATTCTGGCTTTGCTCGAAGAGGTCGAGAGTGCGTCCATGAATACCCTTGCCGAGCGCCTCGACACGGAACGCACGGCCATGGGAAAGATGGCCTGCGTGCTGGAGCGAGACGGCTTAGTTCAGATTGGCCCCGCGCCCACCGATGGCCGCATGCGCCTGGTGGAACTCACGCAGGCAGGGCAACGACTTCTTGATCAAGCCTTTCCCCTTTGGCTGCAGGCGCAACGCCGGATGGAAGCATTGAATGGAACGCAGAGACTGGCCGCGCTCAGGACGGAGTTGGCTGGACTGGATATGCGCAACTCATCCACTGCGCGAGCCGAACTGTCGAATCGACTGGAAATCGAACCGCAGTCGCTGGCTCACTGAAAGGAAACCATCATGTCAAGAACATGGCTTATCACTGGCACCAGCAGCGGCTTCGGCCGCCAGCTCACCGAGATTCTGCTGCAGCGAGGTGACCGGGTCGCCGCCACCGTTCGCAAGGCAGGCGCTCTGGACGACCTGAAGAAAGCGCACGGCGACCGACTCTGGGTTGAGGTCCTCGATGTCGTGCACGCCGATGACGTTCGACGTGTCGTCGAGAAGGCGTTTTCCGACCTCAAGCGGATCGACGTCGTTGTCAGCAATGAGGGATACGCGTTGCTCGGCGCGGCGGAAGAAGTTGATGACGCTCAAATCGAGCGGCAGGTCGATACCAACTTGCTTGGCTCCATACATATTGCCCGAGCCGTGATTCCGCACTTGCGCAGGCAAGGCGGAGGTCGAATCGTTCAGATTTCGTCCATGGTCGGCCAAGGCTCGTATCCAACGATGGGGGTCTACGCGGCAACCAAGTGGGGCATCGAGGGCTTCTACGAAGGAACGATTCCTGAAATCGCCAGCTTCGGAATCGAGGTCACGCTCGTCGAGCCCGGTGCCTCTCGCACAAACTTCGGGACCTCTAGCGCCGCGTTCGGCAAGACGATGGATGTGTACGAAAAGACGGCTGTCGGAGACTTTCGGCGCATGGTCGCTTCGGCGGGGCTCTCCATGTTTCGTGGTGATCCGCGCAAAGTTGCGCAGGCGATCATCGACTCGACATCACAAAGCCCCGCGCCGCGGCGACTCACCTTGGGAAGTGATGCTTACGCCTTTGTCCACGAAGCTCTGACCTCGAGGCTCTCTGCCCTGGAGGCCCAGAAGAAGTTGGCGCACTTGACTGAATTCGACGGGTGATGGGTAGGCGTAGAAACAGGCCTGCACTCTGTGTGTCACGCGACATATATATCATGACGTGATATATTCGCGGCAGTTTCGGTATTCCCCTCCGTCATGGCCTCCACCCCCCGCAAGCTCGCCAAGAAAGACTTCGAGGCGCTCTCCCAGTTCCGTTACCAGATGCGCCGCTTCGAGCGTTTCTCGGAGCGCGCCGCGCAGGCAGAAGGCCTCACGCCGCAGCAGTACCTGGTGCTGCTGCACATCAAGGGCGTGCCCGGGCGCGACTGGGCTTTGGTGGGCGAGATTGCCGAGCGCCTGCAACTGCAGCCGCATGGCGCGGTCGCGCTCGTCACGCGTTGCGAAGCGCTCGGGCTCGTGCAGCGCCGGCCCAGCGAAACCGACCGCCGCCAGGTCGAGGTGCACCTGCTCGCCAAGGGCGAGAAGCTGCTGCTGAGGCTGGCCGAACTCCACCGCGCGGAACTGCGCTCGCTCAAGGGCGTGTTCGACGTGCCGCAAATCGATCTTCCAGACGCTCCATAAGCACTATGACCGCCAAGGCTTCTTCGCATCCGCCGCGCGGCGACTTCGCGCTCAACACCCGGCTCATGCGCATCACCGTCATGGCCGCCGTCATCGGGGCCATCAGCACCGTGGCCGCCCGCGTGCTGCTCGACCTGATCCGCTTCTTCACCAACCTGTTCTTCTTCCAGACCTTCTCGCTGGCCGAGCGTTCGCCGGCCACCAACACGCTGGGCGCGTGGGTCATCGTGGTGCCGGTGATCGGCGGGCTCATCGTCGGGCTCGTCGCGCGCTATGGGTCCGACAAGATCCGCGGCCACGGCATTCCGGAAGCCATCGAGGCGATCCTGTTCGGCAAAAGCAAGATGTCGCCGAAGGTCGCGCTGCTCAAGCCGCTGTCGTCGGGCATCGTCATCGGTAGCGGCGGCCCGTTCGGTGCCGAGGGGCCGATCATCATGACCGGCGGCGCCATCGGCTCGCTGATCGCACAGCACTTTCACCTCACCGCGGCCGAGCGCAAGGCGCTGCTGGTGGCGGGTGCCACGGCCGGCATGACGGCCGTGTTCGGCACGCCGGTGGCCGCGGTGCTGCTGGCCGTCGAACTGCTGCTGTTCGAGCTGCGTCCGCGCAGCCTGCTGCCGGTGGCGGTGGCCTGCGCGGTCGCGGGCTTCGCGCGGCCGCTGCTGATGGACCCGGGCCCACTGTTCCCGCTGCAGACGGCCGTGCCCGGCCCGCTCGCCATGCTGTCGTGCGTGATCGCTGGCGTGCTGTGCGGAGCGCTGTCGGCGTCGCTTTCGATCTCGCTCTACAAGGTGGAAGACTGGTTCGGCAAGCTGCCGCTGCACTGGATGTGGTGGCCGGCCATCGGCGGCCTCGCGGTCGGCATCGGCGGCTACCTGCAGCCGCGCGCGCTGGGCGTGGGCTACGACGTGATCGGCGACCTGCTGCACAACCACCTCGCGCTCGGCGTGGTGCTCGCGCTGCTGGCGGTGAAGGCGGTCATCTGGGTCATCTCGCTGGGCTCGGGCACCTCGGGCGGCGTGCTCGCGCCGCTCCTGATGATGGGCGCCGGCCTTGGCGCCGTGCTGTCGCATATCCTGCCCGGCAACGACCCGATGCTGTGGCCGCTGGTCTGCATGGCGGCCACGCTGGGCGGCGTGATGCGCGCACCGCTCACCGCCACCATCTTCGCCTTCGGGCTCACGCACGACAGCAACGCGCTGCTGCCGCTGCTGACCACATCGGCGGTGGCCTACGGCTTCACGGTGCTGACGATGCGCCGCTCGATCCTCACCGAGAAGATCGCGCGCCGCGGCTATCACATCTACCGCGAATACGGCATCGATCCGCTGGAGCGGCATTCGGTGGAAGAGGTGATGACGCGCGAGGTGCGCAGCATCGACGCGGCCATGCCGGTGACGCAGGCGCTGTTCGAGCATTTCGGCGAAGGGCAGGCGCACCGCGCGTTCCCGGTGCTGCGCAACGGCGCGGTGATCGGCGTGGTCGACCGCGCGATGCTGGCTGCGCACGGCACGTGCGACCCGATCGCCACGGTGGGCGACGCCTGTGCCGATGCTCCGCTGTTCTTCGCGCTGCCGGGCGAGAACTGCCGCAGCGTTGCCACGCGGCTCGCGCGCCACCGGCTCGAGCGGCTGCCGGTGGTGAAGGATGCGCAGTCGCTCGTGCTGGTGGGCATCGTGGCGCGCAGCGATCTCATCAAGCCCTCGCTCGCGCACTTCGACGAAGAAGAAAAGCGCGAGCGCATGCGTGGGCTGCCATGGCAAACCTGAGCTGGCTCCGACTGCGCTCATAGGCGCCCCTACTTCCCGCATATCAAAGCACGTTTTCCTTATTTAGAGAAAGAAGCATCGCTGACTAGCATCCGGCCTCATTCAACCGGTCATAACAGGTCAGCCGCATGTCCACCGCCAAGGCTTTCGAGCCGATCGCCTTTTCCCCCGTCCCGCTGTACACCCAGGTGCGCGAAACGCTGCGCGAGCGCATCCTCGACGGCACCTACGCGCCGCATGCGCAACTACCTTCCGAAAGCGAAATGGTCGCGCTGTTCAAGGTCAGCCGCATCACGGTGCGCCAGGCGCTCAGCGACCTGCAGCGCGAGAACCTGATCTTCAAGATCCCCGGCAAGGGCACCTTCGTCGCCAAGCCCAAGGCCTTCCAGCACCTCGGCCAGCTCGAAGGCTTTGCCGAGGCGATGGTGCGCATGGGCTACGAGATCCGCAACCAGGTCACGAGCCACAAGACCGTGCCCGCCTCGCCGCGCGTGGCGCAGCAACTCGGCCTGGCCGAGGGCACGCCGGTGGCGCAGATCAAGCGCGTGCGCCACCTCAACCGCGCCCCGGTGTCCTACGAGGTGACCTACCTGCCCCACGCCATCGGCGAGCGGCTGCGCCAGGCGGATCTGGCCGGGCGCGACATCTTCCTGATCCTGGAAAACGACTACGGCATCGCCCTCGGCCACGCCGACCTGCAGATCGACGCGATGCTGGCCGACGAGGTGCTCGCGCGCGCATTGAGCGTGCCTGAAGGCACCGCCGTGCTGCGCGTGGAACGCCTCACCCACACCGCCGACGGTGCACCACTGGATTTCGAAGACCTCTACTTCCGCGGCGATGCGTTCCAGCACCGTCTGCGCATCGCCCGCAGCAACCCGACGACGAAGGCCAACCCATGAACATCCTCACCCGCACCGTCGACGTGCTGGTCATCGGCGGCGGCACGGCCGGCCCGATGGCGGCCGTCAAGGCCAAGGAAGCCAACCCCAAGCTCGAAGTCCTGCTGCTGGAGAAAGCCAACGTCAAGCGCAGCGGTGCCATCTCGATGGGGATGGACGGGCTTAACAACGCGGTGGTACCGGGCTTCGCCACGCCCGAGCAGTACGTGAAAGAGATCACCACCGCCAACGACGGCATCGTCAACCAGAAGACGGTGATGGCCTATGCGCGCAACAGCTACTCAATGATCGAGGAGCTCGACCGCTGGGGCGTGAAGTTCGAGAAGGACGAGACCGGCGACTACGCGATGCGCAAGGTGCACCACATGGGCACCTACGTGCTGCCGATGCCCGAGGGCCACAACATCAAGAACGTGCTGTACCGGCGCCTGAAGCGCACGCGCGTGGAGATGTCGCAGCGCCTGGTGGTCACGCGCCTGCTCACCGCGGCCGACGGCAGCATCGCGGGCGCCATGGCTTTCGACTGCCGCACGGCCGAGTTTCACGTGATCCGCGCCAAGGCGGTGGTGCTGGCCACCGGCGCTGCCGGCCGGCTCGGCCTGCCCGCCTCCGGTTACCTCTTCGGCACCTACGAGAACCCGACCAATGCAGGCGACGGCTACAGCATGGCCTACCACGCGGGTGCCGAGCTCTCGGGCATCGAGTGCTTCCAGATCAATCCGCTGATCAAGGACTACAACGGCCCCGCGTGCGCCTACGTGACCGGCCCCTTCGGCGGCCACACCACCAACAACAAGGGCGAGCGCTTCATCGAGTGCGACTACTGGAGCGGCCAGATGATGATGGAGTTCTACAACGAGCTCCAGGGCGGCAACGGCCCGGTCTTCCTCAAGCTGAGCCACCTGGCCGAGGAAACCATCGCCACCATCGAGCAGATCCTGCACACCAACGAGCGCCCGAGCCGCGGCCGCTTCCACGCAGGGCGCGGCACCGACTACCGCGAGCAGATGGTGGAGATGCACATCTCCGAGATCGGCCTGTGCAGCGGCCACTCGGCCTCGGGCGTGTGGGTGGACGAGCACGCGCGTACGACCGTGCCGGGACTGCATGCGGCGGGCGACCTGGCCTGCGTGCCGCACAACTACATGCTCGGCGCCTTCGTCTACGGCCGCCTCGCCGGTGAAAGCGCGGCGCGGCATTGCGCGGAAACCGAACTGCCCGCGCTCGACGAGGAACAGGTGGCGCGCGAGCACGCCCGCGTCAGCGCCCCGCTTCTGCGCGAGGGTGGCCTGCCGCCCGCGCAGGTCGAATACAAGCTGCGCCGCATGGTCAACGACTACCTGCAGCCGCCCAAGGTCACGCGCAAAATGGAAATCGGCCTCTCGCGCTTCGAGCAGATTCATGAAGACCTCGAACAGATCGCCGCCCCCGGCCCACACGAGCTGATGCGCGCGATGGAAGTGCACGCGATCCGCGACTGCGCCGAGATGGCCGCGCGCGCCTCGCTCTACCGCACCGAAAGCCGCTGGGGCCTCTACCACCACCGCGTGGATTTTCCCGAGCGCAACGACCGCGACTGGTTCTGCCACACGCAGCTGCAAAAAAAGGGCGATGCGATGGTGAGCTTCAAGCGCCCGGTCGATCCCTACATCGTGCCGCTCGATGCCCACGAGATGTCGGCCTACCAGCACCTGCGGGTGCCCGCCGCCGTACGTGAGCCGGCCACAGCCTGACGCCCCTGCCCTGCAAAAAAAGAGAACCCCACATGCCCCTCGCCTTCAACCCCACCAGCGTGCCCGTGCGCGTGGACGAGGACAAGTGCATCGCCCACAAGGGATGCACCGTCTGCGTGGACGTCTGCCCGCTCGACGTGCTCGCCATCGACCTCAGCAAGGGCAAGGCCTACATGAAGTTCGACGAATGCTGGTACTGCATGCCTTGCGAGAAGGACTGCCCCACCGGCGCGGTCACCGTCGACATCCCCTACCTGCTGCGCTGAGCCGCGGCCGCCTCCTTTCAAGTGAATCAACCGGAGCAATCACGATGAAGACCACGAGAAGACTGGCCCTGTGGGGCGCCGCCTTCGGCCTGCTGCTGGCATTGCCTGCCGCCGCGCAGGCCGAGACCATCCGCATCGCCATCGGCACGCAGGACACCACCATCAACTGCGCCACCGGCGGCCTGCTGATCCGCGAGCTCAAGCTGCTCGAGAAGTACCTGCCGCGCACCGGCAAGTACAAGGACGCGCAATACCAGATCGAGTGGAAGAACTTCACCTCCGGCGCGCCGCTGACCAACGAGATGGTCGCGGGCAAGCTCGACCTCGGCTCGATGGCCGACTTTCCGGGCAGCTTCAACGGCGCGGCCTTCCAGAAGGCGGGGCGCAAGAGCATCTTCATCACCGTGCTCTCCGGCAGCACCACGGGCAGCGGCAACGGCATCGTCGTGCCCAAGGATTCGAAGGTGCAGTCGCTGGCCGAGCTCAAGGGCAAGACCATTTCGGTGCCCTTCGCCTCGACCTCGCACGGCATGCTGCTGCGCGCCATCCAGGCACAAGGCTGGGACCCGCTGAAGGACGTGAACATCACGACCCAGGCGCCCGAGGTGGCCGGCCCCGCGCTGCAGGCCGGCAAGGTCGAGGCGCATGCGGACTTCGTGCCCTTCGCCGAACTCTTTCCGTACCGCGGCTTCGCCCGCAAGATCTACGACGGCTCGCAGGCGAACGCGCCCACTTTCCACGGCAGCCTGGTCGACGAGGAGTATGCGAAGAAGTACCCCGAGGTCGTCACCGCCTACCTGCGTGCAGCGCTGGAGGCCGACCGCCTCGTGGCCGCGGAACCCGAGAAGTACAGCGAGCTGATCGCCAAGGTCACCGGCATCGAGGCGGAGGTGGACTACCTGTTCCACGGCCCGCTCGGCCTGCAGACGCGCGACCTGAGCTGGAAGCCCGAGTACCGCCAGGCGGTGAAGACATCGCTGGAGACTCTGCGCCTGCTCAAGCGCACCGACAACGACATCGACGCCGAGGCCTTCGTGCAGGACGGCTACATCCGTGCAGCCTTCAAGGAAGCAGGCCTGGACTACGACAGGCAGCTGAAGAACTACGCGCGCGCACCGCTGGTGGCGAAGGACGCTTCCACGGGCAAGCCGATCGCCGACGTGAGCCGCGTGGCCCAGATCTGGGTGGCCGGCGAGCCGCTGGTGCGGCACTACGCCTCGCCCGAGGGCGCCTTCGGCGATCTGCAGAAGCTGGAGAAGGCCGGCAAGAAGGCGCGCGTGGTCTACGCGCAGGACCGCAACAGCGGCAACAAGCTGCTCGCCGCCGACGCGTGGTTCGTGCTCGGCGCCAGGGGCGAGGTCGACGCCTTCCTGCTCAAGGAGCAGGCCGAGGGCTGGGCCGCGAAGAACGGCGGCAAGGTCGCGGACTTTGCCGGTGTGCGCGCCGCGCTGGCCGGCTGACGCCCCGCGACTTTTCGAGCCCTGCCCCCGCCATGGCCAGCTCCACCATCGCCAGGCTGCGCGCCGGCCTGCCGCGTGCGACCTGGCGCATCGCCGCGTTGCTCGTCTGCGTGCTCGCGTGGCACCTCGCCACGCACCAGCGCATGAACCTGGGCTTCATCACCTTCCAGAATGTGCCGCCGCCGCGTGAGGTGGCCGAGTCCGCCTGGTCCCTGGTGCAATCGCCGCTGGTCCTGCAGCATCTGTCGGCGAGCCTGCGCCGCGTGTTCATCGGCTTCGGGCTGGCCGCCGTGCTGGGCGTGGCGCTTGGCCTGGCGATCGGTCGCGCGCGCTGGGCCGAAGACACGCTGCTGCCGCCGCTCGAAGTGCTGCGGCCGATTCCCGCCGTGGCGTGGATTCCGCTGGCCATCCTGATGTTTCCGTCGTCGGAAGCATCGATGGTGTTCATCACCTTCGTCGGTGCGCTGTTTCCGGTGCTGCTCAACACCGTGCACGGCGTGGAGGCGGTGGATGCGCGCCTCGTCGCCTCGGCACGCAGCCTGGGCGCCGGCCGTCTCGCGGTGTTCCGCGAGGTGATCCTGCCGGGCGCCCTGCCGAGCGTGGTCACCGGCCTGGCCATCGGCATGGGCACGGCGTGGTTCTGCCTGGTCACGGCCGAGATGATTTCCGGCCAGTTCGGCATCGGCTACTACACGTGGATGTCGTACACGATCCAGAACTACGCCGACATCGTGGTCGGCATGCTCTTCATCGGCGTGCTGGGCATGGGCAGCAGCGCGCTGGTGCGGTGGATCGGCCAGACGCTGATGCCCTGGCGCTCGGTGCAGGAGAAAAGAGCGTGAAGGCCGACGTGCAAACCGGCCGCATCGCCATCGACGGCCTGCGGGTGCGCCTGGGCCAGGGCGCACAGGCCTTCGATGCGGTGCAGGACATCACGCTGCATGTGGAGCCCGGCGAGTTCGTCTGCCTGCTCGGCCCCTCGGGCTGCGGCAAGTCGACGCTGCTGGGTGCGCTGGCCGGCCACCTGACGCCCGCGGGCGGTGTCATCCACGTGGACGGCGAACCGGTGCGCGGGCCGCATCCGGACCGCGGGCTGGTCTTTCAGCACCACACGCTCTTTCCCTGGAAGAAGGTGCTGGACAATGTCGCCTTCGGTCTGAAGATGCAGGGCGTCGGCCGTCGCGAACGCCATGCGCGGGCGCACGAGATGCTGCGGCTCGTCGGCCTGGACGACTTCGCCGGCTTCTATCCGTCGCAACTCTCGGGCGGCATGCAGCAGCGTGCGGAAATTGCGCGGGTGCTCATCAACCATCCACGCGTGATGCTGATGGACGAGCCCTTCGGCGCGCTCGACGCGCAGACCCGGCTCATGATGCAGCGCCAGCTGCTCGACGCCTGGGCGCGCGTGCGCACCACCATCGTCTTTATCACGCACGACATCGACGAGGCACTGTTCCTCGGCGACCGTGTGCTCGTGATGGGGCCGAGGCCGGGCCGCATCGTCGCCGAGTTCGCGCTGGACTTCGCCCGGCCGCGCGATCCGTCGCTGGTCACTTCTTCCGAATTCACAGCGCTCAAGCGGCACTGCCTGCAGTTGCTGCATCCGCATGCAGCAGCCAGCGCGCCGCTGGACCGCCTCACGCCGCTCGGCGCGCCCACCGCTGCGCAACTGCGTTTCGCCATCTAGAAAAAAGAATGAACCCCTCGATCCTCGACGACCCCGAACTGCAGGCCATTGCTGCACGGCTGGACTCGCCCGACGCCGAAGTGCGCCGCATCGCCGTGATGGACCTGGGCGACCTGGCCGATGAAACGCACACGCCGCTGCTGGTCGCTGCGCTGCGCGACGACGCGCCCGCCGTGCGCGCCGCCGCCGCGCTGGCGCTCGAAACCATGGAGAACCAGGCAGCAGTCGAAGGGCTGGCCCAGGCGCTCGACGACCCTGACGCACAGGTGCGCGAGGCCGCCGCTCACAGCCTGGCCGAACTGAAGGAACCGACTTCGGCCGCCTGGCTGCTGCCGCACGCGGGGGCTGGGCCAGCGC
The DNA here is from genome assembly GCF_900107295.1 of Variovorax sp. YR266. Taxonomy (NCBI): domain Bacteria; kingdom Pseudomonadati; phylum Pseudomonadota; class Betaproteobacteria; order Burkholderiales; family Comamonadaceae; genus Variovorax; species Variovorax sp. YR266. The sequence continues at coordinate 90,124 of NZ_FNPM01000014.1, forward strand.
GTGTGCGCGCCGCCGTGCTGCGTGCGCTGCGCGAGCTGCGCGTGCCGGCCAGTGCCGAGCCCGCGCTGGCGGTGCTTCAGGAGGCACGCTCCGCCGATGACGCCACCGACGCCGTCGCCCTGCGCCGTGAGGCCATCGGCGTGCTCGGCTATCTGAAGCATGCGGCCGCGCTGCCCGCATTGGCCACGCTCGCAGTTTCCGATCGGGTGGACGAAGTGCGCCGCGCGGCCGTGGGTGCATTGGCATTCGCGGCTGGCGACGCTGCCGCGCGCAGCGCGCTGGAAACCGCGCTGCGCGACGCGAGCTGGCAAGTGCGTGAAGAAGCCGCCACCGCGCTCGGCAAACTGCAGCAGCCCGCGGCAGCGACGGCGCTGCTGGCAGCGCTCGACGACCCCTACTGGCAGGTCCGCCTGCGCGCGGCGCGCAGCCTGGGCCGGCTGCGCAGCACCGAAAGCGTCGCGCCGCTGCTTGCCGCGCTGGGCCACAGCATCAGCAATCTTCGCAAGGAGGCCGCGCTGGCGCTGGGCGAGATCGGCGACGCCACTGCGCTGCCCGGCCTCGAACAGGCGTCCCATGATCCCGATCCCGAAGTGCGCAAGTCCGTGCGGCTGGCCATCGCCCAGATCGGCGCCCGTCCGGCAGCCTCGCATGGCGCCTGAGTCCATCGTCGATCACCGCGCACGCGCTGCGCTGGAGTTCCGCTGGGCGGACGGTGCGCTGCATGTCGCCGGTTACCAGCTGCTGCGGTCGAACTGCCCCTGCGCGGACTGCAAGGCGCTGCGCGCGATCCCTCGCGCCGATAGCGTTGAAGACGTGCACCCCGCTACCGGACCAAGCGTGACGAACATCCTTCCGGTCGGCGCCTACGGCGTTCAATTCGTGTTCAGCGACGGGCATGACAGGGGAATTTTTCCCTGGGCCTTTCTGAGAGAACTGCTGGAGCGGGGGGTGTCATTGCGAGCCGTCCAATAGGCTGTCGCTTGCGCATCCTATAAATGTGGGATCCCCGAAGAAGCTCTCTTCAGGTCAACTGCGCCTCCGGGAAGTTTGACGGAAGCGAAGCGATGCCTAGGCACCCAATCCACAGCGCGACGATCACTTTGAAACTGCCATCCGGCATAAATACCGACGCCGAGATCACGGCCTTGCGCGCTGCCGGCATACCGGTCGACGCGCTCGGCAACGCAGAGCGGGGCTTTCTCTTTGTGCGATTCAGCGACGGGTGGAGAAACCGGGCCAACATCTTTCGGTGGTTCGCCGGCGACATCGGGCAAGACCCTCGCAACAGCGGCATTAAGCCGGGTCCCCGGCGGCGCAAGGTGGCACTTTCAAGCTGCTGCATGCCAAATCGCTAGACGCCCATCCGTCGATTGCCGCGGGGGCGCCTCAGACGGCGCCGTGAGCTTCGACGTGGAGCGCATAGAGTGAATGACTGCTCGCCATGTAGAAGCCAGGGATTGCATGCTTGCGCGCCGGCTGCGGCTGCGTTCGCGCTACAGCGCCGCCGTTGTGCGCGAGATCGAGCGGCAACTGCTCACGCACCTGCGCAGCGTCGCGCCATCGAGCCTGCGGGGCGAAGCACTGCACTACCTGCACGGGCAGTGGCCCAAACTCGTTCGGTTCCTAGACAACAGCGCTTGGCCACGGGACTCCAATCCTGTGGAGAACGCGATTCAGCCCTTCGTCGTCGGAAGAAGGTCGTGGTTGTTCGCTGACACCGTGGGCGGCGCGAACACCAGTGCCAATTCTTTATTCGCTCATCGAGACCACCAAGGCCAACGGCATTGAGCCGTACCGATACCTTGTAGCCCTGTTCAAGAAGCTGCCGCTCGCGCAATCAGCCAACGACTACGAGGCCCTGCTGCTCTGGAGCATCGAGTTGCTTGGCACGGGCAGTTGACGGCTTTAAAAAATCGATGATTGCAACTCTTGCAGAGTTGCGCTGCGCTGATGCAGCACATCTCTCGTTCTCGCACGAATTGCAATCATTGCACCACTGTCGTATTGGCCATGCTCACTAAGCCCTTATGCGCCGCAGCGCTATTCGCCTGTTATCTGTTCCTGCTGGGTAGCGTCACCCAATCCCCGGACCCGTGTGCGGCCCCACTCAAGACTTCGTTTACCTCCTGACCACTCCTTTATTGATCCTGGGGTCCACCGGGTGGCTGGGGGTGTCCTGTTGGTGCCTTCCGTTTTCCGGGAGCTGGCCAAGCCACCTTGCCCACGCCGTTCTGTCTGCGGTCATTTCGATATTGTTGGCAATTGGCCTCTTGATGGGGGCGTTTCTTATCGTTCTGAGATATGAACACCTGATGTCGTTTCTGCTGGAGCAGGATTGCTATGGTGATGTCACACCCTCAATGCTGAGCATGACCGTGGCGAGCTTTCTTGGATTGTTGAGCATCGACGTCGCCAGTGCGAAGGTGTGGCCGTTCACGCCGCCCCGGCGGTTCGCAGCCTCGGACGCTAGACGCATGCCGGCGGCGTAGCCCGCGCCCTGCTTGGCTTCCAACCCGCGAATGGGCGCCACTTGTGCCACCAGCACCTCCAGGGCACACGCGTGGCTCATCGCCGCCGTCGCGATGGCCATTCCTGCGAGCCAGCGTGCGAGTCGCGCTTGTTTCATGGCCGGGCTCCTCCTTTGTTTTTAAGGAGTGCCGAATGCATGCAACATGTTGATACATCATCCGCGGAAAATCCCGGATGGCTGGATCGCTCGTGAGCTTGCGGCCGTGGCAGATGGATTTTAGCCTAAATTCAGCTATTTGACATTTAGCCGCATTAGTGCTAAATTACAAATAGCATAAATACAGCTAAGTCATGGATGCACTTCCTGCCCAACCTCTGGTATCCGGCGATCAACTGGGGCAATTGCTGCGCAGCACGCGCAAGCGACTGAAGCTGAACCAAGCTGCCATTGGCACCAGATTGAACCTCAGCCAGAACCGGGTTTCCTACCTCGAGCTTCATCCCGACGAGTTGAGCATCAAGCAACTGCTGACCTGGTGCTCGGCGCTTGGCCTGGAGCTGAAGCTGGGCGCGCGTGGCGCGCCGGCAGCCAAGCCACGCACGACGGAGTGGTGAGATGGGTCGTCGATCGCACAGCCAGTCCCTCGGCCTCTGGTCCAACGGCGAGCACGTCGGCCGCTGGACGATCCCCGCGCGCGGCGACATGGAGCTTCACTACGACGAGGCCTGGGTTCGCTCGGCCCTGGGCCGTCCGTTGTCCCTGTCCCTGCCATTCAACCCACACAACGAGCCCATCAAGGGCGCCGCCGTCGCGCACTACTTCGACAACCTGCTGCCCGACAGCAATGCCATTCGCAAGCGCGTGGCGACGCGTTTCAAGACGGGCTCGGTAGACGCCTTCGACCTTCTGCGCGCCATCGGGCGCGACTGCGTGGGCGCCATTCAGCTGCTCGATGAGGCCGAGGCGCCAAGGGCTGTCGACCAAGTGGAAGCAGTGCCGGTCGACGACCAGTCCATCGAGCGGCACCTGCTGAGTGTCGTCAGCCCCGACAAGCTCGACGCCGCGGTCGACCCGGACGACGACTTTCGCATTTCGCTGGCCGGCGCGCAGGAAAAGGACGCCTACCTGTGGTGGAACGGCACCTGGCACAAGCCTCGGGGCACCACGCCCACCACCCACATCTTCAAGCTTCCCCTGGGTCTGATTGGCGGGCGCCAGGCCGACTTCTCCACCTCCGTGGACAACGAGTGGCTGTGTCTGAAGCTGTTGCACGCCTATGGGCTGCCCACGGCAGACGCGACCATCGCTTCGTTCGGCAAACAACGTGTCCTCGTGGTCGAACGCTTCGACAGGCGCCTTTCGAACGGACGCCTCCTGCGATTGCCGCAGGAGGACTTCTGCCAGGCCACCGGGACCTCGCCCTTGGTGAAGTACGAAAACGAGGGGGGCCCCGGCCTGTCCAAGCTCTTTTCGCTGCTGCAGCAGTCCGTGAGTGCGGCGGATGACATGCGAACCTTGATGACCTCGCAAGTGTTGTTCTGGCTGCTGCGCGCACCGGACGGACACGCGAAAAACTTCAGCATCCATCTGCTTGCCGGCGGCGGCTACCGGCTGACGAGGATGTATGACGTGATGTCGGCCTACCCTATCCTCGGCAAGGGACCCAATCAATGGGCGCCACGTGAAGTCAAGATGGCCATGGCGCTTCTTGGCAAGAACAAGCACTACGCCATGACTGCCATACAGCGCCGGCACTTCAACAGCACCGCCCAGCAGGTGGGGTATGCCCGCGACGCCGAGGCCATCATCCAGCAGGTGATTGAACGCACGCCCGTTGCGATCAACGACGTGAAGGCGCAATTGCCGAAGGATTTTTCGCCACGGGTGGCCGAGCGCGTGCTGGGTGGACTGCAAGCAGCGGTGGATGCGCTCGAAGGCATGCCCTCAACTTGAGCTTGATGTCGGATCCTGCCGCTTCAAGCCTTCCCGGGTGCTGTATTTCTGAAACTCCGAAATACTTGCGGGCTTCGGCAAGGTGACACCCTCATCGAGGGATGGGCATGGGCGTCGAGGTCATGTGTTTTTGGGGGGCTATCCGTAGGCCTTCGTCGATGTGCCGTCCGTCTCTACCACCGCCCTGCCACACAAGCAGCAATCAGGCCCAACAACATCGCCTGCAGGCACCATGCCCAGCGGACACGAACGGCAGACTCCAGCACCGCGCCAGTGATCCAAAGTCCCGCGATGGTCAGGCCGAGCATCGTCGCATTGAGCCCGAACGACGAGGCCTTCGCGTGCCACAGGAATACAAGAATGGCCACGAGCCAGAGCACGAGTTGGCCGATGGCCGTCCATTGCTGGACAGGCGTGAGTGCGGGGTCATAGCGCTTGACCGTCTCAATCGCCTGAATCCGTACGAGGAACCTCGGTGCAACATCGGCCGGTTGCCACCCCGGCGGCTTCACCCACACGCGCAACTTGTCGCTCCACCTTCGTGTGTGCCATGCGGTGCGAGCCAGGGAGATGTAGGTGTCCAGGAGAGCATGCAGCGGGTTCCAGCTGTCGAGTGGCTTGAGGGTGCCGTAGACGCACGGCTCTCGCTCCTCGGCAAAGGTCCCGAAGAGCTTGTCCCACACCACCAGCAAGGCGCCGTAGTTGCGGTCCAGGTACCCGGCGTTGATGGCGTGATGCACGCGGTGGTTCGACGGCGAGGAGAACACATGGTCGAACCAGCCGAGCTTGCCAATGTGCTCGGTGTGCACCCAGTACCCGTAGAGCACCAACACCAGCGCCGCGATGCCGAACCGCTCCGGAGGCACGCCGATGAGCGCCATCGGGAGAAAGAAGATCCATCCGAGCAATCCCACGGCGCTGCCCTGCCGCAGGGCGATCGACAAGTTGAAATCCTGGCTCTGGTGATGCACGGCATGCGCGGCCCAGAACACGGCGCACTCGTGGCCGGCACGGTGCACCCAGTAGTTGCAGAAGTCGAACAGGATCACCGCGCACAACAGGCCGGCCCAACTGTTCCAGAAGTCCTGGTTCGACCAATGCGACGTGAACGGAAAGATCATCGTGTAGAAGCCGATCTGGAAGAACGGCGTGCAGACGGCCACCACCTGGCTCAGCAGGCCGTGGCTCAGGTTGCTGATGAAGTCGTTGAGCCGGTAGGTGTTGCGCCGCCGGATGCAGCCCCATGCAAATTCGCAGGCGATCAACACGGCAAAGAGCGGGATGGCATAGATGATCGTGCGGTACATGGCGCATCCTCTCGGTGTGCTCAGTTGGCATCGTCGACGGTGGGCAGGCCCCTCCCCGAGGGCCGATAGATGGCAGCCAGTGTGTGCCGGATCAGGGGAGCCAACAGACGCGTGACCCATCGGCTGCGGTGGCGCACGGCGATCCATATGTCCTCGTGCTCGGCGCCGAACTTGCGCTTCATGCTGTGGTTGGTCGACCCCAGGTCGACGCTGGTGCAGCCGCTGTTCATGGCGTGCTCGATCGCGCGAACCACGATCTGGTACCAGAGCTGAAGCTCCCTCGACACCTCGTAGTCGAGCCCGATCACCATGCACTTGAGCTTGGCGCCGCGCTGCATCAGCAGGCCGAATCCGACCATCCTTGTGCCTTGCGAGACGGTGAGCATCCGTGTGGCGTCGAGTTGCCCCAGTGCCGCGAAGAAGCTGCGCGGCAATGCGGGTGTGCGCGCTTCGCTGGCCCGCGCGTTCACCGCGAGATAGAGTGCATAGGTCGCTTCGACCAGATGGTCGAAACGCGTGTGCACCGCGACCTCGAGAGCGGCCGTCTCGCCTTGTGCCATGACCTGGCGCAGGTACCTGCGCTTCTTGGACGGCAGCGAATCGAGAAAGCTCTGCATCTGCCCGTCCGGCGGCAGCGCAAGGCGGCTGCGGTCGTAGCACATCTGCGCGATGAAGCCTGCCTCGGTCATCGAGCGCATGGACGCGTCGTCACGGCCCGGCGAGAACTCCTTGAGCACGAGGATGTCGCAACGCACCTGGGCCTTCACGAAGGCCTCGAAGCCGGCCAGGAACGAAGCGAAGTCGAGGGCATCGGCGTCGAACCAGAAGGCCTTGCCCGCGGCGACCGTGCCGCCCAGCACCAGCACGCGCATCGGAACGAAGCGCATCACGCGCATCTCCGAAACCGAATAGCAGGCCAGTGCGCGCACCTGCCCCGCCGGGTCCATGGCCTGCACGAAGTGGTAGGAGGTCCCGGGCTCGGTGTCGGCCAGGAGCCGGAGGAACTCGCAGTCCAGCGAGAGTTCGTTCTCCGCCACCCGCGCATTCCAGCGGGCGCGGAAAGCTTCGTCGGAAGGATCGACCGGATGAAAGATCAGGGTCATGGTGCCTCGGCCCCCGGCCTTCTGACCATGAGATTGATCGTGTAGGGCCCGACGCTGTTGAAGCGCGAGGTGCCGAAGTGGTGTTCCCCGATCTTCTCGAAGCGGAAGTTGGAGAAGACGCGCTGGTCGTTCGTCTCGGGGCTGCTGCTCTCCAGCCGGTACACGAGGTCGAAGCGGTCCGCCAGCAGGCGAAACGGCTCGAACATGCGCCGCGAAACGCGTTGGCCCTGGTGCGCCGGCCGGACGCATCCCATCTGCGCGTAGATGCAGCGAGCCGGCAAGCCAAGGCGGTGCATCGTCTGCTGCGAGGCCCGCACCAACGCGTTCGCCGCCCCTGCGGCCGCCGCTGCGCGCAGCAGCCCGTAACTGCGCAGCGCGGCGGGCGCACCGAACGCCGCCAGGTGCCACCACGGCTCGGTGCCGGGCACGGCCGGCGGAAGCCCCCACAACGAAGCACCGCGGATTTCGCGCGCGTCCGATGCATCCGACTCCTCCGCCGCGTCCGCGGACTCGAGCAGCACCAGCCCTCCCTCGAAGGCCGCGGCCGCGCACAGGTACTCGATCACGCGCGCGATCTTTTCCTGCGCCCGCCGGGTGTCGCCCGAGCGAACGCGCGCGACCTCCGACGGCGGCAGCCATGCGAGCCAGCCCTTGTCCTGGTTGTGCACGAAAGCCTGCGCCATCAGTCGCGCGGCCGAAGCCACCTGCGCCCGGTTGCGCGCAATCTCGACGGCGGGGCGACCAGGCAGCGTGGCATCGGCCGCGTTCAGTGCAGCGATGTGTTCGTGCAGGCCCTGCAGCAGCGCCGGCTCCACGTTGAGCGGCCGCAGGGCCCGGGACGTCGGTGGCATGAAAGGAACGTTCATCCCGCCACCCGCATCGGCAGCGGCGCCGCAACCGGCTGGAAGAGGCGCCCGCGCTCGGCCATGAGCACCATCGCCAGTGCCGCGCAGCCGCAGGCGATCGAGCCCAGCGTCATCGGCACCGCCGTACCGTCGAAGCGCTGCCCGATGAAGATGCCGACCAGCGCGCCGGCCACGTTGATCACCAGGCTCTGGACCGCGGAGGCCGTGCCCGCGATGTGCGCGAGCCGCGCCATCGCGAGCGAGCCGAAGTTCGCGAGCATCAGGCCGAAACAGAACATCAACGCCGATTGCAGCGCCGTGAAGACCCACGGTCGCTCCAGCCCCGACCACGCCACGGCGCCGTGCACGCATGCGACCAGCAGGTAGCCCATCAGCGCCAGGTGCGAGGTGCGCCGCGCGCCGAAGCGGCCCACGACGCGTCCGTTGAGCAGCGCGGCCAGCGCGACGCAGGTCGCGACCGTGCCGAAGACCACGGGAAAAGCCTCGGGCGCATGGAACACGTTCGCGAACAGTTGCTGGCCCGATGTGACGATGCCGAACAGCGCCCCCACGAGCGCCGTGGACGCCAGCGTGTAGCCGAGCGAATCGCGCTGCCGCAGCACGTAGCCGATCGCCCGCGCCACAGCCCGCGGCGACAGCGGCATGCGCCGCTCAGGCGGCAGCGTCTCGGGCAAGCGCAGCGCCACCCACGGCAGCAGCAGCGCGCCGAAGAGCGCGATCGCGGCGAACACCCATTGCCACGAAGACAGCACCAGGATCGCGTGCCCCAGCGAGGGCGCGAAGATCGGGATGCCGAGAAAGAGCATGAAGGCCAGAGACATCACGCGCACCATCTCGTCGCCCGAATGGCGGTCGCGGATGATCGATAGCGCAAGCACGCTCACCCCGCCGCCGCATCCTTGCAACACACGCAAGGCCACGGCGGTCCCGAAGCTTCCGGCCAGCACGCTCAGCGCGGCAAAGGCCGCGTAGATGGCGAGGCCCACGAGCATCAAGGGCTTGCGGCCGTAGTGATCCGACAGCGTGCCGTAGACGAGCTGCGACGTACCGAAGCCGATCAGGTATGCAGTGATCAGCCACTGCCTGCGGTTGTCCTCACCGGCATTCACCGCGGTGCCGACGGCGGCCAGCGCCGGCAGCAAGGCATCGATCGCCACTGCGTTCACCGACATGACGGCCGCGGCCAGCACGATGAACTCCTTGGCGCCCGGCATGGTGGAAATGGGCTTCAGCATGCGGCAGCTACGGGGAGCGGGGCCAGGGCCTCGCCTGCCGCGAGTCCGACGGCGCCCGGCTGCCGCGCCGCGTGCACGTACTGGGCCTCGACAAGATCCGCGCGCCGCGAGAGAAAGCGGCGTGGATTGATCGTGCCCTTGTCGGTCAGTTCGCCGAAGGCCGCGCTCGGCGGCTCTAGCAGCACGCAGGCCCGCGCGATCGATTCGCTCGAGCCGGTGTGGACCGCGTTGTAGGCAGCCACGGCATCTTCGAGGAAACGCAGCAGCGCCCCGCTGCCCATGCCCTGGGCATCGTCATCGGTCAGGCCCTCGAAATCCCGCCGCACCAGTTCGGCGTTGAGCCAGAGAAAGGCGACCAGCCGCAGCCTGCCGAGTCCAGCCACCACGACGTCCTGCACCAGCGGGCCGGTGTGCGAAAGCAGGTCGGCCCTGATGCGCCCCGGCACCACCCAGATGCCGCTGCCGAGCTTGAACTCGTCGCTCGAACGGCCTTCGTAGCGCAGGCCCGCGTCGGGGTTGGCGGGGTCGACGAAGGAGACCAGGTCGCCGGTGTGGAAGAAGCCTTCGTCGTCAAACGCCTCGCGCGTTCGCTTCTCGTCGCCGAGATAGCCCGGCGTGACGTTGGGTCCCTTCACCGCCACGGCATAGAGGCCTCGCCGCGGCGACAGCCGGAAGCTCATGCCTGGCAGCGGCACGCCGATCTCGCCGGTGCCGGCCGTCTCGAAATGCGTGACGGCCGAGGTCGAGGTCGTCTCCGTCAGCCCCCATCCGCTCGCCCAGCGCGCGGCGTGCCCGGTGCTGCGGCGGCACAGCGCATCCATGCGCCGCCAGAGATCGGCGGCCAATGGCGCGCCGCCGTACACCAGCAGGTCGAGCCGGCGGAAGAAGGCGTCGGCGAAAGACGCATCGGCTTCGAGATACGGCAGCAGCACCGCATAGCCCAGCGGCACGTTCGTGTACCAGGTGGGCGACACCTCGCGCAGGTTGCGCACGCTTTGCCCGATGTCTTTCAACGTCGGGCGGCCTTCGTCGATGAACAGCGTGCCGCCGTTGCGCAGCGTCATGTTGAAGCTGTTGTTGCCGCCCGAGGTGTGGTTCCACGGCAGCCAATCGCACAAGACGGGTGGCCTGTCTTCGAGAAACTGCCAGAGCTGCGCCATCTGCTGCTGTTGCGCGCAGAGCATGCGCTGCGTGTGGATCACAATCTTGGGCAACCCCGTGGAGCCGGAGGTGAGAAGAAACTTCGCCAGCGTGTCGCCACCGATCCGTGCCCTGCGTTCGCACAGGCGCGCATGCGATTCCTTGGCAACGGCCTGTGTCGCGGCACCAGCAAGCATGCCCGGCGAGAGCCACCTGCACGCATCGACTTCACCGAGCGACGGACGGGGCACCGTTGCATCGGCCACGTACGCAAAGCCGGGCCGCACGCGCTGCGCAATGCCCTCGATGCGCGCAAGCCCCTGCGCGCTGTGCAGGTGCACCGGCGACAGCGGAACCACGATCACGCCGATGGCCATTGCCGCGAGCGACAGCAGCGCATGCGCGATCGAGTTCCCCTCGATCAGAAGCAGCGTGGTGCCGATGGGCGCATCGCCTTGCAGCAGCATCCGCGCGATGGCATGCACGTTGTCGCGCGCCGCGGCGTAGCGCAAGGTGCGCCATTCCTCACCCTCACGCTGCGCCAGGAACACGCGATCGGGTGCATCGCATGCCCATCTGTCGAGATGGTCCAGCAGCGTCTGCGGATGCGGCCGCAACGGCTGCTGGGTCGCATAGAACACGTCGCCCGCACGGTGATGCGTCATCACCGTGGCCGCAGGCGCGAGGCGTGGCGAACTCATGATTCCATCCCTCCTTGATCGGAACGGTCCGATGTCAGCGCGCGTTTTTACGTCAAAGCAAATGCGTTGAGTGCGGCATGAATACTTTGTGCCGCTACGCCATCAGGCGTATGGCTGCACCCTGCGCATGACAACACCATGACAGCCAGTTCATCGAGGAGTCACATGCTCATCGCGCAGTTGTCCGACCCGCACATCAGGCCTGAAGGCGCGCTGTATCAAGGCGTGGCGGATTCGAATCGCATGTTCTGCGAAGCGCTCGCACACCTGCATGCACTCGACCAGCGCCCCGACCTGCTGCTGATCACCGGCGACCTCGTCGACGAGGGCCGACCCGAGGAATACGCGATGGTGCGCGAGCTGCTTTCGGCTTCGCGCATTCCCTTTCTCGTGATTCCCGGCAACCACGATCACCGCGAGAACTTCCGCGCCGCGTTTGGCGACCAGTCCTACCTGCCTGCGGACGGGCCCCTGCACTGGTGTGTCGACGATCATCCGGTGCGCTTCATCGGGCTCGACTCGTGCCCCGCAGGAAAGCACTACGGGCACATCGATGCGCAAGGGCTCGCCTGGCTGGCGCGCGTGCTGGCGCAGGACACAGCCAAGCCCACGTTGCTCATGCTCCATCACCCGCCTTTCATGAGCGGCATTCCCTACATGGACATGTACCGCTACATGGAGGTGCAGCAGTTGGAAGGCGTGGTGCGGGCCGCGCCCAACATCGAGCTCGTGCTGTGCGGGCATGTGCACCGCACGATGCTGCGCCGCTGGGCCGGAACGGTCGTGTGCTCCTGCCCCAGCACCACGACGGAGATCGACCTGCAGCTCGCCCCCGACGCACCGCCGCAGTCCCACATCGGACCGCGCGGCTGCATGCTGCACCTGTGGGACAAGGCGCACGGCATGGTCAGCCACGTGAGCCACATCGGCACCTTCGCGGGTCCCTACGGATTCGCCTGAGCGCAACGACACCGTCGACACCACGCGGAGCATCCAGACAGTGAACTATACGGATTTCGTCACGGCCAATGCCGATGCGTTCCTGCGCAGCCGGAGCATCGGCTTCGACATGCTCGCGACACTGGCGCGCGAGCAAGGCTTCGACGACGCGCAGGTGCTGCTCACGAGTTCGCCGGTGCACGGCATCGCCACCGCCACCAGCGACATCGACCTCATCTGCGTGACGCCGCAAGCCGTGAGCAAGGGCCAGATGGCCACGCAGATCCACCGCGACGGCCAGCACTGCGAGATCCTGCCGATCGGCACCGACGACCTGGACCGCGCCTTCGCCGATCTCGCGCTGCTGTCGCGGTGTGCCCTGCCGCAACGTCTGGCGGGCTACCAGCGCTGGGACAGCGGCCACGCCGTGCGCAAGAAATACCTGGAGCGCATCGTCTACGCCGTGGCCACCGATGGCAAGGCGTACCATCTCGCGCACCTGGGCGCATTGGTTCCGGTCGCAGCCGCGCAGGAGTACGACGCCTTCCACCAGAGCCGCGTCTGCGCCGCGCTGGCACAGCGCGCCGGCGAGCCCGACGCGGCACGCGGCTATCTGATCAACGCCTGCCTGTCTGCGATGGCGGCCGCGCTGTCGCTCGGCGGCTGGGTGCTGTCGAACAAGAAGTGGACCTTGCGGCGCTGGCGCGAAGCGGCGGGCCCGCACATGCGCGTGGTCGATGCATGGCTGCAGGAGCGGCTCACGGCGATGTGGTCGTCGGTTGGCGAACCTTCGTGCGCCGCCAGCGCGCGCGGAATCGCTGCGCTGGATGAGGTCGACCGACGGCTCGGCGTCCTGATGGGCGCACCGTCGCTGTCCAATGCCATGCCCCACACCGACGCCCCCTGCACGCAAGCCGCCCTCGACAAGCGCTCGGCCTTCCTGATCGGCAACGACGGCCGCGCCCGGCTCGCTGCGACGACCGAGGCACAGGCCGCACCGGCAGACCTCGCGAGCCTGGCCACCCTCTCCGCCGCGCATGCAGCCTCGCTGTTGCGCAGCGCACGCAGCGGCACGCTGAGCTTCTCGCTCATGGCCGCCAGTTCCTGCGCGGAAGAAAAGGAAGACGTCCATGCCCTCGCCGATTGAGCCGCAGTCTCCGGATGCACGCGACATCCGCTGGTTCCCGCGCATCAACGCGGGCTACCGGTTTGCCGCGGGCGACCATGTCACCTCGACCATCAGCGCCGCCTGGCTGCTCATGACGGAGTTGCGCGCCTACATCGAGGACCTGGCGGGCGCACGCGACATCCCGGATGCGGCGGCGCTGGTCAAGATCAAGATCGCCGAGTTGCTGCTGCAGGTGGATGCGGTGCTCGACCGTGCCGCCGTGCCGCAGGAGATGCATCGGCTGCCGCTGCTCATGGCGTACGGGCTGAGCGACGTGGCGGCGATGGACGGGCCCACCGCCACCCGCCTCCTCGGCATCGACACGCCCACCGACGGCGCGGAAGTCGATCGGCTCACCGGCGTGCTCGAAGACCTGCTCGCGGCGTTTCCGAGCGACCTCGTCGATGCGCTGCAACCCGAGAACCAGGGCCATGTGCTGCGCTTTCTGCGCTCGGCCAACAAGGCCTGCGAGCGCGTGGGCTGCGATGCAGGTTTTCTCGCGCCCTTGATGACTTCGCTATGAGCAACGACATGCCCACCGGGCGCAAGAACGCCTTCGCGGACCGCTACGGCACCGTCTTCGGCCGCCAGCAGGGGCTGATGCTCAAGATGGCTGGCCTTGCGAGCTCCGAGAGCAGCGCGAGTGGCGCCTGGATCGAGGACAGCATGGGCGCGCGCTGGCTCGACTTCGGCTCGTTCGGCGTCCACCTGCTGGGCCATTGCCATCCGCAGGTGGTGCAGGCGCTGACGGCGCAGGCCGGGCGCATGGGGCTGTCGTCGAAGATCCTGGCCAACGAACCGATCGTGACCGCGGCCGAGCGCCTGCTCGCGCTGGGCGGCCAGCCGCTGGACAACATCATCTTCGTCAACACCGGTTCGGAGGCGACGGAGGCCGCGCTCAAGCTCGCGCGCATCGCCACCGGCCGCCGGCGCATCCTCGCGTTCCGCCACGCCTACCACGGGCGTTCCCCCGGTGCGCTGAGCGTGAGCCATGGCTACGAGCGGCACGGGGGCCTGCTGACCGACGGGCAGTCGAGCTTCGTCGACGTCGGCGACCTGCAGGCCGTCGAGGCCGCGCTGGCCAGCGGCGCGTATGCCGCAGCGATCATCGAGCCGGTCCAGGGCGAAGGCGGCATCCGTCCCGTGAGCCCGGCCTTCCTGCAGGCGCTGCGCGAACTGACGCGCGCGCACGGCGTGCGGCTCATCCTCGACGAGATCCAGACCGGGCTCGGCCGCACAGGCCAGTTGGTGTGCCCGGTCGTACCCGACATCCGCCTGCTTGGCAAGGTGCTCGGCGGCGGCATGTTTCCCGTGGCCGCGGCGCTATTTGACACCGCGCAGTTCGGCGCCGCCGCGCGCGATCCGGTGGTGCACGCGTCGTCCTTCGCGGGCAGCCCGATGGCCGGCGCTGTGGTCAACGCGGTGCTCGATGTGGTCACCGAAGCGTCTTTCACGACCCGCATCGCCACGCTCGGCACCCGCTGCCGCGAACTGCTCGCTGCGCGCGTCGGCCACCACCCGGCGGTGGCGGAGGTCCGTGGCGAGGGTTTCATGATCGGCGTCGAGTTCAAGGACATGAGCGACGCCGGCCAGATGATCATCGAGGCGGCCAAGCGCAAGCTGCTGATCGCCTTCTGCCTCACGGCACCGAACGTCGTGCGGGTGTATCCGCCGGCGGTCATCGACGAAGCCACGCTGATGGACGGCATCGAGTGCTTCTGCGCCAGCGTTGCCGCACTTCCCGCCCGCGACACCACGCCCTCGAAGGAGCCTCTCGCCAATGCCTGACGTCAATTCCTCGCTTGTCATGGGTCCGATGGACCGCGAACTGCTCTGGCGCACGCTGTGCGACTTCGAGCGCTATCCGGACTTCATGCAGGACGTGCTCGAGGTGCGCGTCGAACGCCGCACTGCCACCGAGATCGTGAGCCACTGGCGCGTGCTGCTCAACGGCAGCGAGCTCTCGTGGACCGAGCGCGACCTGCTCACCGACGACCACCGCATCGTGTTCGAGCAGACCGACGGCGACCTCGAGGTGTGGCGGGGGCAGTGGCGCGTGCTCATCGCGGGGGACGGCAGCCTCAGCGTGGAGCTCGACGTGAGCTTCGACCTGGGCATCCCGTCGCTGGCCGAGGTGCTGCACCCCATCGGCGAACGTGCCATCCGCGCCAACAGCCGCCAGATGCTGGAGGGCATCCGCACGCGCATGGCCGCCGCCGACGGCCTGCTGGTCGGTTCATGAAGGTGCTGCTGAGCGGCGCGAGCGGTACCGTCGGCATCCCGCTCGCCGCCGCCTTGCTTGCGCACGATGTCGACCTGCGCCTGATCTGCGTGCTGCGCTCTGCGAAGGCGCGTGCGGCGCTCGAGGAAAGCCTGCCGCCCGCCCTGCGCCGGCGTGTCGAGTTCATCCAGGCCGACCTGTCGGACGACGCCTCCATCGATGCCGCGATACGCGTGCTCGCTACGGACGACACACCTGCCGTTGGCGTACACCTGGCCGCCGACGTGTCGTGGGACAAGAGCTGCCAGGAGATGCAGCAGCTCAACGTGCAGGGCACACAGAACTTCGCCCGCCTGCTGCTCGCGGCGTCGACACAGCCGCACATGGTCTACGTTTCGACCGCCTACACGCAGACCCACGACTGGGACTACCGCAACGGCTACGAAGAGAGCAAGGCCATGGCCGAGCGCAAACTGCGCGAAGGCTTCGGCGCACGCCTGCCGATCTCGACCTTCAGCTGCAGCCTGGTGGTCGGCGACAGCCGCACAGGCGAGATCGCGCGCTTCAACGGGCTTTATCCGCTCATCAAGTTCCTTGCCACCTTCAACCCGCCCTTCCTCGTGGGCAACAAGGAGGGTCTGCTCGACATCGTTCCCGTGGACTGGGTGGTCGCCGAGCTGCACGCGATGGTGCTGCGGTGCGCGGCCGACGCCACGCCGTGCGAGTGCGTCGCCTCGGCCGGGTCGCACCGCGTGCGCTACGAAACCGCGGTGCGGCTCATCGAGGAACGCATCGCGCTTGCACGCCGCAGCCATGGGCTGCCCGAACTTGCGCCGGTGCCCATCCTGCGCGACCGGCAATGGGGTTTCCTCAAGCGCGCGCTGGCCGCGTGGCAGCCGCCGGGCATCTCGCGCTCGGACTTCCGCTATTTCGAACGGCTGCTGCGCGTCTACGGCATCTATGCAAGCAGCGACCGCGTGCGGCCGCCGCTGCACGTGCGCGAACCCTCGCCCGATCCGCTGGGCTTCCTGCCGGGCGTGGTCGATCACTGGATCGCATGCCACCCGCGCACGGTGCGCCCGCAGGCTGCCGCCACGCCTTGCGCACAGGAACAGGCCGCATGACGACGGCAGGCATGGGCACCACCCTCGGCGGACGGTCGATGCGCCTGCCCTTCGGGCCGGAAACGCTGCAGGCGCTCGCCACCCTGAAGCCATGGCGCTGCGCCGCACAGATCCTCACGCAGTGGCTGGTGTGCGTGCTGGCCATCGCGGTGGCGGAGCGCCTGAAGCAGTGGCCGGTGACCGTCGCGGCGATGCTGGTCATCGCCACGCGCCAGCACGCGATGCTGGTGCTGATGCACGACGCCGCCCATTGCCTGCTCGCGCGCAAGCGCTGGTTCAACGACACGGTCGGCAACCTGCTGCTCGCCTTTCCGCTGACGCTCAGCGTGGCGCGCTACCGCGCGCATCATTTCAGGCACCACCGCTATCTGAACGGCGAAGGCGACCCCGACCTCGCCGACTCGGTGATCCCCGCCACGCGCGGCCGCTTCCTTGCGCTGCTGCTGCGCGATGCCTCGGGGCTCACCACCATCGCGACCCTGCGCTCGGCCAACAGCTTCGGCATGCTGGGCCTGTTCTCGAAAAAGGCCCCAGGCAGCCGTCTCGACCGCGGCCTGGCGGTGGCCTTCATCGCGGCGGTGGCGGCGCTGGTGGCCGGGTTCGGCGTGTGGCGCGAATTCATCCTGTACTGGCTGCTGCCCATCCTGCTGTTCATGCCCGCCATCCTGCGCGTGCGCGGCATTGCGGAGCACGGCGGGCGGCTCGGCAATCCGGTCGCCACCGCGGCGCGCAGCCTGCGGGTCGGATGGATCGAGCGCTTTCTCTGGGCACCCTGCCACATCAACCGCCACTGGGAGCACCACAGCTGTCCGGCCGTGCCCAGCTACAACCTGCCGCAACTGTCTCGCCTGCTGGCGGCGGGCGATGCGCAGTGCGCGGCCGCCAACCCGACGCAGGGTTACTTCATCGGCCCTCGCTCGCTGATCCATGAACTCTATCCGGCCGCGCGGCCGGAACCGGCGCACGCCACCGCGCCGGAGAAAGGCATGCATGGTCCTCACGGGAAGTGAAATCCGCCGCATGCGCGAGGCCGGCTCGATCGTCATCGAGCCCTTCGACGAGCGCCAGATCGAGCAGAACTCGTACGGTTGCTGCCTGGGCGCGGAGATCCTCGAGTACAGCTCGGACCAGATCGATCCGCACCTGGGGCTGCAGGTGATCCGCCACACCATCCCCGAAGAGGGGCTGGTGCTGCACCCCAACCGCTTCTACCTCGGCCAGACGGCCGAGCGCATCGGCGGCGTGCACTTTGCCAGCGAGCTCTACGCCAATCTCTCCACGGCCCTGTGCGGCATGTTCATACAGACCAGCGCACCGCTGGGCCACACGGGCGCGGTGATCTGCTGGACCCTGGAGATCGTCGTCACTCAACCGCTGCGCGTCTATGCCGGCGCGCGCATCGGCAAGGTTTGCTTCTGGACCAACCTCGGCGGAGAACTGAAGTATCAGGGCCGCTACGTGGGTTCGGAAGGTGTTGTTCCCTCGCGAATCATCATGGACCAAAAATGATCCTTACCGGCACCGAAATCTCCCGACGCGTTCACAGCGGCGACATCACCATCGCGCCGTTTCTCTCGAAGAACGTCAATCCCAACAGCTACAACTTCAGGCTGGCCGCCGACATGAAGGTGTACCAGGAGGGCGTGATCGACATCAAGGAGGAGAAGCCCACCGACGACATCCACATCGGTCCCGAGGGCTTCGTGCTGGAGCCGATGCGGCTGTACCTCGCGACCACCATGGAGACCATGGGCAGCACGAAGTTCGTGCCGACCTACGCGGCGCGCTCGTCGATCGCGCGGCTGGGCATGTTCATCAACCTCTCGGCTTCGCTGGGCGACATCGGCTTCGTCGGCAAGTGGACCATCCAGCTGCTGGCCATCAACCGCATCAGGGTCTATGCCGGCATGGACATCGGGCAGATGATGTTCTGGGACGTGCAGGGCGACATCGACCTCTACGACGGCAAGTACCAGGGCGCGACCGAGGCCTATGCCTCGCGCATCTTCATGGACTACGAGAAGAAGGCCTCGCCGATGGCGATGCCCCCGCAGGCGCATCCGCTCGAGGTGGTCGATGCCCGCGCCGCCGAGCTCGATGGCGTATAGGAAGGAACGGCACGCCATGTCTTCCAAGTACCGGACGCTCGTCGCGCTGTCGCATGCGGTGCCCGTGCCCGCGCTCTTCGCGCTCGACGACGCACAGCTGGCCGCGCTCTGGGCCAACCACGGCGCCATGCGCGAGGAGGCGCAGGAGGTGTTCGCGAGCATCCGCCTGACCGCGGGCGCGTTCCTGGACCGCGACCTCGACCGGCTCGATGCCGTGGCCGTGCCGCAATGGACGGACGATGCGAACGCTCTCCTTGCGGCGCATCTCGCAGCGGCCGGCCTGTCGGCCGCGCACGCCCTGGCGGTGCGCTCTTCGGGCGGCATCGAGGACGGTGCCGCACACAGCTTTGCGGGCATCTTCGAATCCGTGCTGCATGTCGAGGGCATGGCGGCGCTGAAGGAGGCCCTCTTCGATGTATGGCGCTCCGCGTTCTCGCGCCGCGCGGCCGTGGAGCGACTGCGCTGCGGCCTGCTCGACGCACCGCTGGACATGACGGTGATCGTGCAGCGCATGGTCGCCGCGCGATGGGCCGGCGTGGCCTTCAGCCACGACCCCATCGACGGCCGGCCGGAGATGCTGATCGAGGCCGTGCAGGGCGTGGGCGATGCGCTGGTCTCGGGCGCCGCGGCCTCGCAGTCGGTGCGCTGGGGCGAGGCCGGCCTCGTTGGCGATGCGCCGTTGCGCGACGCGCAGGAGATGCTGGTCGAGCTGGCCGCCATCGTGCGCACGGTCGAGGGTCAGCTCGGCACCGCCGTTGACGTCGAATGGGCCTGCGACGGCGAGCGCGTATGGGTGCTTCAGGGGCGGCCGATCACCTCGCTGCATGCGGCGGACGACGCGGCTCACGCGCAGTGGACCGATCTCTATCTCGCGGCCGACGAAGACATCGCCGCCTTCAGGCCGCTGCCGGGTTTCGCGAACTACTTCCGCTCCAAGCGCCGGCCGCTGGCATTGCTGGCGCATGCGCACGGCGTGGCCTCGGGCACGGCGCTGCTGGTGCGCGGCAATGCAGGCGGCTTCGAGGATGCCTCGCGCATGCAGGCCCTCTGCGCGCGCTTCGGCGAGGACAGCGTGGTGCTCGACTTTTCCGACGGCCTGCGGCAGCAGGTTCTGCCCACCGGCGAACTGGCATCGCGCCTGCGGCAGGTGCTGGGCGCGCAGGCGTCGACCTTCGTGATCCGCGACTACGTGCGCGGCGACTGGGGGCTCATCACCCAGCCCACCGAGGACGGCGGCGTGCTCTGCGAATGTTCCACCGACGGCCTGCTGGCGATCAACCGTGGATCGGCGCAGACGCAGGCGTTCTTCATCGGCAGCGACCGGCAGGTGAGCGGCGCGCAATCCGCTGCGGCCGCGCCGTTCGGCGCGCGTGAGCGCGAACAACTGCACCGCGCCACCCATGCGGCGGTAGCGCGCTTCGGACCGGTCCAGCTCGAATGGGTGATCGGCGCGGGGCAACTGAGGCTGATCGACTTCTCGCCGATCAAGAGCCTGCACACGGCGCAGGGCGACGACGGCCACGAGGAAGATGGCCGACGGACCATTTCCCCCGGCTTTGCGCACGGCGCGGCGCTGGTGGTGCCTGCCGACAGGCATCTGGAAGACATCAGCATCGCCGCGACCGTGTCGATCAGCCACATGCCGAGCGCGGAGAGCCTGGGGCCGGCCATCGTTCGCTTGGCCGAGCGCGCGCGCGTCGGCGGCGGATCGATGATCGTCGTGGCGCCGCGCCCCTACGCCGCACTGGCGGCGCTCATTCCGTACGTCTCGGGCTTCGTGTTCGAGCAGGCCTCGATGCTGTGCCACCTCGCGATCCTGCTGCGGGAAAGCCAGGTACCCGCAGTGGCCTCGCGCGCGCTCTACGCGCGCGGCCTCGAAGGCGAGAGCCTGACGATCGAGGCCCGCGCGGCGAGCGCCAGCCGGGAGACGGCATGAGCGAATCCGTCTACTTCCTCGTGCATGCGAACGCCGCGCCGCGGCAGCTGGTGGCTGTCCTTGTGTGCAGCGGCACCGGTCTGCGCAAGGGCGCGAACAGCTTCTACGTGCGCGGCGGCGATCTGCGGCTGCAGGCCGTCTGGCTCGCCGATGGACGCTGCGACGCCGCACCGCCGGATTCGCCGGCCTTCGAGTACCGCAGCTTCAGCGCGACGCAGCGCGCGGCCAGCCGCGGCTTCTGCGCCTGGCTCTGTGCACGGTATCCGGCGCTCGGGGCCGCGCTCGAAGCCGGTGCCGGTCTCTCGCCACGCCTTGCGCCGGCCATCGTCGCCACCCGCGAGGGCGACTCGCTCGCCTTCCATCACTTCGTGCAGCAGGGCGAGCTCGGCAGCCTGTTCGTGCGCTACCGCGACGAGGCGATGCCCGATGCGCCGCTGGCCTGGCGCCACTTCGACAGCCTGCTCGCAAGTCATGCGCCCGTGCTCGCAGCGCTGCGCCCCGCGCTGGGCGACGAGTGCTGGTACACCAAGTGGCGGCCCGACCTGGAGATGGAGCGCAAGTTCACGTTCATGGGCATTCCCGACACCTGGCGGCTGCTGATGGCGTTCCACGACGCCATCGCCGATGGCGCCCTGCCCGACTTCGTGCCCGAGATCGACCGCGAGATCCAGGTCTGGGACTACGAGCAGCACATCTTCGAGGTGCTGGGCGCCAATGCCGAAAGCGGCTACGTCGCCTACATCCCGCAAGCGGACGGCCGCATGACCGTCAAGCGCAAGTGGTTCATCGAGAACAGCGAGGTGCGCCGCGAATCGCTGTGGGGCAACCTGGCGCTCGGCATGGACGACATCGAGGCGCATGTGCGCACGCTGACGCCCGAGGCCACGCGGAGGCTGCCCTCGTACCGGCGCAAGCGCTTCGATGCGCAGTTCGAATCGCTGGCCACCGGCAACATCTTCGGCATCTACATGGACGTGTGCCGCACGCTCGACGATGCGCATTCGTTCTCGCAATGCGAGGTCGAGTACTGCCGCACGCGCAGCTTCGGCGAGCTGCACGGGCTGCAGCAGGACTTCGATGCGATCTCGGGTTTCGTGGGTGCGTCGCTCGCGCGCTGGGGACAGGCGCACCAGCAGGACCTGTACTCCAAGCTCGACTTCGTGCGCGAGATCGCGGACGCCGGCCAGGCGCAGGCAGAGCCCGAGCGGAGGGCCGCATGAGCGATGCGACCTCGATGATCGTGTTCGGCAACTGGCGCCTGCGCCATGCCGAGCCCTCACCCGAAGCGGCACGGCGGCTGCGCGTCCAGCGCGTGGCCACCCGTTCCGGCACGCGTGCGGCGCAGGCGGACTGCCGCGGTGCGCACGCGCTCGTCGCCCATTGCGTGGACGCGACATGGCAGCCCGCCCCTCACGCGGCCGCCGCCATGCCGAGCCACAACATCGACCCCGACTGGGTGCCGCTGGCCCATGTGGACATCGACGATGGGCTGGTGCACATCAGGCACCTGGTCGACCGCACCGACCGCCACGTGGCGCATTTCATCGCGCCACCGGTGCCGGTGTCGCCTTTCGCGCCGCCGCAACTGTACGAGCAGCTGTGGCAGGCCTTCCAGGCCAACCACCTGCAGACCAGCAACTACGAGTGCTACTACGCCGTGCACGCCGCCCCGGAGGACCTGCACGTGGCCATCGATGCGACGGCACCGCTGGACGTGCTGGCGCTCGGCGATGCCTGGCTCGACGCGCTCGACGCCGACACTGCCTCGCACTTCGTCGCGCAGATCGGCGACGAGCTGCAGCACGGCAGCCACGACAACGTCCTGTGCCGCGTGCTGCCGCATCTCGAGGGCCGGTGCGGATGGGCCAATGCGGCGCTCTTCAGCCGCAAGCGCCGCGCCACGGTGCTCGAGCCGCTGGCCGAATTCAGCGCAGTGCTGCGGCCGGACGGCGGCGCGCCATGGACAGAACAGCGCCACCCCGACCAGCCCTATGGCGCGGCCGTCGAGGTCGACCTCGCGCAGCACTTCGACCTGCCGCTGCAGCCGGCCGTGCGCTGGCGCCACACGCGGGCAAGCTCGGGCTGCGAGTCCCTCGAGACGGGCAACCTCTTCAGCGTGGGCTTTTCCTGTGCGCAGGCCGCCACGCCCGTTTTCCATTGCGCCGTCAGCTATCTGCGCACGCGCGGTGACGGCAGCGCCGCGCTCGTCGCGCAGCAGCAGGCCGCGCTGCGCGACAAGGTCCTGCAGTTTCTCCGGCGGCAAGGTCTCGATGCCTGGCCCGACGCCGGAGGCATCGCCCATTTGTACGAACGCATTGCCGAAGGGAGCCCTCGCCCATGACGGACAGCCTGTTGACCAACACTGTGTTCAGCCTGCGCTTGCGAGCGGGCGCAGCGTCGAGACCGCTCGCGATGCGCCTGCGGACCTTTCTTTCGCCCTACCTCTGGGCCGGCACCGATGACGGCGCGCCGGACCTCGCGGTCGACCTGCACGCCGCCGACGACTTCCTGCCCGCGTGGTGCGCGCGCTGCACCGCACCGATGACGATCCGCGAAACCTACGCCATCGGCTTCACGCTCAAGGTGGTGCGCGGCATGTTGGAAGACGGCACGCAGCTCGCATGGGACGCGGACACGCGCGTGGGCTACCGCTACAGCACCGCGCGGCGCGAGGTCGCGTTCTATGGCGACGAGGCGACGGCGTTCATCCACCTCATCGAACTCGTGCGCTACTTCGGCCTGCTGGTCGAGCAGTCCAAAGGCACGGCCATCCTGCACAGCTCGGCGGTGCTCGACGAGAAGACTGGCGGCGTGATCGCCATCGCGGGCGTCAAGGGCGCGGGCAAGACCACGACCATGCTCGACCTCGTGCTCGGGCAGGGACACCGCTATTTCTCTGGCGACAAGCTGCTGCTGGACGTGGTGGACGGCCGGCTGCGCGCGCGCGGCTGGCCCGACTACCCGCACATCGGCCTGGGCTCGCTGCGGCAGCACCCGGCATTGGTCCAGCGGCTCGGCAACCAGGCCGACGCGGCGCGTGACCCGGCGCGCGCCGACTTCGACAAGATTCTGCTCACGCCCGAGGCCTTCGCCAGCGCGGTCGGCCGCAGCCCCATGGGCAGCGGCTGGCTCGAGCGCATCGTGCTGCCCGAGGTCGCGGTGGACGAGGTGCTGCGCACCCGGCAGTTGCGTGGTGAGGAGATCGACGATGTGCTGCGCGACCCGCGCATCTTCGAGTGGCCGCACACCTTCATCACCTCGACCTGGCACGGCATGCCGCCGGCCGACCGCGCGATGGAGCGGCGCGTGGCCGCGCCCGTCGCCGCCGCGCTGGGCACGCTGCCCTGGATCAGCACGCCGGGCCGCGCGGCGCTGGCCGCGGCCTGAACGCACGAGGGGGAGCACAGCACATGCCGAACCACACTTCCACGCAAACGGCCGCACCGCGCCCGGCCCTCTGCCTGTGCCTCGTGGCACCCAGCGGCTCCGGAAAGAGCACGACCGCGCAGTTGATCCGCGACTGGCTGCTCGCGCGCGGGCATACGGTCGAAGTCGTGAAGCTGGCCGAGCCGCTGTACCGCATCCAGGCGATGTTCTATGCCGAGGCCGGCATCGCACTCACACCGGAGACGCAGGACCAGAAGCTGCTGGAAAGCGTGGCCGCGCACCTGCGCACCATCCATGCGCGGGCGCTGGCGGACGGCTTCCTGCGACGCCTGGCGGTTTCGCGCGCCGACGTGGTGATCAACGACGACCTGCGCGACGACCGCATCGACTGGCCCGCGCTGCGCGAGGCCGGCTTCCGGGTGGTCAAGGTGGCCGCCCGCGCCGAGGTGCGCGCGCAGCGACTGGCCAAACGGAACGATCTCAGCGTGGTGAAGGACAGTCCGCTTGATCAGCAGATGGCGCGCATCGAAGCTGACTACGTGCTCACCAACAACGGCAGCCTCAGGGCATTGGAGGCTCAGGTAGCCGGCCTTTGCCGGCTGCTCGTGGGCGAGCGCGCCGAGGCTATGGCATGACGCCCGCGAAGGGCCTGTTCTGGCTGCTGGTCGATGGCCTGTCGCACACGCTGTGGCAGCAGCTCGCACCGATGCTGCCGCTGCGCGTGGATTGCGCTCTGCCGCTGGAGCCGCTGTCGCCCAACTGCCAGACGCCGCCTTCGCTGTTCAGCATCTGGAGCGGGCTCGACGCCAGCGCGCACGGCCTCACGGGCTACGAGATTCCCGACGCCGAAGCAGGCGACCCGCTGGCCGTCGCCGATGCCTTCGGCCGCTGGCCGCGCACCACGCCGATGGTGTGGGATCGCTGGGCTGTCGCGGGCGGGCGCGTCCGCACCAGCGCCGTGCCCTTCGTGCAGCCGTCGCGACTGGCAGGTGCGCTGCTGTCGCACACCGAGGTCTATGCGCGTCCCGTGAGCCCACCCGCGGTGCTGGCGCCGGGCGATGCGCTGTCGGTGCCGGCGCTTCAGCTGCATTGCACCTTGACGGTGTCGCCCGACAACAGCGCGATGGTGCTTCACGATGTGCCGACCGGCGGCGATCTGCGCGTGCCTTTCGGCAGCACCTGCCATGTCGCGCTGTCGCCGGCGTTGCCGACGGCGCTGGCCGGCGACACCAACCGCGCGGTCGCGGTTCACGCCACCCGCGTGGAGGGGCAGCCGCGGCTGTGCTTCCTGGGCTTCCAGCCGGTGTTCGTGCATGGCCGCGACGCCGCGCTGCGCCGGCTGGCGTTGCGTCATCGCGCCTGCAGCGTGGGCAACCCGGCCAGACTGCATGCGAGCGGGGCGCTGGGGCGGCATGTCGACCAGGGCGGCGACGGCTCGGCCGAGCTGCTGCTGCTCGACCTGCTCGACGTGATGCACCGCAGTTTTCTCGACGACATCCTGTGGAGCCTGCGCGCGGGCGGTGCGGAGCTGACGGTGGGCTACTACCCGGTGATCGACCTGGTGTCGCACCAACTGCTGCGCCATCTCGGAGACGACTCGACCGCGCCGCCACATGCAGTGGCCGGCGCGATCCGCGCCCGGCTGGCGCACTGGCTCTTCGAACTGTTCGACGGCTGCCAGGCGCTGCTCGCACCGGGTTGCCGTTTCATCGCGCATTCCGACCACGGCATGCAGCCGCTGAGCCACGACCTCGCGCCCAACAGCTGTTTCGCGGCGCGGGGCTGGCTCGCGGCGACCGGCACCGGGCAGATCGACACGGAGCGCTCATTCGCGTTCTATCACCCGGCCGAGAACGGCTGGCTGGCCCTGAATCCTGCGCGCATGGCGGCAGCCGGCGTGACGACACAGGCCATCGTCGATGCGCTGGGCGAGGCCCTTCCGACCGAACTCCTCGGCGCCTTCCGGCTGATCGAGGGACCTGTGGTCGATCTGGGCGGTGGATGGACGAGCCCCTGGTATCTGCAGCCGCCGACCGCTGCCCGCCTGCTCAAGTCGCCCCATCTGCCGTTTGCCGTGGAAAGCCGCAAAGGCGGCGACCACACCTGCTGGTCCGACGCGCCCTGGCTCAAGGGCGTCTTCCTGGAGCCGACGCTGCAGCCCGGCGTGCCGGCGTGGCAGACGCCGCTGACGCTGATGCAACTGGCACCGGCCCTCATGGCCGAGTTGGGCCGGCCCGCGCATGCCGCACCCTCGCGCGAGGCGCAGGCATGGCACTGAAGGCGCTGCTGATCGATATCGATGGCACCCTGGTCTTTCGGAACGAAGCCATCGCTGGCGCGAACTGGGCGCTGCAGGAGGCGGCGCAGGCAGGTCTCGCGGTGCGGCTGCTGACCAACATCAGCGCGAAGCTGCCGCATCACATCGCCGCCGGACTGCAGGCGTGCGGCATCGACGTGGCCGAAGACAACATCCAGACCGCAGCCATGGCCTGCAGCGCCTACATCCGCAGGCAGCCCGATGCGTCCTGCCACCTGTTGGTGCCCGATGCCATGGACAGCCTCTTCGAGAACATCCGGCGCGACGACGCCAGGCCCGACTTCGTCGTGATCGGCGATGTGGCGGAGCGCTTCGACTACGACCTGCTCAACGGGGTCTTCCGCATGCTGCGCGACGGCGCACAGCTGGTGGTGCCGCATCGCAATCTCTACTGGTTCGACGGTGCCGGGCCGCCCCGGCTGGATGCCGGCGCTTTCATCCTCGGGCTGGAGGCCGCGGCGGGGCAGACGGCCGTCGTCACCGGCAAGCCCTCCGCGGTGTTCTTCCAGGCCGCGCTCGATGCGCTGGGTGTCTGCGCCAGCGAAGCGCTGGTGGTGGGCGACGACCTGCTCACCGACATCGCAGGCGCCAGGGCCTCGGGCCTTGCGAGCGTGCTGGTGCACACCGGCAAGGGCCAGACGCCGCGCACACCGGGCACGGCAGCCCCCGACGCGCAGTTGCAGAGCATTGCGGGCCTGATGCCCTACCTGCACGGCGCTGGCCTTCTTGCGCGCTGAACGACATCCACACGACCAACGAGGGACAGACACACCATGCAGTTCGACGCCGCCGTGCGCGCGACAGAGTTCGACGCGTTCTATACCTTCAATCCCGCCCGCCTCGCCCACGCGACAAGGGCCTTCGTCGAGGGCTTTCCGGGCAGCGTGCTGTATGCGGTGAAGGCCAATCCATTGCCCCAGGTGATCTCGACCGTGCGCGCTGCAGGTGTCGCGGGCTTCGACGTGGCCTCGATCGGCGAAGCTCTTCTCGTACAGGCCGAGGCGCCAGGCGCGCGCTGCTGGTTCATGAATCCCGCCAAGTCGCGCCGCGACATCGAACGCGCCTGGAGGGAACTGGGGCTGCGCGACTTCGTGGTCGATTGCGCCGCGGAACTCGAGAAACTGCTGGAGGTTCTGCCGACACAGGAGCCTTCGCTGCGCACCTATGTGCGATTCCATTCGGGCGCGTCGGATGCACTGTACGACCTGAACAGCAAGTTCGGCGCGTCGCACGCAGACACGCTTCGGCTTCTGCAGCGCATCGCGGCACAGACACGGTGGTCATCGGGCATCGCGTTCCACCCGGGCTCGCAGACGATCAGCGTCGAGCCCTACCTCGCCGCACTGCAGACGGCCGCCAGGCTGGTCGAGCAGGCGAATGCCCCCGTGGCCGCACTGGACATCGGCGGCGGCTTTCCGGCGCGCTACGACAACATGCCGATGTCGCCGCCGGCTTCGCTGCTCCAACGGCTGGGCGAGTTCGTTGCCTCGTCTTCGGCACTGAAGCGCGTGGAGCTGTTGTGCGAGCCGGGCCGAGTGCTGGCGTACGACTGCATGTCGCTCTTCGCGCGGGTCATCCTGCGCAAGGACCAGGCGCTCTATTGCGGCGCCGGCATCTTCGGGGGACTGCTGCCGGCGCAGCAGTTCTTCCAGCTGCCCGTGCGGGCATGGCGCGGCAGCGAGCCGATCGATGTGGCGGCCGATGGCCGCAGCGAGTTCGTCGTCTTCGGTCCGACCTGCGACAGCAACGACAGACTCGCGTTTCCGTATGCGCTGCCCGTTCACCTGCGGGAGGGCGACTGGATCGAGTTCCAGCATGTGGGCGCCTATTCGGAGAGCGTGCGCTGCGCGTTCAACGGGTTCTCAGTCGACCACCTGGTGACGGTCGGCGAGCACGAGATGGGCTGATGCGCCATGTCCGGCATCCGGCTCAACATCGAAGCCATCATTCTTCAGAGCTTGGTGGAACTGATCGAGCAGCAGAACGCCGCCAGTCAAGCAGAACTGGATGCGCCCCGGGTGCACATCGCCGCCACATCCGAAGACCTGGTGCACGCAGCCCAGGTGATGGCGCAGGCATTCGTGAGAAACCGCGACAAGGCCTGGATCGCATGGCTGCGGCCCGCTGACGTCAAGCGCATCCGAGCGGGCGACTTCGTCGATGCCGAGCGGAAGATCGCCCGGGTCATCCACTACCTTCTGCAGGCGGCGTTGCGCACGGGCGGCGTGGTGGTGCTGGAGACCGCGCGCGAAGAGCCGCAAGGCGCCCGCACGGTCCGCGGTGCGGCGCTCAGGACGCTGCCAAGCGCCATCCCGTCGAGACCGGGGCTCTTTCACGAGCTGACGGTTGGCGCCCCTGCCGCCTTGCGTGCCTATGGCTTGCGCCGGACCCTGGCGGCCCAGAGCGCTTCGGCCGCCCTGCAGCGCGCGACCCATGCGATGCGCGTGCGCGAAGGCGTCCCCGAGCGGTGCATCTACGGCGGCATGGTCTGTGTCCACCCGGTGCACGAGCAGAAACGCGTGGCCTCGCGAATGTCGCGGCCGTTCCAGCGGCTGGCCGACATTCATGGGCTCTCCTACCTGCTCCAGAGCAGCAACCCGGATCGCAACGACACCCGCGTATTCAAGGGCTTCGGGTTCAGGCACACGGGTGAGTTCGTCTACGGGGCCTCGAAGCTCAACAGCGTCGGGCCCTACACCGTCAAGCTGATGATCAGAAGTCCGGCGCCTGTGCTGCCTGAGTGATGGCCTGTGCCTGTCGGGAGCATCCTGCATGCGCTCACTCTGAGCGCTACGCGGCCCGATCGAATCACATCGGGGCTCAGCCGCTGCCATATCGGGAGCGGTGAGTTCATCAAAAAGAAACTAACGGGAAGCCGATTCATATCACGCCCTTTCCTGTTAAGTAATGCTGTTCTACAGATGCATCAAGCTCGAGAACTCTCTGATGCTCTCGCCTCCCGTTAGCATGTTTATACTTGGGCGTCATGGCCGCTGAATTGTCCCTTCCTCTTTTCGATGAGTTGCCTCCCGCAGCGCATGCGACCGCCTTCGGGCAGGCTTTCGAGGCTTGGCTGGCCGATCAGCGCGGTGCGGGCTTGCTGCGCCGGGACGGCTCGGCATCGGTCTACAAAGACATGTGGGAGGCCTTCGCAACATGGTGTCTGGGGCAGTCGCCTGCGGTGACCTTGCCTTCGCTGGCGCTGACCGATCTGCAGGCATTCCAGGCTGCGCGATTCGGCCGCAAGACCTCGGACCTGTCGCTCACGCCCCGCTACGCGTTGCGCCTGATGCGACTGATCGATCGGGTGTTGCGCCATCACGCAGCCCAGACCGATGCCGTGGTCAACACGGCTGCCGCGGACTGGATCCAGGCAAACCCCGAGGTCCGCTATGCCGACGCCGCGCATGCCGATCCCCTGCCGGAATACCTCCCGGTGAGCGAAGCCAGGCAGCTCATTGCCTTTCTCTCGGCCGCTCGGCCGCGGCCCGGAGTGCCGCGGAACGCCCACGCAGGGCTGACTTGGCAGGAAGTGCGCAATCGGGCCTCGGTGGCCTTGCAACTCGGGGCCGGGCTCACGCCGGGGGATGTGCGGGCGCTGACGCTGGATTCGCCTGTCGCGCAAGGCGGCCGTGTGCGCGAGCGGCCCTGGAAGCTTCATGTGCCTGGGGACGGCAATTCGCCGGCAAGGGAGACCCCCATGGCACCTTGGGCCGCGGAATTGCTGCAGCACTGGCTGGCCGTGCGAACCGAAGCGGGCATCGTTGGCACTTACCTGTTTCCCTCCACACGTACCGGCAAGCAATGGCAAAAGCCGTCCCAATACGAGTGCGCGAAACGCGTTCTCGAGGAAGCCGGCATGGACTCGCGCGAGGGCGGTTCATTCCGCCTGCGGCACACCTTTGCGCTCAGGCAACTGCGTCGAGGCACATCGCCCGAGCAGGTGGCACGGTGGCTGGGCATCGAGCCGGCGAAGATGAAGCGCTACGAGCGGGTGTTGCCGGACGTGGTGGAAGTCGTCTGAGGAGTCCCCCGCTCTCGGCGGCCTCCTCGCTCGCCTCGTCAGGCCTGCCGAGGCAGGGCGAGCGAACATCCGTGGTGAAGAGTGCGAGACGAAACACCGCCTGAACACCGCTCGGCTTGTCGGGCGCGCCCGTCTCGACCAAGCCTCTCACCGCCTATCTGCTCCATCCCGATCACACGGGGCATCACGATCGACGGCACCGAGCGAATGCCACGCGCCCCACACGACCCCGGCCTCAGGCACTCCCAACGTGCCCTGCATGCCGCCCGCCCAGGCAGGCAGGCAGGCAGGCAACTAGCACATCGTGCAGTGGCGCCGTCGGTCCGATTCCCCAACGATGCAGACCTCTGCCATGAGCCAAGGAGCCTCCCATGCGCACCCTCCTGATCGACAACTACGACTCATTCACCTACAACCTGTACCAGTATCTGGCCGCCTGCAATGCCGAGCCGCCGATCGTCCTGCGCAACAACGAGATGAGCTGGGACGAGGTCGAACGCCTGCCCTTCGACAACATCGTGATCTCGCCAGGCCCCGGACGTCCGCAGCGCCCCCAGGATCTGGGCATCTCGGCGGACGCGCTGCAGCGCTCTCGCAAGCCCGTGCTGGGCGTCTGCCTGGGCCACCAGGCGATCGCTCACCACTGCGGCGCGCGGGTCGACCTGGCGGTGCGGCCGATGCACGGGCGTCTGGACCGCATCTCGCACACGCAGTGCGACCTTTTCACCGGCATTCCGGATCGCTTCGAAGCGGTGCGCTACCACTCGCTGGCGGTCACTCAGCTTCCTTCATCCCTCGAGCCGCTTGCCTGGACGTCCGACGGGACGCTGATGGCGTTGCGCCACGTCTCGCGCCCCTGGTGGGGCGTGCAGTTCCACCCGGAGTCAATCTGCACGGAATTCGGCGCACGGCTGCTACGCAATTTCAGGGAACTGACCGAGGCATGGCACGCACAGGCACCGCAGCGCGAGGCCCGTGATCACCTCGGGCCCGCGCTGCGGTTCGAAGGACCGCGGGCGCTGTCGCTGCATGCCGAGTGCATCGACACCGAGGCCGATGCCGAGACGGTGTTCGTGCGCACTTTCGCGCACGGCGACTGCGCCTTCTGGCTGGACAGCAGTCTCGCCGAGGCTGGGCGGGCACGCTTTTCCTTCATGGGAGATGCGAGCGGGCCGCGGACCCGAGTGCTGACCTATCGCACGGCACCGCGCGAGCTGTTGGTGCGCCGGGGCGACACCGTCCAGGTGCGCGACGAAAGCATCTTCGACTACCTGCGCGACCACATTCCCGGTCTGCCACCCTCAGGCCCGAGTCTCCCTTTCGACTTCGCGAGTGGCTTCGTAGGCTATTTCGGCTACGAGCTCAAGCGGGAACTGGACGGGTCGCGCATGCACGACGCCGATACCCCGGACGCGATGTGGATCCTCGCTGACCGATTCCTCGCCTTCGACCATGCCGAGCGGCAGGTCTGGATCGTCTGTCTGGATGAGACCGTCCCGGGTGATGAGAATCGCCGCTGGATGCAAGCCATGCGCGAAGGCCTGAATGGCGCGCAGAAGCTCGCAGCAGACACCAGCGGCGACGCCGCCCGTGATCTGCATTCACTGGGATGGCGGGTGGACCTGGGCACCTACCGCGATCTCATCCTTCGCTGCCAGCACGAGATTCTGCAAGGCGACACCTACGAGGTCTGCCTCACGAACCAACTGGTGGGCGAGGGACGCATCAGTCCGCTGGAGATATACCGGGTTCTGCGCAGGCACAACCCAGCACCCTATTCGGCCTACCTGCGCGTGGGCGGCTATGCCGTGCTGTGCGCATCGCCCGAGCTCTTCCTGCACATCTCTGGCACCAGGGATGTGGAGTCCAAGCCCATCAAGGGCACCGCGGCGCGCGGTGCAACGCCGGCAGAAGACCTTGCGATCGCCGACGCGATGGTCGCCGACGAGAAGACGCGCGCGGAAAACCTGATGATCGTCGACCTGCTGCGCAATGACCTCAACCGGGTGTGCGAGATCGACAGCGTCCATGTGCCCAGCCTGTTCGCGGTGGAGACCTACGCCACCGTGCATCAGCTGGTCAGCACCATCCGAGGCCGGCTGCGCTCCGACATCGGCGCCGTGGACTGCGTGCGCGCTGCCTTCCCGGGGGGCTCCATGACCGGCGCGCCCAAGGTACGCACGATGAAGATCCTCGATGAACTCGAAGGGGCCGCCCGCGGCATCTACTCGGGCAGCATCGGCTATCTTTCGCTCGACGGCGCAGCCCAGCTCAACATCGTGATCCGTACCCTGGTGGCGGCCAACGGCCGGATCTCCATCGGCGCTGGCGGCGCCATCGTCGCCATGTCCGACCCGGATGCCGAAGTCGAGGAGATCGTGCTCAAGGCCCAAGCCCTGTGGGATGTGCTGAGGCATTGCGGTGCGCCGCTTGGGCCGCGACCGGGGACGGTGGCGAATACGGAATCGGCGGCCGATGCCGTCACGTGGCCCGCGTCACGGGAGTCATCCGCCTCCACGGTCCCGCAGAACCCAGCGTCGGCAACGCCCTCCTCCAGCGATGGCTAGTGCGCAGGCCAATCGCCGAGGGATCGCCCTTATGCTGGTGGCCATGGGCTGCTATGTGCTCAACGATACCTTCGTCAAGCTGACGGCCCCGAGCCTGCCCCCCGGGCAGATCCTCGCCGTGCGCGGTGCCTTTGCCAGTGCCCTCGTCCTAGCTATCGCCTGGCGGGCTCAGGTGGGCTGGCGCGCCGCGCTGCGTCCCGTCATCGGGGTGCGTTGCGGACTCGAGATCACGACCGCCCTTGCCTCCGTGGTTGCTCTGTCGCTCGCGCCCCTGGCCACGGTCAGCACGCTCATGATGACCGCGCCGCTCATGATTGCCGTCACCGCGATGGCGCTACGCTGGGAGCACTGGCGCGGCAGCCGTCTGCTCGCGATCGCGGCCGGCTTCGCTGGAGTCTTGCTGGTGATCCAGCCATCTGCACGCGCCGATGTCTCTGCGACTGGACATGCATGTGCGCTACTGTGCGCTGCCTCACTGGCCGCCCGTGATCTGGTGACGCGGCACATCCCCGTCGCGATCCCGTCGGCGACCATCGCCGTCGCAACCACGCTTGCCGTGTGCCTGGCCGGACTGTTGCTGGGGCTCGTGGAGAACTGGGCGCCGCTCTCGCAGCGTGAACTCACCGCGCTGGCCGCCGCCGCGGGCTGCGCAGCGCTGGGCAACTACGCACTCATCGCCGCCTGCCGCGGCGTTGATCTCTCTGTCGTCACGCCCTTTCGCTACAGCCTCATCGTCTGGGCCATGCTGCTGGGATACGCGATCTGGGGCGACATACCGCCTCCCCACGCCGCGCTCGGCGTGGTCCTGATCATCGCAGCGGGTGCCTTCAACATCTGGGCGGCGCGGCGCCCGTGAACAAGCACCCTCCAGCGTCGCACCCAATACCCATCACCTTGCACGGCGGAGTCCACCTCTAGGCCGGCGGGACGCCCGCAACCGGCATGTGTCGATCGCCCTCCAGGGTGTCTCGAGTGCGGCGATGTCATAGGCTGGCTCGGCGAATGAAGACTTGATGCACACGTTGAACATTCCCAGTCCGAGCACAGATGCAATCGAACCGAGCCGGCTTCGAGATCATTCGTTCAGCATGGCAAGTACAATGCGTCCTTAGGACGCATTGTACTTGCCATGCCTTCACAGCCATCTCTTTGAGATCTCAGCTTTACCACGGAATCGTATTTGGCACAGTTGAAAATTCCATCAAATATCTGTAAACTGCGTCCTAAGGACGCAGTTTACAGATATTTGAGATCAATATACCAAACACAGACACCCTCTTTTCTCCCCAATCCCTTCGACTCAGGCTGCCCAAATGCCAATGACATCCACTGTGCATCAGGATCTCGTCTCCTCCGTGGCGGACGCCCTCGCACTGATCAAGGAGCCGGCTGTCTCTTCGTATGAACTCGGCAAGCTGGTTTTCTCCCACCTGCCTCGATCATCCCGGCCGGCACAGTCCAGAGCAATGTACGAGCAGGTGCTGACGGCTCTGAAGGGCGTACGCCTCCTCACACCCATCCCCACATCGGCGCAGGAAACCGCTTACCTCCTGTTCGGAAGCACCAGGGCCACGCCTGATGAGATCATGTGCAGCCTGGATCCATTCGCTTACGTCTCCCATCTGAGTGCCATGGAATACCATGGCCTGACCGATCGCTTCTCAAAGATTGTCTACATGACAACACCACCAGTGACAGCCTGGCGCAGGCAAGCACAGGCTCGCATGGCAAGGGACCTGGATGACAGGCTCGAGGACTACAAGAGCTCCGGCCTGCCGCGGCTTACCCGCCCTCACATCAACAACATCGGGCATACGAATATCGAGTTTCACGAAAGATCGCAGTTTGGTGCATTCAGGAATGTCGCCGAATCACCCCTACGCGTGGCGACGCTCGGACGCGTCTTTCTGGACATGCTGAGAGAGCCGAAGCTCTGTGGAGGCATCCAGCACGTTCTCGATGTCTACCGGAAAGAAGCAAAGCGATATCTCAAACTGATCGTGGACGAAACAGACAGGCATGGCCAGCCTATCGACAAGGTTCGGGCAGGTTTCGTGATCACTGAGGTCTGTCGGCTCGACTCGCCAGTCATCGATGAGTGGCAAAAGTTTGCGCAACGCGGCGGCTCCCGGAAACTTGACGCTGAAAACGAATACGCCCCCGTCTATTCCGAACGATGGCAGTTGTCCATCAACGTCCCATCGCTAGCCCTCGCGGCCTCCTACGACCACTCCAACGGAAATGCTTGAAGAAATCGATCTCCCGCAGTGGGTGTCACAGGCTCCCGCCGACAAACGCAATTTCAGGGAAGCGGTGCACATCATCCTGACCGCGATTGGTACATCGACTGCCCTGCGCTCCAAGATGATCATGAAGGGTGGCCTGCTGATGGCCATTCGCTACGACAGCGGGCGGTTCACCAAGGACGTGGATTTTTCCACGCGCGAAAAATATGCTGCGGGCATGGAGCAAGAGCTGATCGACGAACTCGACCAACAGCTTGAAGTGGCCAATGACGCTCTTTCCTATGACACGATGTGTCGTCGCCAACGCGCCGAAATCCGTCCAGCCCGTCCCGACGCGCAATTTCCCACACTGGCCCTCAACATTGGTTATGCACCCAGGAGCAAGCGCAACGAGTTGGACAGGCTGCTGAACAGACAGGCTCCCACAATCGTAGAGATCGACTACAGCTACAACGAGGCAGTCTACGACGTGGAGATTCTCGAACTCGGTGATGGCGACCAGTTGCGGGTCTACAGTTTCCTCAACCTGATGGCAGAAAAATTGCGCTCTCTGCTCCAGCAGCCGATCCGCAGACGCAACCGACGCCAGGATGTCTACGACCTGCACCTGTTGGTTACTCAAAGCAAACCCCTGAGCGACCAAGAACGCGCTTCTCTTCTCATCCTGCTCCAGGCATCCTGCAGAGCGAGAGAAATAGAACCCGGCATCGACTCTCTCGCCGATCCGAAAGTCAGGGAAATGGCCAAACAAGGATACGAGGAACTATCCCCCGAGATCGAGGGAGCGCTGCCCCCATTCGATGTGGCTTACGCCACAGTCCAGGCCTTCTACGCTGCGCTGCCGTGGAACGCGATGCAAGAGTCCGTGCCACCATCGCAAGCACCGCGATAGAAGCAGCGCAGATGCACTGGGCGCGCAGGCCGGCCCAACTCCGGCCATGAAACGCGTACCCTGCCCCTTCATCGCGCCGGGCTCATGCACGAGCATCTGTCTAGCGACGGCAGAGTCGCCTTGACTGCCGCGCACAAGCTGCACATCGGCCGCCCGCCCTATCAACTCTGACAGTGTCCCTCGCGTCTGTCATCAGGCTGTAATGCGACCTCATGTAGCAAGAGGTGACGTCATGGAGATCATCGCGGGAACAGTCGATTCATTCTCCGCAGGGGTACTGTTCGACATGGCGCGCTACCGGCACCAGGTTTTCGTCGAGAAGCTGGGCTGGAAGCTGCAAACGCGCGGGCGGTTCGAGCTCGACGAGTTCGACCGGAAGGACACTATCTATCTGATCGCGCGCAATCCGGAGGGCGAGATCGTGGGGACCAGCCGCTTGTTGCCGACGCACCGGCCTTACCTGCTGGCCTCGGTCTTTCCGCAACTGCTCGGCAGCATTCCTGCACCGTGCTCGCCGCAGATCTGGGAGCTGTCACGGTTCGCCGCCGTCGACGGTGTTCGTCTCAGCCCCGGCGATGACCTGTGCGGATCGTCGCTCGCGCTGGACATGCTGGGTGCTGCGATGCAGGCGGTCGCGAAAGAGGGCGGGCAGCGACTGATCTCCGCCTCGCCCCTGGGCGTCGAGCGCATCCTGCGCCGTGCAGGCGTGCATGCGCACCGGGCGGCACCGCCGGTGCTGATCGAGGGCCAGTATCTGTTTGCCTGCTACATCGACGTGGACAAAGGCTGGCGCCCGCGCCAGGACCGCTGCGGCAATGAGACCCGATGAACACATGCGCAGCCCCGATGCCGGCTGCAGCCATTGGGTCAGTTCAGAACCCCGAGGCGCGAAGAGCGCGCCACGGCCGAGTTCTTGTTGTTGGCACGCAATCTGGCGATCGCATTCCTGATGTGGAAGTTGACGGTCGGCTTCGAGATGCCGAGGATGTGCGCGATCTCGTCGCTCGTCTTGCCGTCGGCAGTCCAGCGCAACACTTCAACCTGCCGGCTCGTCAGCGGCTCGAGGCCTGCCAGTGGACTCTCCCCGAGGCAATGGGCGAGCGCCTGGTGAGCCGTGTTCACCAGCCATTGGAGCAGTGGATCCTTGGCGCGCATCTCTGTCGCGGTGAGCGGCTCACTCGATCTGGCAAGCGACAGCATGCCCACGCGGGCGTCGGCCTCGAAGACCGATTGCGCCCAGCCGACACGCAGACCGAAGGAGCGCGCTTCATCCCACATGCGCGGCGTGTCCCGGAAAACCTCGTTGCTCCAGACCACCGGCGTCCGACTGCGCACTCCATGGGCAACGGTGGGGTCGACCTGGAGGTATCCCGCATCCAGATACCGGTGATTCCAGCGCTCGTCGTAGGTGCTGAGCATCAAGGTCCGGGGGCGGGTGAACGGCACGAAGATGCGCAACCCGTAGGCGCAGTGCTCGAAGCCGAGGTGTCTGGCTGCCACGCTGATCTGCTCGAGCACCTGGGATGGCTCGCTCGCCTCGGTCAATCGGCCGAGAACATCCTGTGTCCAATCGTTCATGGGTGTTCTTTCTGGAGCGCCGGCCCCCCCGCGTTCGTCGCAAGCGCAGTCGACGCCGCTTCTGCGGCAGCCTGGCGGGCACCATGGCTGTCCGAGGGCTTGAGCCCGGGAACCAACCGACCCTCGCGCCAGTCTGTCCCGTGCACATGGCGCTCGGTTCAGCACGTCATGGAGGCGGGGCTTGACAGTCTAGAAGCGCGACGCCCATCCATGAAAGCAAATTGACCACCATTTCTGCCAATCGCGCGAGCTCCGGCCCGGCGAGCACTGGCAACGCACTGCGCAGGTTCGGGAGGGTGCAGATTGATCCCCAATGTGGATACGGTAGCCCCTAAACGATGCACAAGATCTGGTTTCTGCTGCTTCCCGGGTTCCTTCTCGCCGACGTGATCGGCATGATCGCGGTCTTCAATGCCGCCAATGCCCTGCGCAGGACGCGGAGCAATGTCGCCGCTTATGCCATTCGACTGGCCTCCATCGCGGGTGGGCCCGTCTCCAGCTCCAGCGGTATTGCGTTGCCCGCCAGCGCACTGCCGCGCCAGCTCACGGGTCGCGCGAACACGCTCGTCATTGCCGGAGTGCCCGACTCGGCTTCGCCCCGGAACGGACCGACCAGCGTCCAGCGCCTGTGTGAATGGCTCTCCAACGGCCGAAGGCATCTGAAGCGCTGCGCCTTGCTGGGGACCAGGACCCTGTTGCCGCTGGTGCCGAGCATCCGCGGCGCACGACGACCAGAGCGCCCGATGCCGTCGAATCCGCCACGTGCGCGCAAGGAAAGATCTGACCCGTTCACCGTCCGCATGACCACACGCGGCTGGCGGGTCGTCGAACCGGATCAGGGCGTGGACTTGGCACTGTCGTGGGTCGAGCAGGACAAGGGGCCATGGTTTGCCGACTCGCTCGCCTCACGTCTGCCAGAGCCGCGCAGCCGACGCTACGGCGTGAAGCGCCATCGCGGTGCCCCGATCGAGAAACCCGTGCTCGATGCGCGCATCGCCGCATTGCATCTGTGGATCTCGGCACACCTGCGCGAGAAGCTCAGTGTCGCCATGCTGGCACAACAGGTTCACATGTCGGCGCGCTCTTTCGTGCGCTTCTACAAGCGCACGACGGGTCTCACGCCGGGGCGCGGTGTGCAACAGATTCGCCTCGAGATGGCCTGCCGCCTGATCGAAACGAGTACACGCCCTCTCAAGGCCGTCGCCGCGCAATGCGGCTACGGATCCCAGGAGGTGATGCGCCGGGTCTTTCTGCGCAGCCTGAAGATGACACCGCTCGAATACAAACGCCGCCACATGGTGGCGAGCTGTACGCACCCGGCATAGCCTTATGCTTGCCGCGGGAACGCCGAGTATGAATGAGCAGCTCCATCGCTCGCACCTTCCCACTCGACTCGAAAAGAGAAGCTTGGCACTCCGGGCGGTAAGGCCGGGCAACATGACTTGCTGACCACATGCGCGCACGTTCTGATCCCCCAGAACGCATGCGTCCCTATTCCTCCGTGGCCCAGCACACCGGCCGCAAGTCCGCCAGCGGCAGCAAGGCGCACGTCCCATCGCCGAACCGGACC
The DNA here is from genome assembly GCF_900107295.1 of Variovorax sp. YR266. NCBI lineage: Bacteria > Pseudomonadati > Pseudomonadota > Betaproteobacteria > Burkholderiales > Comamonadaceae > Variovorax > Variovorax sp. YR266. Next base: position 128,976 of record NZ_FNPM01000014.1, read on the forward strand.
TCGCCGACATTGCTGTCCTGTGCCTTGATGCGCAATGCCCCGCGCCGCCCGCCATGCTCCACCACCAGCACCGTGCGCCCGCTGCTGGCCACCCTGCCCACCCTGCAGCCGCTCGTTGCCGTCTCCGGAGGTCCGCCGGACTCGCGAGGTCGCAGACACCCCGGCGCTTCATCAGGACGGGCACGACCGATCGGGCCACCTCGCGCCAGCAGTTCCTGAATTTCATGCGGCCGATCGCGCGCAACCGCCACCAGTTGGTACAGCGTCCGGATATCACCGCCGAGCCGTCCCTGATCCACCGCTCTTCGCAATTCCTCAGGCGCTTCGTTCAGCTTGGCAGCTTCCGTGATGAAGGAGCGCGGCTTGCCCAACCGGCGCGCGATCTCGGCGCGCGAGTGCCCTTCCCTCTCCCGCTCGGCGATGAACGTGGCCAGATCGAGCGGCGACATGTCCTCGCGATGCAGGTTCTCCACGGCCTGCGCGAACGGGTCGACCCGTTCATCCACAAAGGCTGCAATGGCGGCGAGTCCGGCCCGACGCGCCGCGCGCACCCGGCGCTCGCCTCGGTTGACGATGTACCGGTCCGGCTGCTCGGAATGGGATCGCAGGGATACCGGCTCCAGCACGCCATGCTGGCGGATCGATTCGGCAAGTTCCTCGATGCCGGTGCCCTGGATACGCCGGCGCGGCTGGGCAGGATCGAAGTCGATGCGATCCAGCGCCACCTGCATGGGCATGCCCGGGGCAAGGCAGCCCGCATCACCCCCCAGCAGGTCGACCGCCCTGAATTGCGACAGCCCGCTCAGATCCAGGCCGTCGTGCTCTCTCATGCCCTCACCTCACCCATTCGCGCCGTCTCGCCCGAACCGGTGATGCGCTGCTGGAGCAGCTCGAACACCTGCATCACCTCGAGACTCGCCTCCCGTGCGGCACTCTTCGGCAGTTTCCACACCGGAACACCTTCGGCCAGCGCTTCGGGAATCGCCGAACGGATCGAGATCCGCGCCGGGATCGCGAACTCCCGGAAGTTCTTGGCCAGCTCCTGCATCGCGGCCTTCTGCCGCAACGACCGCGGATTGAACCGGTTCAGCACGATGCCGGCCAGCCGCAACTGCGGGTTGTAGCGCTGTCTGACACCGAAGACGGTCTTGAGCATGTCCGTGACACCGTCGATGCTGTACTCCTCCAGCTCGATCGGACAGACCACGGCGGTGGCAGCGATCAGCGCCGCGCTCATTCGCAAGCCCAGCGCCGGCGGCGTATCGATCACGATCGTGTCGAAATCCTGCGCCAGCCGCATCACGCTTCTGCGGAATGCGGGAATCACCACTTCCGGCTTCGCGAGCTCAATGTCGGCCACGCTCCTGCTGCTCGCCACGAGCGCAATGCCCTGCTTGCACGGCAACGGGATCGGTGGCGCGGTCTGGCCGAAGAGCGCGGACGCGTCGATGTCTGTCGCGAACCGGCGCAACGACTTCGAACTGTTGGCCTGCGTATCGAGGTCGATCACGCACACGGACTGGCGCTGCATGTCGGCCAGCCAGCATGCGTACAGCACCGCCAGGGTGGACTTCCCAACCCCGCCTTTCTGATTGCCAAAGACGACCACGTTGTCCATGACTTGCTCCTCGCGCCTCGTCGGCCGTCGCGCCAAAGGCTGCGCTGCGCGTGTGTTTCGCGGAAAGACAGCGAGAGGCCTTCCCGGCCCCCGAAGTCAGGATTTAGCCCCTCGGGTCTTTCCAGCTCCACTGTCATAAGTGACAGTCGACACGCATACGGCGATGGGTGAACAGTGCACCCTATGCAAGCAAAGGATGTTCTCTGCGGCGAAGCGATCGGCGAGGTCGGACAAGCAGCCTTGCTTTGTCTGTTCGTTTTCGTCTGCGTGATGGCCGACGCGAGCGCCCCGCCCCTGCAAGCCTCGCCGGCCCCATCGCACGCCGTCGCTGCGTCAGAGCAGTCTGCTCGCGACAACGAACGCATGGAGATCCTCCGCCAGGAGTTGAAGAAATCCGAAGAGCAGATGGAAGGCCTCGTGCGTCGCAGGGCCGAGCGCATTGCCGCATCCGACATGCAAGCGGCGAACGAGGCCGAGGAGCAGCACGCCCGCGTGCTCCGCGATATCGCGGCCATCAAACGAGAGATGGCCTCGACCTCCCTCGGCACTGGAAGGGCTGCTGCGCTCAGACCCGTTGCCGGCCGCCCGGCCGAGAGCAGCCCCAGCGCGAGCAAGGGTACGGCGCCGATGCCCTGGTGGGATGTCTACGGCAGCGGCAGGCGTACCGGACTGCCCGCCTCGCATCCTCTTGCGTCCACCCCAGAGCAAGGCGTCCGCAGCACTCCCCGCTCGCCCACTGGAGTAGTGCCATGACCGCATGCTCGATCCGCAGCGCCGCATTGCCACTGCTTCTCACGGAAGTCCGCAGCGACTCCGTGCCAGTATCTCGTTGCCCTTGCGTTGAATCGGTCCGGCTGCACGCCGATGCATTCGACGTTCGAGGCGCTCGTCACGCGCCGCACCCCGATCCGGGCAAGACAGCCCGACCGTCCAGAGCTCCCATCTGGAACGTGAATGAAGTCCGCAACAGAACAAGAGGACTTGCACCACTGCTCATCGCGGTGCTTGCTGCGGTCCTTCCTGAGGTCGCCATGGCTGGAAGCCCGTTCGCTACCGGCGCGAACGCCACCCAGCAGCAACTCGTCGCCATCCTGACGCCGCTGGCAGCGGTCGCGGTGATGGTCTCCGGCGCCATGGCCTGGTTCGGGCGCCTGAGCTGGTGGTGGATGGTCGCCGTGGTGATCGGGACCGTACTGGTCTTCGGCGGGCCGCAGATCGTGTCCTGGATCCGGGGCCTGTTCGGGGTCTGAGAAGAGCACGTCATGAACCGCAACCAGGGCATCGTTGCCGACCCCCTGTTCGTAGGCATGACGCGGCCCTCTATGGTCTGGGGTGTCACCTACGCAGCCATGATGTTCAACATCGTCGTCACGACCGAGTCGTTCATCGTGACGAAGAACCTCGCCTGGCTGCTGGCCTTCGTACCGGTCCACGGGGTGCTCTACCTGGTGTGCCTGTACGAGCCGCGCTTCTTCGACCTTCTGCAGCTGTGGGGCCGCACGCGCCTGCCGGCCGTGCTCGGCGGCAACCAGCGGTTCTGGCGCGCCAACTCGTACAGCCCGCTGGCGCTGGACATGCCCGGCCTGCGAGGGCGTCGCCGCATGCGGGCGGTGCCGGCGGTGGTGGTCTGAGATCGGACGGCTTCATGCAACTGCTCTCCCGCTCCGAGAAGACGCTGCGCCGCGAGGTCGGCGCCGCAGCCATGATCCCGCTTGCGGCTCATGTCGACGAGCATGTGGCCCGCACGCGCGCAGGCGACTACGTCCAGACCCTGCGCCTGGGCGGTGCGAGCTTCGAGAGCGCAGACGACGAGGACATCAACAGCTGGCACGAGCGCCTCAACGTGCTGTTGCGCAACATCGCCTCGCCCAACCTGGCCCTGTGGACCCACGTGATCCGGCGCCGCGAGACCGGCTACCTGGCCGGGCGAACGGTCCCCGGCTTCGCCGAGGAAGTCGAGCAGCGCTATCGCCGGAAGATGGCCGGCGAGCGGCTGATGGTCAACGAGCTGTACCTGTCGCTCGTCTTTCGTCCGCAGGCCACCAGGATCGGCAACGCCGCACTGCACCTGCTCAAGCGCACGGATCCCGAAGGCGCGCAGGTCGAGCTGCGCGACTCCCTGGATGCCTGCACCAAGCTGCGCCAGGAGTTGCTTGCCGCCCTGGAGCGCTACGACCCGGCCGCGCTGGGCATCTACCAGCCGGAGGGAAGGGACGTGCTCTTCTCCTCGCTTGTGGAATTCCATGGCCTGCTGGTCAACGGGGAGTGGCAGCGCATGCCCCTGCCACGCTCGCCTCTGAACGAGGTCCTGGCCACCACTCGACCCTTCTTCGGCAGCGAGGCCATGGAATACCGCGCGGGGACCCAGACACGGATCGGCGCCTTCCTGGGGATCAAGGAATATCCGACGCCCACGGCACCGGGCATGTTCAGCGCCTTGCTGACTGCACCCTTCCCCTTCGTGCTCACCCAGAGCTTCACCTTCCTGGCCAAGGGCACCGCCACCGACATGATGAGTCGCCAGCACCACCGGATGGCGGCCGCGGGAGACCTGGCGGTCTCGCAGGCCGAAGAGCTCAAGGACGCGCTGGACGACCTGATGAGCAACCGGTTCGTGGTGGGCGACCACCACTTCAGCCTCCACGTGCTGGCCGACACCTACGACGGTGTCAGCGAGGCCGAGGGCCGGCCCCGCCTGAAGCAGCTCAACGACAACGTGGCGCGCGCCCGATACCTGCTGGGCGACACCGGGATGGTGGTGGCCCGGGAGGATCTCGCGCTGGAGGCTGCGTTCTGGGCGCAACTGCCTGGGAATTTCGGCTACCGCAACAGAAAAGCCCCCATCACCAGTCGCAACTTCGCGGCCATGTCACCGTTTCACAATTTCCCGACCGGCCGGGCGACAGGCAACTACTGGGGCAACGCGCTGACCATGTTCACGACGCGCGCCGGCTCGCCCTACTACTTCTCGCTGCATGCGAGCGACCCGCGCAGCCCGGATGGCGGCAGCCGGCGAGACGTGGGGCATATCACCGGCGTCGGGCCGCTCGGTACCGGAAAGACCACCCTGTTGGGCTTTTGCATGGTGGCGATCTGCAATCGCCTCGACGCCACCCAAGTCATCTTCGACAAGGACGAAGGGCTGCACATCCTGGTGCGCGCGCTGGACGGCCGGTACCTCTCCCTCAAGAACGGAACGCCGACCGGCTGCAATCCCCTGCAGCTCGACGACGCGATCCCCGACAACATCGAATTCATGCGGCACTGGCTCAGACGCCTCGTGATGCGCTCGCCGAACGATACCCTGACCGTCCGTCAGGAAGACGATCTCGACCAGGCACTGCGCGGCACCCTGAAACTCGATCCACCGTACAGGCGCCTGTCGCGACTGGTCGCCTTCCTCGACATCACGGACCCGGAGGGGATGCATGCGCGCCTTCGCAAATGGTGCGCTTCGGAGCATGGGGGCTACGCCTGGGTCTTCGACAACGATCAGGACGACGTGGCGTCCCTGCTCACCCGCCACTCCCTGATCGGCTTCGATGTGACCGACTTCCTGGACAACGAGGTAGTCCGGGCGCCGCTGACCATGTACCTCCTCCATCTGGTCAATCGCATGGTGGACGGTCGTCCACTCGTGTGCTGGATGGACGAGTTCGCCAAGCTCCTGAGCGACCCGGCCTTCACGAAGTTCGCCAAGAACGGGCTGGAGGCCTGGCGAAAGAAGAACGCCAACATCGCCACCTTCACCCAGAGCGCAAGCCATGTGCTCGATTCCAGCATCGCACGGGCGATCATCGAGCAGACGCCAACGAAGATCCTGCTCCCCAACCCGGAAGCGGATTACGACGAATACACCCAGGGCTTCAACCTGACGGACCGGGAGTTCGCGCTCATCAAGCAGGAGCTCGAACCAGGCTCGCGCCAGTTCCTCATCAAGCAGAACCACGTGAGCGTGGTCGCGCAGCTCGATCTCCGCGGTTTCGACGACGCCCTGCATGTCATCTCGGGACGCACCGGCAACGTCCGGCTCATGCGCGAACTCATGGAAAGGCATGGGCCACGGCCCGATCAATGGCTGCCCCCTTTCCGCGCGGCCCTGGCAGCACATCACCGTTCCCGTTCAACCTCGGCTCAGGAGGCCTTCCATGCATAGATACCTTCTCGCCTCCATCCTCGCCGCGGCATCCTTCCTGGCACCGCTGCGCGCACAGGCCGGCATCCCGGTGATCGACGTCACGGCGATCGCCAACCTGATGCAACAGGTCATGTACTGGCAGCAGCAGATCTCCGGGATGCAGAAGCAGTACGACCAACTGAAGGCATCGAAGGACCAGTTGGCCCAGACCCACAGCGCCCTGACAGGCACCCGAGGCATGGAGCAGTTGCTGTCGACCTCGGACCTCGCGCGCAACTACCTGCCTCCCAGCTACGGCGATCTGATGGACACGCTCAACGGCTCATCGGGCAACTATGCCGGGCTGGCCGACCAGGTGCAGTCGATCATGAGAGCCAACAGCGTCCTCTCCGGAACGCAGATGGATGCACTCAGCCCCGAACTGCGCCAGATCGTCGAGCAAGGCCGGCAGTCGGCAGCCATGCTCAACGGCATGACCCAGAGCGCCTACCAGAACACCAGCCAGCGCTTCTCGGCGCTGCAGCAACTGATCAACCGCATCGCCACCGCACAGGACCCCAAAGCGATCCAGGACCTGCAGGCCAGGATCCAGGCCGAGCAGAACATGCTCACCAATGAGCAGACGAAGCTGCAGAGTCTCTATCAAGTTGCCCAATCCGAAGAGCTGATGCGCAAACAACGCGCCCGGGAGCAATCCATATCGGACATCGGCTCCATGAGGTCGCTTCCCAGCGTCAACTACTAGCGCCCGGAATTTGAAATGAAAAAGACAACCTGGGCGCTGTTCGCAAGCATCGTTGTCACTGCGGCGGGCAGTGGTGCGTACTATCTCATCTGGCGCCAGACCGCAGAACAGGCCTCCCCCTTTCCTTCAGATCCAGTGCCGCAATTCGCAGATGGTGGACTGACCCGGCGGAAGCTCGAAGGTATTGGCAGCACGCGAGATCTGAAGCCGACACCCATCCCGCAAAGCAATGCCAGATAGCACTTGCGATCATGGGCTTCTTCGCACAATTCTTCTCGTGGCTCAACGGCCAACTCGCCAACTATGTTGGTACGCACTCGGCGCGGGTTGCATCCGCGATTGAGCCCGCAGCCGTAACACTCGCAACCATCTACGTGATGGTGTGGGGCTACCTCAGCCTCACCGGACGAATTCAAGAACCCGTCTGGGAGGGCGTCAAGCGGATCTTCACCATCGCAATCGTCCTCGGAGTCGGACTTCGGCTGTGGACTTACAACCAAGTCATCACGGATACCTTCTATCAAGCACCTGAGCAATTGGTGGCATCCATCGTCGGGGCTCCGACAGTCGTGAGCGTGATTGATCAAGTCTGGCTGGATGGAACAACGGTTGCGGAACAGTTGCTCAAAAAAGGAAGCGTGCTTGATAGCGACTTTGCGTTCTACGTCGCTGGCTTTCTGGTCTACCTGTTGGTTGGCCTGACCGTTGTCGTAACAGCGTACATGCTCGGCCTTTCCAAGGTGGCCATTGCAATCTTGTTGGCCCTGGGTCCGATCTTTATCGCCCTACTGTTCTTTGATGCAACCAGGCGCTTTTTTGAATCCTGGACTGCACAACTGGCCAACTACGCGCTCGTTGGGGTGCTGACCATGTTCGCTGCGTCGTTGCTCCTCAACGTTGTCAAGGCGTACGCGGCCGATGCGGCGGCGGCAGGTACCGGAATCACCATTGCCGCGAGTGCGCGAGTCTGCATTGCTTCGGCCCTCGTTTTCTTGGTAATGCGTCAAGTCATGCCAATCGCGGCAGGACTTGCGAGCGGCGTCGCGCTGAGCACCTATGGCGTTGTCAGCGGAATGCTCCGCTGGGGGCTCGGAGGCACCAAGCGAACCAGCTACGAGTTCAGCCGCGGCATGCTCGACGGCCTTCGGCGAGAGCCGGGTGGACGTTGGGATTCGTTCCGCCGCCTGGCGGGCAACCGCGTCGGTGCGGGCATGGCCTCCATCAGCGGCATCGGTACATCGCGACGCGGCGGCATCGTGCTTCCCAGGGAGCACGTCATGCCAGGCCCATCGCGCAATCGCTAGCGACAGATCCTGCGAATGCAATACACGACTGCGCTCTACGTGCTCGCCTTGCTGCTGACGGCCTGCGGTACTCGCCCACCTCTGCCGCCGGAATGCGAAGGGCCGCTCACGCCGATCAACGCTTCGGCTGAAGCTCCCAGCCCAGGAACGCGCAATGGCCCGGAACGCCGCCCTTGAGAACTATCTGCTCGAGGCCCAGAACTGGGAACTCGATCGTGCGCGTCGAGCGGAGCGATCGGCCAGGATCGCCTGGATCGTCGCCGCGGTAGCGGCCGTCATCGCGGTGCTCGCGGTTGCCGCCGTCAGCGGTCTCACGCCGTTGAAGCAGCCCGTTCCCGTTCTCATCCGGGTCGACAGCAGCAGCGGGATCGTCGACATCGTTCCCACCTACGAGGGCACGGCCGACATCGAGCAGGTGGTGACGCGCAACCTGTTGCAGAACTACGTGATCGCACGCGAGCGCTACTTCTATGGCACAGCCGAGGCGGACTACGAACTAGTCGCCTCACAGAATGCGCCCAGCCTCAACCAGGAGTGGGCCGCCCTGTGGGCCGCCGACAACCCGACTTCGCCTCTGAATGTCTACAAGGACGGCACCTCTATTCGCACGCAGGTGCGCTCGATCACATTCCTCAAGCTGGAAAGCGGCAAGGACAAGCTGGCCCAGGTCCGCTTCACCCGCTCTACGCGCGCCGGCGGCACCGGGGAAGAGCAGGCAAGCCACTGGGTGTCCACGATCGAGTTCGCCTATGTCCCGCCGTCGAAGGACGACAAGATGCGCTCGCTCAATCCGCTGGGCTTTCGCGTCATGGAGTACCGCCGCGAGCCCGAGGTCGCCACGATGGGCATTGCACCCGGCAGACAGGATGCGCGATGAGACTCCAGGATACGCATCGCACATTTCCGCTCCTGATCGGGTTGGCGGCGGGCCTGATGCTCGCTGCGCCGTCCGCACACACCGCAACCGTGCCCCCGATCGGCAAGATAGACGCCCGGGTACGAGTGGTCGCCTACAACCCCGACGACGTCGTCTCATTGCATGGCTACGTCGGCTATCAGATCCACCTGCAGTTTGCCGAGGGCGAGGAGTTCGTGAACCTCGGCTCCGGTGATAACGGTGCCTTCGATGTTGGTGCAGAGCGCAACCATTTCTTCATCAAGCCCAGGGAGGCGCGCGCCTCGACCAACCTGACCGTCCTCACCAACCGGCGGGCCTACCACTTCGATTACGTCGTTTCCGCCACCGCGCCTGCGGGCATGGCCGCCAGGCGCATGGTGTATTCGCTACGCTTCACCTATCCGGAGGACGAGGCACGAGCAACTGCAGCCGATCGGGATCGTCGCCAGACCGAAGCACACATGAAGGAGTGGGCGGCCAGCCGTCCACGCAACGCCGACTACTGGTTCTGCGGCAGCGAGTCGCTCAAGCCGGTGAGCGCCTACGACGACGGGGTGCAAACCCGGCTGCGTTTCCAGTCACGCTCGGAATTTCCGGCCATGTTCGTCCAGAACGACGACGGCTCGGAATCTCTGCTCAACTTCAATGTCGAAGAGGACGAGGTCGTCGTCCACCGTGTGGCGCGCCGACTTGTGCTGCGCCGAGGCCAGTTGGTCGGCTGCGTCGTCAACCAATCCTTTTTTGGCGGCGGTTCACACGTGCCGTCCAGCACCAGCGTGCCGGGTGTGCAGCGCATCACCACGGGGGACGGACCATGATCTGGCTGGACCGGTTCCGCCGTCCCCCGCCGGCCGATCGTCGGGAAGATGCCGACGCGCCGCAGATCGATCCAGGCACTGGAGAGGTCCTGGCCGTGCGACGAACCACAGAACCAAAGCCTGACGCCTCCCGCGCAACCACTGGGGACACGACAATCCAGGGTGAGCGCACCATCCCTTCGGTCAATCGTGAGCGCTCCATCCAGTCACGCATCAGTGGCGCTCTGGCGTTGGCGGCGATCATTCTGCTGGGCACCGGGTTCCTGTTCTGGTACTACAACACACAGTACGCCAGGACCCGGGAGGCCGAAGAAGCCGCGAGGAAGGCGGCCGCTGCACGCGCCGGCGGCGAAATGAAGGTGCCGCCGCTGGGCCGCATCAACCCGCCAACGGGCTCATCGGCCCCAACGTCCATCTCCGACAACCCGCCACCGCCGGGGCCGGCGAACACCGCCAACGCGGGGCCGCAACAGAAAACACCCGAGCAGATCGCACTGGAGCGGCAACTGGGCGCGCCGGTGCTTCGCCGGGCGCAGTCTTCGCAGGCGGCGAGTGTCACAACGCCGTACGCCTTCGCGGATCCGGCAACATTGCCGGGCGGTGTTCCAGGCATGGCGCAGCTGATCGGCGCGCTGCAGGCGCCCAATACTGGTTCAGCGACTCTCAGCGGCAGCAGTGGCGGCCTCGCCGCCGGCCTCCGGCCTACCCCCACGCCGGAGGTTGCCGCCCAGGTCCTGCCTACACGCCGCATGCTGCTACCCAAGGGCGCATTCATCGATTGCACCCTGGAAACGGCCATCGACTCCACCTACGGGGGCATGGTCACGTGCATCGGCGCCAGCGACGTCTACGGAGCCGACGGCAAGGTCGTGCTGCTGGAACGGGGGACCAAGTATGTCGGCGAACAGCGCGGAACACCGCGCCAGGGACAGGGCCGTGTCTTCGTCGTGTGGAACGAAGCCCGCACACCCACCGGCGTCGTGGCCTTGCTGGCCTCTCCAGGCACCGACGAGCTGGGACGCAGCGGTCTCCCGGGCTTCGTCAACACCCATTTCTGGGACCGCTTCGGCACCGCGATCCTGATCTCGGTGATCGACGGAACGATGCAGGCCATCGCTGCCCATCAGCAAAGCGGCACAAGCGTCGGCGGTGGCGGTGGCGTGGTGCTCGCTCCACAGGGCAGCCGCGACGTCATCGCGGAGGTGCTGCGCAGCACCGTCTCGATCCCACCGACTGTCGTCAAGAACCAGGGCGAGCGGATCCAGATCCTGGTCGCGCGCGACGTGGATTTCAGGAGCGTCTATGCGCTTCGATCCGGCACAGTCAATCCTTGATCTCGAGCCTGGTGCCACAACGGGCAGCGGACAGGCGAAAGGAAAGCCTGCGCCTGTCGGTGCACCGGTGCAGCCGCCCTCATCACTCGCTCTCTTTCTCGGTCCGCTCGGCCGGCTGCTGGACGACCCCGCGCTCACCGAGATCTGCATCAACGAGCCCGGTGCGGCCTTCGTGGAACGGCAGTCCGGCTGGACGCGCGAGGAGCTTCCCTTCGCCAGCTTCGACTGGTGCATGTCCGTCGCCAAGCTCGTGGCCAACTTCACGCGCCAGCGCATCTCGGCCAGCGAGCCCCTCCTGTCCGCGACCCTGCCTGGCGGCGAACGGATCCAAGTCGTGCTGCCGCCTGCGACCCTGGACCGGACCGTCTCGATCACGATCCGGCGCCCGTCGAGCACCCTCTGGACCCTCGAGGATCTGGAGGACCTGTGCATCTTCGAGCCGACGCGCTGCGCGCCCGCGACCCCGACGCGGCAACCCGGTTCGAAGATCCCGTCGCCGGAAGATCGGGAACTGGAGGACCTCCTCGCACACAGGCAATTCGTGGCTTTCTTGCGGCGTGCCGTTCAGTTGCGCAGGAACATCCTTCTGTCCGGCGCCACCGGCTCCGGCAAGACCACGGTCAGCAAGGCACTGATCCTCGAAGTGCCTTCCGAAGACCGACTGATCACCATCGAGGACGTCAAGGAACTGTCGCTGCGCAACCAGCCCAATCATGTGAGACTCTTCTACTCGCAAGGTGCCCAGGGACAGGCCGAGGTCACGCCCGGCCAACTCTTGGCCAGCGCCAAGCGGCAGCGCCCCGACCGGGTGTTCGTGTCAGAGCTGCGCACCGGCGAAGAGGTCTACGACTACCTCGTGTCCGTGAACACCGGCCACCCCGGCTCGATCACCAGCGTGCATGCGGACAGCGCGGAGATGGCCTTCGTGGCGCTGGCGCAGCTGATGAAGCGCAGCCAGGCAGGCCAGGGCATGAGCACACGCGAGGGCGTGGAGCTGGCCCAGATGAGCGTGGACGTCGTCGTGCAATGCGCGAGGGACCGGCTCGATGGCCGGCAGCGGCGCATCGTACGGGAGATCTGGTATGACCCGGGCACCAAGCACCGAGGGCTTGCCTAGTCCTTTCAGGATCGCGGCCGCGCTGCTGATGGCGGCGGTGGTCGGCCTGTATGTCGGCGGCTACGCCTTCCTGATGGCCATGAAGCTGCCGCCGCAGAATGCCACGCCGCTGACCCTCCATCGGTACTGGGGGGCCTACGGCAAGCAGCCGGACGTGCGCCGTGCGCTCATCGCGGCGCTGCTCGGCTCCCAGGGCCTCATGCTGGGCCTGGTGGGTCTTGCCATGCTGCCGCGGCGCCCGCCGCTGCATGGCGCGGCGCGATTCGCCCTTCGGCGCGAAATCGCGAAGGCGGGCCTGCTGAAGGAGCAGGGCATCATCCTCGGCCGCCTCGGCCACCGTTACCTGGTGCTTCCGGGCCAGCAGGGCGTCGAGCTCGAGGCACCTCCGCGCAGCGGCAAAGGCGTCGGCGTCGTCATTCCCAACCTGCTGAACTGGCCCGGCTCGGCGATCGTCAGCGACATCAAGGGCGAGAACTTCATGCGTACGGCCGGCTTCCGCGCGGCCCACGGGCAGGAGGTGCATCTGTTCGACCCCCTGTCCGAACGCGAATGTTCGGCGCGATGGAACCCGCTGGGCTATGTGTCCGAGGTGCCCTACCGCTGCATCGACGATCTGCAACGCATCGGTACGATGCTCTTTCCCGACCCGCAAGTCGGCGATCCGTTCTGGACCTCGTCGGCGCGCTCCCTGTTCCTGGGCGTCGCTCTGTACCTCTTCGAGACCGAAGGCGCAACGCGCACCTTGGGTGAAGTGCTGCGCCAGGGCATGGCCAGCGATGCCGAGGGTTTCCAGAAGCACTGGAAACGTGTGATCGATGCCTGCGAGCGCGCCGGCTATCCACTGTCGCAGGAGGCGGTGCAAAGCCTCTACGACGTGATCGACCTGGCACCGACCACGGCTTCCAGCATCCGCAAGACCTTCACCAGCCGCCTGGACCTGTGGCTCAACCCGATGATCGATGCAGCCACCTCGGCCAATGACTTCGACCTGCGCGACCTGCGCAAGCGCACGATCTCGATCTATGTGCAGATCAACCCCGACAACATCGCGCGGTTGCGGCCGCTGCTCAACCTGTTCTTCCAGCAGGCGATCGGCCTGCAGACGCGCGAGCTGCCCGAAAACAACCCGCAGCTTCGTCACCAGCTTCTGTTGATGCTCGACGAATTCCCCGCCCTGGGTCGCATCCCCGTCATCGCCGACTCCACGGCCTTTCTGCCGGGCTACAACGTGCGCACGGTGATCATTGTCCAGTCCAACTCGCAGTTGATCGAGAAGTACGGCGTCGAGGGCGCCAAGTCGATCCGCAAGACGCTGGCTGCACGCATCGTGTTTCCACCCAAGGAGTACGAGGATGCCGAAGCCATCTCGCGCGAACTAGGGACCTATACCGTTCAGCAGAAGAACGTCAGCCGCCCGATGTGGGGCGGCGCGGGCAAGACACCGACCGTGAGCGTGAGCGAGCAACCGCGCCGCCTGCTGCTTCCCCAGGAGGTCAAGGAATTGGACCCGGAGCGGATGATCCTCTTCCGCGAAGGCCTGCGCCCGGTGCTTGCGTACCGCATCCTCTACTTCCGCGACAAGTTCTTCGCCAAGCGCGAACTACCGCCACCGCCGGTTCCGAAGCTGGACGTGGACAGGTCTGGTCGGGTCATCCCGACCGCTCGGACGACGACGGACGACGAGGAGGACGCGCCCGACGCGAGTCGAGGGCCCATCACCAATGCCGCGCCACAAGGCAGCGAATCTGCGTCGATGAAAGAGGCTCGCACCATCGCCAGCGAAGTACTGAATGGCAACCTGAAACTGGATGACTTCTCGTTCGACTTCGATGACGTGGAGATCCCCACCGAAAAGCTCAGTGACGAGGATGTGAAGCGCCGAGCCGATGAATTCGTGTCGCAGATTCTGGATTGATGCCGCATCGAGCCGATTCGGCCGACCCCTGCGTCCGACATGACTGCACGAACAGTGAAAGGAGCCGCAATGTCTACAGACCATTCCTCCGATGACTCTCCAACTGGCGGCGCGGGCACGGCTTCGCCGGACTTTGCCGGCTCCATCCAAGGCGACGCGCCTCCCGCGGGCCACAGCCGCCATCGGGTACCCGACGCCATCGTGCGCCGCTACCTGCGCGTCGACAACCGCTACTTCTTTCCGGACCGCACACTCGCATTCATCGACGACGACGGCCGCATCCGTGTGCGGACCGAGAACCGCGAGGTACTCCACAGCGTCGTGGCCATCGTGGAAATGCGCGGCTGGAGGGTCATCGAGCTCAAAGGCACCGGGTCCTTTCGCCAGGGCATGTGGCGTGAAGCCGCCTTGCGCGGCATCCAGGCCCAGGGCTACAAGCCGACTCAGGCTGAAGTCCTCCAAGTACAGCGTGCGCGTGAAAAGTCGCGCCCCTCGCACGAGATGGAATCCGGTCAAGAGCCCGCATCACCGAACCGCGACGTGCCGATCGCGCGCGAAGGTTCCGTACCCGCCGAACCTTATCGCAACTCCGATAGTTGTCCGCCCGACGCATCGCAAGACAATCGATCCCTGCGCGACGGTCCTAGACCGCCTGTCAGAGGCATGCTCGTGGCGGCGGCCGCCGCACCATACCTTTTTGATCCCGCACAGCGAATGTCCTTCTACGCGACGGTTCGCACGGAAACCGGCGAGCGCACCATCTGGGGAGCGGACCTCGAGCGCGCGCTTGCCGAGTCGGCCTCGCAACCGCGCATCGGTGACGAGGTCGTTCTCACGCAGCATGGCACCCGGCCGGTCAATGTCCGCACGACTGCCCGCAATGCGGACGGCGAGCTGATCGGCGAGAAGAAGATCATCGCGCAGCGTGCCCGATGGAGCGCCGAAACACCCGGCCACATCCGCGCGATGGAGCACCGTGCCATACGCGTACGCAACGGAGAACTTCAGTCCAACGCGGGCCAAGACCCTGACCTCGTCACTGTGGCTGCCGGCCTCAAACTGGCCGAGCAGTACGCCCGGCGAGTGACCGGCGATCAAGCCTCCCAGCAACGCTTAGTGCAGGCGATTCGCGAACGGCTGGCCACCACTATGGAACAAGGCCGCTCGATCTACCTCCCAGATCACCGCCCGAGCCCCACGCCAAAGCACGTGCGCCAACGCATGGGTCGCGGCCGTGAGGACTTGATCCATGAACGCATTTAGACATCGTAAGGAGCCAGGCCTGAAGTTCGCTGCCCTGGCAACAAACCTCATGTCCGCGTTGCTGGCGTCACCCATATCCGCAGCCACGCAGGCGACTTCATGCTTGGCCGCATTCACGCACAAGAAGGCCCTGCCGATGGTGCTGAACCTTATACGAGCCGTCCGCTCCACGCTCCTGGCTTCGGTCTACTCGTTCACCACCCGATCGGCGGCCACTTCCATGCGAGATGTCCAGCGCCGCAACATCCGAGTCTTCGCGGCGCACGACCTGACGGCGGAGACCGGCAGCTTCAACTCCCCGCCCACAGCTGCAGTACACAACGCCGAGAACGTGCTGATCGCGCGCAACACGCCAGCGCTCTTCGCCCAGTGCAGCGCAGCATGGTGGCGTCCGTGGGGCGAAGGCGCCGAACGGCCTCCAGTGCGCTGATGCACGGGGAGCCACGCAATCGCGCCGCGATGTCCCAGCCAATCCAACAGAAACCCCGAACGTCGATGAGCGCGTGGTCGATCTCGAATGGCTCACTGGAAGCACTCAAATGGGTAGGCCTGCTGCTCATGACAGGTGATCACGTCAACAAGTATCTGCTGCCCGAGACGAGCCCTGCCCTCTACGCACTGGGACGGCTGGTGATGCCCCTTTTCGGCTTCGTGCTGATGGTCAATCTGACACGGCCCGGGGCGCTCGAAGCAGGTGTGCACCTGCGCGTCATGAAACGACTGGCGATCTTTGCACTGCTGGCGACACCTGCCTTCGTTCGCCTGAACGGCTGGTGGCCATTCAACATTCTGGCCACCCTCTTCCTGGTAACGCTGATCGTCTGGCTGCTAGAACGGGGCGGTTGGGTCCATTGCTGTGCGGCTGTGATCGCCTTTCTCTTCGGTGGCGCGATGGTAGAGTTCTGGTGGCCGGCATTGCTCTCTTGCCTAGCCGCTTGGGGATTCCTGCGCCGGCCCGGCATGCTTCGGCTGCTGTTGTGGGCCTTTGCGACGGGTTCGCTCGCCGTCGTCAACGGCAACTTCGCCGCGGTGGTCGCCCTGCCCCTGATCTGGGGAGCGAGCCAGGTCGAGACACCATGTCCGCGCAGCCGGTGGATCTTCTACAGCTTCTATCCGGCGCACCTCTCGCTCATTGCTCTCGTGCACCGGCAGACGTGAAAAGCCAAGCCTCTGGAGCGACAGATACTCGCGACTTTTTTCTTCTCGGCAGCCCTTCAGTGTCATCTCGGCGACCGGACGGATGTCTTGCCGCAGCGCCGACCCTGAATATCAATGATGCTGTAGCTGACCAGTCGCGCGAGCCACCTCGCTGATGCGCCGGGTCGGCCACCCAGCACCTCGCCGATTAAAGTTTCTCTCAGAATTGCCGATGAAGTGGATTGAGCGAGCGCAAATCGGCGGTCGCTCGTACAGTTTTCACAACCCAAGACGACGCATGTTCGGGACGAAACCAACAGCACTCATCAGAGATCCATGAGGCTTCTCGTATCCCAAACACTCACCTTTCTTGCAATCGGCTTGGTCAGCCTGGCGTCCCAAGCCCAACCCGCACCGATGGACCGGATTGAGATCGTCGTTCACAAGAACGGTCAGGTCTTTTCTGGACCAGTCGCACTGGGACTCGAAGAGTCAAGTGCAGCTTCGGCAAGGGTACTGACGGTTGGCCAGCTTGAAGTGACATGCAATGGTGACCAGCCTCGAAGTATCAAAGTGGTTGATCGCAGTCTCGGTGTTCGGCTGAATGCCAAACGCACCAAGGCTGAAATCCAGTTCGAAGTACAGATGTTGGACATCGATGAGCAGCATCTGCCTGCAAATGGCCGCATGGGAAAGTGCTCGGCCATGGCTCCCCCAGAACAGCGATCAACGAAGGCAAGTTTTTCAGTCCCGTCCGGCCCCGCTTCGACCACGCAGATGGAGGCGGACGCTGACTCCGGTTTCCACGTAGTCGTCAACCGCACTCGCATGCGGTGATGATGTTGGCGGGTGCCGGTCAGACCTCCCCGTCATGTGTGCAGTACCGGAACTTGAGCGCTCGTCGGACCTTCGCGCCGGAGGCGAAATTGGTCAACCCGCAAGATAGCCCATCGCCAGCAGCGCAGGAAGACCTCATTTTGCGATGACCGGGCGACGGCTCAGCGGACTGGCTGGCCTGGTGTTTTGGTGTTTGTGCGCTCCAGCGCTCGGCCTCTGGCTTGTTTTCTCCAGCGATCGGCCAGTCGCCGCGTATCAGTCTGCACGGCCGGCATGCGTGCGACGAAACGATTCACCTGAGCCACCAGACCATCTTCTCCCTGTCTTCGCAACGCCTCAGCCGTTGTGCGCCAGTCTGAGATCACTGCCTGCCGAGTGCCCTGCATCGCCTCCTGGCCCGCATCGGATGCGCCCCTGCTCCTTCGCAGGACCTCGAACACACCCTCCAGCTTGGCACGCATGAAGGTTGATGTCTTCGGCTGCCGACGCTTCGCACGCTCGTCGGTTGACAATTTTCTGAACGCCCGAAGCACGCGGAGCCGATGATGGATCGCGTCTTTGTACGGCTTGCGGGTCTGCCCTCGCACCTGCCGTGGCGTCGCATTGGCCGCCACGCCCTGCTCGCGCATCAGCGCGGCGAACTGCTCGCGCCATTGCCGCAGCGTGTCCTTGCGGATGTACAGGCGCCTGCCTGGTTCGAACTCATGCTCGCACTTGACCACCAGGTGCACGTGCGGGTGCGACTGGTCGGTGTGCAGCACCATGGCATAGCGATGCTGCAGCGCGAAGTTCTCGCGCGCGAACCCGCGTGCCGCGGCCAGCACCTTCTGTGGTGGGGTACCGGCCGGCATCGACAGCACGATGTTGTGCACGAGCTTCGCCCGGGTGTCCTTCCGGCCCTCGGCCGGCTTGGGCTTGTACTGGCTTCTGCAAAGGTCCAGTTGCCAGTCGACCGCGATGTCCCTGGCAGCGCCCCGGCCCTGCAGGATCAGTCCCTCGTCTGTTTCCACCGGCAGCTTGCCGTGCCGGCCGATGTAGCGCAGGTGCGCTTCGACCCCGCCCACGTCCCGCCCGCCGCCGGAGACCTTCACCATCACCTCGGGCGTGCGACCCACCGTGCGCTGGATCTGCGCGATCTGGTCGGCTCCGAAGCGCAGCGTGCCACCGGGCCCTCGCCGGCCGTAGCTCACGATGTCCAAGGCCATGTCGCGCATTGCACCGATGGACCCGCGGCTGTTCCGACCGAGGCGAACCATCTGCTTAGGCATGGCTCAACTCCCCATCCGTCTCCCAGCTGATGACGTTCTGGCGCACGACAGCAGCTGTCGCTTCACGCGCTACTTCGACTTCCCGCCGGGCCAGTGCGATCACCTCACTCAATTCGGAGGCCAGAGACATCGTCAAAGTGTTCGGCATCCCGAACATGCGAAGCTGCCGCCCGAGCGCGGCCAGCTCTGCGCAGGTCACTTTGAGCTGGTCCAGCTCTTTCGGAGGCAACGCCGCCGAGCGCCGAACATGGTTGTGGACCAGCATGGCCAGGTAGCTGCCGGTCTTCATCTCACGGGCACGGGCCCGCTCTGCCGCCAACCTTCGATCGCCGTTGCGAAGCCGCAGCGTGATGCGATCCGATGCGGCGCCGTCGGCCGTCGAATCACGCGCCCCCGCGCTGTTGGTCTTCAGCACTTCGTTGACCATCTTGGCGAGCAGCCCCGACTCGCTCAGTTCGTGGCGCACGGCCAGCGCGGCAAACCGCGCCTTCGTATCGGGCGGCACCCGGGTCCCAATCACGCTCGACAGAGAGGTCTTGGTCATCGCAACGCCATGGCTGTTAACAATGTCTGACGGCAGTCTATCCTGCCCTCAACACCGCACAAGGACTTTGCCCCCGGAGGCTCACGCGCACGCCAAGCCTGCCGCACCTGCGACGCGCACACATGGTCTTCGCCGCCTCTTTGCCGCGACCGCACGGTTTACAGCAAGGCGGCTCTCGGCCTCGTGAGCCTCGGAGATCACTTCGGCGCACGACGTCGCCCTTCCCCACAGCCGGGCCGTACCCGCCCATCCTGGACTGGAGGTCCTGGACAGTGCGAGGAGAAGATCATGAGCAAGCAAGGAATGGATGGAGCGCCCGCGGCCACCGCGACGCACGCTCGATGATTCGAAGAAGGAGTCCACTGTCACTGATTGGAGCGCGGGCATTCCAATCGTCGGCACCTGCTGGCGGAACTGGACGAGACGGCAAGGGCCTGACGGACGCCAGGGCCGGGCTGCGGGCCGGGGGACAGGGGATAGGTGCGCGCCGCCGAGGTCGTGCGCCCTCGATGTTCGGCATGCCGAACATCGAGGGAAGAGAAGGAAAGCAAAGGACTGGCAAGACGAGCGGGACGACTACGCCTCAGTCTCCCCCTGGGGCATCGCCGCCGTGATCACGCGCAGCGGCGCGGGCAGCCAGCGTGAGCCTGCCAGCCTGACGGCGCAGTGCGCCGCCGCATCGGCCTTCTTCATCCCGGCCATGGCCTGCGTGGCGTCGGTACCGGTCGCCTCCTTCACGGCCTCCAGCGCCTTGGCCTTGCTCACGCGCCCGAGATAGTTCGCGGCAGTCGGCGCCCACCAGTCGGCCATGTCCACGCCCAGCGCTTCGGCGATCGCATCGCTGTGATCGCGCTCGCGCTCCCGTCCGCTCACAGTGTCGATGCTGCGCGCCGTGCAATAAGCCAGCAGTTCGAGCAGCGTGCCCTCGTCCTGACCGAGCAGCCAGCCGAACACGGCCTGCGGATCGTCGGGGATACGCTCGCTCCATGCTGCGACCGCCAGTCCCAGCAATGCCCCGGCGGACGAGCGCGCGTAGTCGCTTGCATGCTCGGCCAGCGCGTGGTCGCTGGTCGCCCGGACGTGGACCTTCACCACGTCGTTGCCCCATCCGTAGCGGTCGAACACGGTCTCGGCCATGCGGTGCACCAGCGTCGCGAGCGCCACATGCGGGTTGCGCATCAGCGCGGCCTGCAGGGCGGCAGTGCGGTGCGCGGTCAGATCGCGCATCAGTCCTTCGCTGAAATCGGACCGCTTGCTGCGGGCATCGGGATCGGCATGGATCGATGCGGCCGCCGGCGATCCATCACCGCCGCCCTCTCCCGCCGCCTTCCTGTCCTCGGGCCGCACGAGGCCGCGATGTGCCAGCACCTGCCCGTCATGGTCGATGTGCAGCAGCACGCCGGTATGCGCCATCTGCGCGGGTGTCCACTGAAGCAGCGCGGTGCGCGCGACCTCGAGCCTGTCGTCGAGCGCATCCAGCGCGCTGGCCAGCCGCTGCTCCTCAGCCTCGTACGCGTTGGAAGAGGAGCTGCCGTCGCCGTCAACATTGCCATCGTCGTCTCCATCGGTGTCCGCGTCCTGCTGCGATGCCTCCTCGTTCCGGTCGTAGGCTTGCGAGAGGGCCGCGTGTTCGGCCTCCATCGCCTCGATGGCCTGCGCCTCCTCGGGCGTCGGCTCCCGCCGGACCTGGGTTTCCTGTCCGTAGCGGCGCAGCGCGAGGCTGTCGCCGACGGTGAGGCAATCCACCCAGCCCCAGCCCTCGGCCCTCACCTCCTCGGCAAGGCTCTGGAGCTTCTCCATGGCGAGCGTCTGCAGCAGCACCGGATCGTCCAGATAGACGGTGGCCGCGTCTTCCGCATCCGCGAAGAGGTCGTGCCGCACGGCACCACCGCGGGCCTCGTAGGCCTCGATGCCCACGAACCGCGCGAGCCGGCTGTCGCCCGGGCAGGATTGCTCGGTGATGACGCGCCGCAGTGTCCACGCATCGCGGTCGTAGGACGGCAAACCGTCCCAGAGCGCTTCCTGCGCCGCGTGGTCCTCCACGAGGGCCAATACCTGCAACTGCTCGGGCTCGATGTCGCCGGTCCGGTAGAGCGCGAGAAACCGGGGCGCGAGGCGTGCGAGCTTCAGCCGCCGCTCGACGGTCAGCGTGCTCACGCCGAAGCGCGCGGCGACCTGCGCCGCGCTCAGGCCGTCCTCGACCAGCTGGCGGAAAGCCTCCATCTGGTCGGCCGGGTGCATGGCTTCGCGCCCGGAGTTCTCGGCGAGCGACACCGCCGCCGCGCGCGCATCGTCGTAGCACCTGCACTCCACCGGCTGCGAGGACGGCCAGCGGCCATCGGCGGCCAGCAGTTGCATTGCGCGCAGGCGCCGCCCACCGGCGACCACGGCGAAGCGGCCATCGGCCAGCGCGGTCACCGCGAGGCGCTGCAGCAGGCCCTGCGACTCGATCAGCGCTGCGAGCTCGGCGATGCCCTCGGGACTCGACGGCACCTTGCGCACGTTGGCCTCGCCGAGCGCGAGCCGGTCCAGCGGCACGAGCACATCGCGGCCTGTGACATCGACCGCATCGGCGGCCTGCGCGGCCTTGCGGTTTCCCTTCCCCGCCGGCCTGGCCTGGGGCGCCTTGGCAACGGCAGCAGGTTGCGGCGCAAGCGCGCCACCGCGCTTGCGGGACTTCGCGCGGCGCGCGGTGGTGGCCGTGGTGGCCGTGGTGGTAGTGGTAGCAGTAGCAGCAGTCATTTCCGTGTTTCCTTTGCAGCATGGATGCGTTGAAGAAAGAAATGGACGAAGAGCCCTGCCGGATTCCTAGATTCGGAGCCCTTCGGGAAAAGGGTGGCGGATCGCATCGGCCGGGCATCCGGAGCCGGCCGCCGTCTTCCTGAGTTCTTCGCCCGGTGACGCCAGGCGGGGGCGGGGACGGGGGAGCAAGGGGGAAGCATTCGTCACGCGAAGCGTTATGAAGACCCCCTTGCAGGCGAAGCCGGTGCCCTGGCGCCGGGCCCGCACAGTCACCGCACAAGGCGAAGGACGCGGGAAGACGCCGGCCCCCTGCCACGGACCGGGGCGCACCGCCACCGCCGCGCGGCGAGCGCCCTCACCTGCCGCAGGCAGGTCCGATCAGGAGGATGTTCAGGGGGCGCCAGCCCCCGCGCCAGGGATGCGCAAGGCGGCCGCGGGCCGTCCCCGAGAGGGGATGAGCGCGGCGGTGCGAACCTGCAGCAGCCCGACGGCGGCGAGAAGCCGCCGGGGCGCTTGGGCCGCTATCTGCCATTCGATCTGCCATCTCTTTGCTCCGGCGAAGACATGCGCCCATGCATGCCGCAACGACACGATCGGGCACCTCCGCCGCGCGAGGAGGGACCGGGGTCGAGCCCAAGCGCACGCCCGATGGCGCAAGGCGTCCGACAGGCCGGTTGCCGCCGCAGGGACGTGGCTAGACTGAAGCACTCGATCAGGAATCTTTGGAGGAATTGGAGAGCGATGATGATGGGTATTGGAAGAATCTCGGCCATCGCGGTGGTGTGCGCGTCCTCGGTCTTTCTGGGCGCATGCGTGCAAGGACCGGAGATCGTGGGTCGCACGCCCGCCGAGCGGCAGGCGGGCTGGGCCCGCAAGCTCGAGGTCACGAACGACACGTTCAAGGGCCTCACGACATTCAAGGGCGCGTACGTCGCCAGGAGCGGTTCAACAGCGCGCACCTGCGGGCATTCAGGTGACCAGGCCAGCGCGACGTGATCCAGCTCTACGTGCTGGCGTCATTCGAGGGCGGACGGCGCTACTACGACTCGGCCTACACGGAAGGCGGCGTCAGATATCCCGTGACCAGGATCGACACCGACGTCACGTCCTGCAGGTACGAGTGCACTTACTGGGAAACCGTCGGCGTGAGTTTCACCGGGGAGCCGCGGAGGAAGGCGACCGGCTCCCAGGGGCTGGTGGTCAAGGTGGCGGGCCGCGGGGGCGAGCAACTCGTCAAGCTGCCCGAGGACTGCGTGATCTCGTTCCTCGACAGCCTCAGCGCCAGCCCGAAGTCACCTCGCTGACCGCGCCCGCCCGGTGGCCGGCGCCTCGACGGCGATCGCCCCGGTGCGCCGATTGATCCGATCCGCGCACCACCGGTGTCTTTCCTTGCGATATCCGGGAGACGCCGAGCATTGCGGCCCGCGCGGCTTCGGTATTCTCCGGACCCGGAGGGATTGCGATGCTGAAAAGCTATACGACTGACGGCCGATCGTTCGAGTTCGTCGAACCGGACGGCCACGGGTCCTCGGACCGAAACACATTCACGGTGATCGTCGGCAGAAACGGCACGGGAAAGAGCCGCCTGTTGAGGTCCCTGGTGATCAACCTGATCGGGGATTCCGTGGACCCGATCGCCTTCGCGAAGGAAGAGCGCCTGCGCTCGAACCTGGACTACGTCGGCACCGTCGACACCGTGCATCGCCCCTCGAAAGTCATCTGCGTCTCGACCAGCCCCTTCGACAGGTTTCCGCTCTTCCGCAGGGACTATGTCACCGACCGGTACAGCTACCTCGGGCTGCGCGGCCTGCCCAGCACGAACCTCGGCGTCGCCTACCTGTCGCGCATCGTTTCGGCCCTCATCGGTGCTGCCGCACGAAGTCGCGCGCAGGCTTCGGCCATCAGCAAGGTGCTCAGGTATCTCGGCTACGAGGAGGAACTGGAAGCGACGTTCCTTCCTCCGTCGGCGCGATTCCTGGAGGAGCTTGTTGCAGCGAAGCATCCTCAGGAATTCCTGTACGAGTACATTCAGCGCCCTTCACCGTTCCCGATTCACGACAGTCACCTTGTCGCACCGCGACAGCTGCTTGGGCTGGAGCCCGAGCAGCTTTCTGAAGTCCTCGGAATCGCCGCGCGCATGGTCACACGGCTCCCGCGCGGTCGTGCCTACATCACCGTCGGTGCCCGCGGTGTCAAGGTAAGAGCGGACTGGGACTGCAGCCCGGACGAGGTCATCCTTCTGGCGAACTCGGGCTTGCTGAAGCACAAGGAAGTGGTCTTGTCCAAGAGGAGTTTCGGGCCATTTCTGCTTCACGAAGCCAGCTCGGGTGAGCAGGCGGTGGTCATGAGCCTGCTTGGCATCGGCAGCCAGATTGCCGACGGGGCACTCATCTGCATCGATGAGCCGGAAGTGTGCCTGCACCCGGAATGGCAGGAGAAGTACATCGAGCTTCTCTTCCGCACTTTCAACAGCTACCGGGGCTGCCATTTCGTCATCGCGACGCATTCCCCGCAGATCGTCGCCCAGTTGCCGGACGGGAACTGCTATGTGATGGCGATGGAAGACGGTGTCGCGCGGCGGGCCGCACGCTATGCGCATCGTTCCATCGATTTTCAGCTCGCGGAGGTCTTCAATGCGCCCGGCTACAAGAACGAATACCTGAATCGCATCGCCCTGAACGTCTTCGCCAGGGTCTCGAAGTCGAAGGAGCTGGACCCTCGCAGCCACGCCGACCTGGAGACGCTCAGAAGAGCCTTCCCCGAGCTTCGCCCGGACGATCCGTTGCGAGACCTCGTCGCTGCCCTGGAAGAGCTGGCCCGGACCTATGGCTGATCTTCCTCAAGCAGTCGCCTATTCCGAAGAAATGACGCAGCTCATCGCGAGCAAGCTCGCCGACCAGTCATTCACGCACGAGGACTGGGCAAGGGACGAACTCGAGGCGCTGCGCCACCACATCAGGGCGCACTACCGCAGGGCGCAAGTCGGAATCTGCGCGTACTGCAGGCAGTCCGTGTCTCTTCAGTCGGCCATGAATTGCCATGTCGAACACATCGCACCCAAATCGAAGTATCGGCATTTCATCTTCGAGCCCAAAAATCTTTGCGTCATCTGCGCCGACTGCAACGCGATCAAGAGAGAGCAGGAAGTTCTTCGGAATGAGCCCGACACGGTCGTGGGCGGCGAGGGCCGCAAACGCTACCCGCGCTCGTCCAACGCCTTCAAGATCGTCCACCCTCACTATGACGAGTACGAACGCCACATCAAGGTCGTCAACGGCGCCTACTACCTCGATCTGTCCAGCAAGGGGCATTTCACGATCGGCGCTTGCAAGCTGAACAGAAGGCTGCGGGAATTTGGATGGGAAGCGCCCTACGACGATGCGGACGTATCGGCCGCAGCCGAGAAGTTTCTGGGCACCAAGGATCCTCTCACCCGATCTGCAGCGCTGAAATCGCTGCAGGAAATGCTGATACTGATGTGACGCTGCCGCATCCGGATTTTCTGCGGCGTTCGGGCCCAGGCCCTGCAATCGGGACCTGCGCCAGTCGCGCCGTGCAAGCAACGAAAGGGCCGGAGACGAAATCCGGCCCTGCCGCGTCAGCCAGCGATGCGCTTGAGCGCGAGATCCCACAGGCCCGTGTTCAGCCGCACCGTCTCGCGAATGGCCCGGATGCCTCGGGTGTGCATCGCACGGCCCGTGGCGGTACGGCCGTCGAGGCCGCCGCGCAGCGTGTGCTCCTGGATCGCGTTAAACGTGCGCCAGACGTCGTCACCGACGTCGGCCATGCGCCGGCGCTCGAGCAGTTGCGCCGGTTGCACCGGCGGCTCGGCCTTGTCCGGGTAGCGCAGGGCCAGCGCCTCGCGCGCGAAGTCCAGCTGCTGCGCGCCCGACAGCACGGTGGCGCGCATCGCCTCCACGGCCTCGCCCACCCGGGTAAACTCGCCCGCGATCCGCTGCGCCGCATCGACCACCTGAGCCACCACGTTGCCGCGATGGCTCACGTGGACCAGCCCGAAGTCGCCGATCGCCGCGAGCATCCCGTTGGTGCACACGGGCCGGAACAGCCCCGCCCTCAGCTGGTAGGCGCTGCGCCCGTCGTGCGAATTGATCAGCACGATCTCGCCGAGCACGTCGTCCAGCGAGAGGGCCTGCACCACCGGCTGGAAGCGCAGCATGTGCAGCGCATGACCCTCGCGATCTGCACGATCCGCGCCAGTGCCGCGCGAACGCGTCTGCACCGCCAACGTCGGCTCGAAGCCCGCCTCTCCCAGCGCCGCGACGATCTCGCGCGTGCTGATGAAGACGTACTTCGGCCCGGTGCATGCCGCGGCCTGCTGCGCGAACGCTGCCGGCGCGCTGCGCGCGAGCTCCTGCGGCGACAGGGACGTCCTCGCGGCGAAGACATGAGAGGAGGACGAAGAGGAAGAAACGAACGAAGCGGAAAGGGAAGAAGACAGCGTCATGATGAGCTCCTGGAAGAGAAACACAGGCAGGATTGCCTGCGTCGCCCCCGGCTCACGCGGCAGCGCAGCGCTCAGGGCCGCCGCAGGCGCGCGGCACGCGCCGAGCACGCACAGCAGGTGCGCGCGCAGGGCCTTGAACGCGAGAACCGCGTGATACCCTGACCCGACACAGGCAAGCCCTCCCCTGCCCCTCATCCTCTCCCCCTTCCCGCGCCCGCTGTCCGGACGAGCGCAACGTGGGCCCGGACCACGGCGCGGCCATGTTCGCCTGCCACCAGTCCAGGACCGGCGCCGAGGTGCACTGCGCCGGCTGGACCCCAGCCACCTCCAGCCCGGTGCGGACTGGCCTGCGCTTCACGAGAACTACGGCCAGGTACTCGAGAAGCTGCGTGCCGCCGCGCCTGCGAGCACCGCCATGACCGGCGACGGACATCAGGCTCAGGGCATGTGCCTGTCCCGGCACCGCTGAGTGCAGGGGCGCCTGCCGAAGGCCTCGGCGCATGGGCGTGTGTGTTGCGGCCGCGGCGGCAGACAGATTCCGACCGTCACGCCAGTCTTGAAGCCGCATTGGGGAGCCGGCCTGCGTTCTTGGAAACTGTCCAGGTACCCCTACCTGATCGCCTGTTTCAGGCATCCGGATCTCGTGGTCATGGTGGATGTGTCGCACACACGCGCCGACGACGTCGCCGCGCTGACCAGCTATCCTGATTCGCCTGAGCATGCCGGCTCAGGCGGACACAGTCCGTCTTGAGGCCCTGCAACTTGCTCAGCCCCGCGAAGCGCGGACGCGCAGGCAGTGTTCAGTATCTTCGGGGATAGGAACCGAGCAGCCGGAACTCCACATGCCGCGCCAGCAGCCTGGCGATCTGCGGCTGCGAGGCATGGCCCGCGACGTCGATCACATACCGATGTCCGTCCAGCGACTTCCTGCCCGGACGTTCGTAGATAGCGAGCACCCGGGCCGAACCCGCCAGCGCCTGCAGCGAACGCTGGAAGCCGGTCTCGTCGACCGTCAGCAGCAGGCTGGTCTTGTCGTTGCCGCTCGGCGCGGGCAGCGCATGCCCCAGCACCCACCAGCGCGTGGTGTTGTGAGGCCCTTCCTCGATGCCGTTAACGATCGCCGCCAGCCCGTGGATGCGCGCGGCGCCGGGCGGCCCCATGGCCGCCATGTCCGAAGCCGTCCCCTGCGCCACCAGCTGCGCCGCGGCGCCCGCGCTGGCGGCCGGCTTGCGCTCGACCCCGGGCATCTCCAGGTCGAGCCAGGGCTTCACCTCCTCCAGCGCCACGGGATGCGCGACGACCGTGCGGATGTCCTGCCTGCGGGTGCCAGGCCTGGCCAGCAGGCTGTAGCCCAGCGCCTTCGGGTACTCGGCCACCACGTGCACGCCCTCGAGCGCGAGCACGTCGTCCAGGTATGGCGTGGCCCCGACCACCGCGGTCGTGACGGGCACGCAGACCCTGTCGACCGTCTTCGCCTGCAGCGCCTCGAAGAGCGCCTGCCTGTCGAGCGCGACCAGGTCCGCGTCGCCGAACAGCTCCACGCAGGCCTGGTGTGTCCAGCTGCCCGCCGGCCCCAGGTAGCCGATCCGGGCACCGGCAGTGCAGATGCTCATGGAGAGCATGGTAATCATGGCGGTGAAGGTGACGGAAGATTTCATGATGGGCAACGGCAAGAGAAAGCGGCTGAGTGCATGAAGCACACGGACGCACGGCACATAGCTCACCGCAGTCCCTGTGGGGTCGAATGCCGCAAGCCCGCAGGTCTGCGACGGGGGAGGCCCGATGATCCGGGCGCGGGATGCCTCTCGCAACGCTTGCATGGCATGCACTTGCCGCACGCCGCAAGAAGACCGACGCCCCCGGGGCGCCAGGCCCACCGGCATTGCGCCGCGCGAAACCCGCGACAAGCCTCACACCGACTGGGCGGCCCGGCTTGCCGCGGCGGGCCCCCTCAGGCCTGGATGCGTCCCGCGCTGCGGGCCTCCTTCGCATAGGCACGCAAGCGCTTGTCCGCGCGGAAATGCAGGTCCTGCTCGACCGGCAGCCCCAGCATGCCGCGCAGCCCGGCCAGCTCGGCAAGGCTCACGCAGCCCAGCTCCGGAAAGCCCATCCCGAGATCGCACAGGCCGAAGGCGGTGTCGTGGTCCTCGGGGTCGATCTCGCTGAGCAGCCAGATGGCGCCCGCATCGGGCGTGAACAGCTTGACCACGGGCAGCGGATCGAAGTCCGCCTGCGCCCGCGAAGCCAGGCCGTTGGCCAGCAACTGGTCGAACTGCGCGTCGCTGAGGAAGGTAAAGATGGAAGCAGCCATGGCGTTCTCCTTGAACGGTTGCGGGCGGGATTGCCCGGCACCGTCGCGGACACGCCGCAGCGCAGCGGTCAGGGTTCGAAGACGGCCCGCGGGCCGCCAGCGCGCCGCACAGGCGCGCGCAGACCTTGACGGCGAGAACGGCGTGCCACGATGAAGGAGCCAGCAGCAAGCCAGCCCCACACATCACCACCGCCTCCCTCTTCTTTCTGCACCTCCCCCTTGCCCCCTCTCCTTCGGGTCGGCACGAGGCAAAGCGAGCGCGCCCGAGACCTGCAGAACAGGCGGGGGGCCTTTCGCGCCGTCTCGGGTTCAATCCAGGCTATTCTTGCCAAAATTTGCCATCGAATCTATCATCGCGCCATGAGCACGATGAACATTTCCCTGCCCGACACGCTCAAGTCCTTCGTGGACGAACAAGTCGAAAAGCGCGCATTCGGGACCAGCAGCGAGTACGTGCGCGAGTTGATCCGCAAGGATCAGGAGCGTCTGCATCTTCGCGGCTTGCTGCTTGAGGGGGCGGCGTCAGCGCCCGGAAAGCCGGCCGACACGGCTTACTTCAGGACGCTGCGCGACCGGGTTCGTGCAGCCGACAAGCCGCAGGCCAACGCGCGCAAGTGACCGCCAGGGAGATCGTCCCCCGCGCACAAGCCCACGAGGACGTGGACGCGATCATTGAACACTACCTGAGCGAAGATGCCGAGCGTGTCGCGCTGGGCTTCATCGACGCATTGGAAGAGGCCTACGCGCACATTGCGCGCCACCCGTCCACCGGCTCGCCAAGGTACGCGCACGAACTGAACCTGCCGGGGCTGCGGTTCTGGCCTTTGACGCGCTATCCGTACCTGGTCTTCTATGTCGAGCGCGGCCCCCACATCGATGTGTGGCGTGTATTGCATGGCCAGCAGGACATTCCTGCGTGGATGCGGGTACCGGACGAGATCTGACAAGACCTGGTTCGAAGACGGCCCCCAGGCCGCCAGCGCGCCACGCAGAGGTGCCCGCAGGCGTTGACGGTGAGAAAGGTGTGCCACGATGAAGGAGCCAGCATGCCGGCCGACGCACCACCACTGTCGCCTTTTCTGCTCTCCTTCTTCGGGCGGCCACGAGGCGAAGCGAGCCGTGCCCGGGGCCTGCACCGCGCAGGCGTTCTCGCGCACCTGTGCGCGAAAGGAAAGCAGGTGCAGGATCCGGCACACGCGGGAGCCCGGAGGGTCGATGTCGGACAGAGCGCTGCATCGGCCCATCGAAGCTACTGGCTGGAGCCAAGGCCCTCATGGCGCCATGGGCCACCGGACTGGCTACGGACTCTCGACATTGTCGAGAGAAATTCCCTTGGCTTCACTCACACAGGCACAGGCGTCCGAGCAATTCACCCCCCACTCGCACGGGAAGTGTATGCGTCCGGAAAACTCATCTTGTGTGTGCTTCTCAGAGGCCGAGCTTGGTGCTGATGAGGGGCGCATCACAAAGATCCACCTCCTCGCATCGCTGGCGAGCAGCTTCAACTGCGGCCATCAATTCACCCGTCACTGCAGGATTCGACTGCCCACCCTTTTGCAATTCGGTCGATGTCTTGCAGGACGGCTTCAATAGCAGTTGCTCAAACCGCCAAGGCTTGCTGAATCGGCTTGCTCATCGTAGAGGGGATCTTTGCCACGCAGCGATGGTGGCACTTCCTGGTCTTACGCTCTGTGTGCTACCTCACATGAGAACGGGAACGCGCGGCCGCGATTGACGAATGTAGGGAACAAGGTTGTACAGCCTAGCGATCGCCGCAGCAGACGCATCGGGTTGCCGGCATGCATCCAGGACCTCCGCCTTGAACTGCGCGCTGTGCTTGCGACGAGTCGCCCGCTTAACCACACCATCTATCGTGTCCACATCATTCATCGCGGACACGATGCCTGCCGACTCTCAGGCACTCAAGATGACTTCATCGTGCGCTTACGTATCAAGCTAATTTGAACTAGGCGCTTGCGTCAGATTTACCGACGTGGGTATCGAGTTCAATTTCAGGCAGCACGCAGTTGCAGCGTAAGCGAGCAGCCATCCCGTCTTGACTGCGGATAGTCTCCTGCCCGCAGGCCAGACTTTCGCTGCCGGCCAGGATCAGCCTTCAGCTCAGTGCGCGCTAATCCGCTGCCGCAATGGACGCGCTACAGCGTGGTGATCACACCGGCCTCGCCGACGAACTGCCAGGGCAGTCCCAGTACCAGCGCATCGAACTGCGGCCGGCTCAGTGCCAGCGTTCCGTCGATGTTCTTGGGCCAGGCGAACTTGCCGCTGT
>NZ_FNPM01000036.1:0-4197 GCF_900107295.1 Variovorax sp. YR266
TCCAAGTAGGCCTCGCGTCCGTCTTCGAGCGCTGCCTCGGCCGCATGAGAGGCGACGCTCATTACAAACGCAAGACTTAGCAGAACGGTTTTGTACCTCATCTCTTCGTAATCCATAGATTTCTCGAATGCCTGCTTACAGGGCCCACTCACTAAGGTCCGTTCCTGGCCGACTACGGGCTCAACCCATACGTGCGCCAGCTTCGGCGCTTGGGTAGACGACCGCGAAATCGGCATTGCACTTCGTCTCATCAAGCGGTGAAGTTCCCACTTTGGCCGAATCGGCCAGCCGGTTCTCGTAGATCATTCCGTTCTCCAAGAGTTCGATCACGAAGGGGAGTGCTGTATCCAGGTTGTCGGTGGATAGGTAAATGAGCATTGCATCAGTTCCCTCTTCGTAGTCGAAGCCGCTGTCCGTCAGAATTCCGCTCGAAACCTCAGCCAAGCGATCACGTACGACGTACCGAAGATCGGTATCTGGGTTCTCCATGCGGCGGGGATCAAGACGAATCAAGACTGACGGCATATTCCATCCTTAAGTGTTTTTGGATGACTGGTTTGCGGCAACTCTGCCCCGCATGCGTACTTCCGCTCTCGGCCGCGTCCTGCCTTTAACTCAGCGGCCTACGCGATAGCGTGGTTGTTCTCGCACCAATTCAAGTATGCGGCCGCGAAGTGATACGCGAGCTGGAACATGGCCTCGCTATCCTTGTTTGAAACATCTTCGGGGAACAAGTTTATGACGATGAAAAGCGGTCGTTCATCGGAGGCGTGAGCTAGGGCACCCTGCCACACAGGTGAGCTGAATGAACCCAGGAGCTGCTGGTTCCGCCGCTCGGCGCCCAAGCGAAGAATCGCGCAAGCATAGACAACTCGGTCCCCAATCCTGAAATTGCATTTTCCCGCTGCGCACTCCACGCTCCAGGAAGCCAACGGACCGTCCAAGTGCGTGGCGACGATTGGTCCGCCGGACAAGAGGTGTTCGCAATATGTGAGCCACTTCTTCGACAGTGCTTCTACGTGCAAAGTCGAACTTTCCAGCAGTTCCCCATCGACTGCACAGTGCATGACCCTGAATGACTCCATCACTTTCCTCCCGTGGCCGCTTTCAGTTCGATTCTGCCGCAGCAGTGAATGACTGCTTCTGGCCGACTGTAGCCTGTCGCCACCTTGGCGCGTTGGGGCCCGAAGCAGTCCCTTGCCTTTGCCCGATAGCAGTCGCTCAATACATGCGCGAATCGAAGTCGCGTTGTGCGTGCCCATCGTGCCGCTTAACGCTTGACATTGGAGGCGATGACCGACTTACCGATAGGCGGCCTCTTGATGGCAGGGTTAGGCCGCACTAGCCTCAGCTTGCCTAGCATTCTTCTGTCGCTATTTTGGATAGTGCTCTCCCCAGTGAATTTCTGAGAGATGCGCGAGGAGGAAATTGCAGTCTGCCCGCTCGACAAAATAGAACTCGTTGTATCCGAAGTCGTAGTCTGTCTTCACAAACCAACGTGAGGTCCACTTCCCGGTGTGACGATGTTCAGTCTCGTCAGAGCAAACCTTGTACTCAGAGTGCTTTTGCGTGCACGAACCATCCATTGGACCAAAGCGTTGCCAACACCAGCGATGCGCGTAGTCAAGTTCCGGATAGGCCATTTCAAGCATCACGGAGTGAGGAAACCTCTGCAAGAGATCTTCTCGCTCCCGAATCGCGATATCTCGTTCCTCGGGCGAATCATCCTCGCAGGCGAGGTAGTTCTCGATTGAGGAAAGTTTCAACGTATTTATCATCGAATTCGCGAGGTGGGCAGCAGAAGTGAAAGTCCGGTTGTGGCCGCTAGTCGACGGTGTGAATCGACTCAGCTGAGTACAGATCGTTAGATTGAATTCGCACCCGTGAGCCCGCACTCCAGTCTCGAAGCGTGAGAGATCGCGTCTGACGACTGCAATCAGAAGCGACAGTGCCGATGTACTGATATCCCATGGTCACTATTGCTCCTGCAGCGGGCTCTTTTCCAATGGATTGCAGCACGCGAAATCTCAGTGCGGCGACTATCGTCTTACCCGGCCGGTTAGGGTCGGCGGCCGACTCCTCATCAATGACGGACGCGACAAACTCGTACCGAAAACGCGCTGTTTGGTCTTGATTGCTCGATTCGCTATGAATTGGCGAACATGCCAGAGCACTGCTTTGCACAAGCGCGCTCGATATGGCCGCTATCGCCCCTGCATTCCAGGTTTTGAGCATCGTGTTGACCCTACGATTGAATGATGGCTGCTGGCCAAATTCTGCTGCAGTCGCGAAAGACCGCTGTTGGCCGACTGTAGCCGCTCAACACAGACATTTGCTCGCTTCATCGTAGAGCACTGCACTTGGGATATCTTTGAGCCATTCCGTAATCCAGATGATGTGATTCGTGAAGTGGCAACCTTCGTCCTGTGCAAAGACGATGCGTATGCGGTCTGCAGGCAGGCCACCAGAAAAGACAACGCCGGTCTCTTGCGAGACGAGCTCTGCATCAGCCGCAACTTCGGCGCCGCTCTCGCACGTCACAGAAAAACTCCATTTGGGCCAGCGATAGAGCAGGCGGGCCGTGTTGCTGAACGGCAAGACGCTCGACGACACGTCCGGCGGAGCGCTATGTTGACCCTGAAAGATTCCGGTGAGCGTTGGCTCCAAGGCCTCCAAGGGCTGGACATCTGCGGCCGATGTGATGAACGCGTGCAGGGTAAACATCAAGCAAGTACAAACGAAAAATGGGGGGGTGAATATTTGAGGCCGCATTCACCGTGCCGGCATATGTCTGTTCTTAGCCGAATTTTGGCCGATACGTCGAATGGCAGGTCTTGGCCGGAAGCACTAAACATCAAGCGCTCGCTGCCTGCGGATCTGACGCTTTTGCTCGGCACTGGGCGGCTTGTAAGAGCCGGAAAGACGACGCCGAAGAGACTTTATCGCGGCGACTTTTGCACGCAGCACATCGGGGGCAGTCACCGTCTGGGCCTCCGCCCACTCCAGTGATCCTTCGATTGGAGCCCCTCTCAAGGCGCATAAGCAAAGTGTCAGCTGATGCGACGTGGTGGCACTGGCGAACGTCTCGATCACCAGATCTCTCAACTTCTCCTGCTGATCTTCCGGTGGCGCGAGGCCGTCGTCGAAGCTCGTCAACGCGTTCAACGCGCCGAGCGCTCGCCAGAACGGATCGTCTGGTTCGTCCGAAACCGCGGTTGTCGACATGCAGTAGTCCAACAGCGCCGTTACGCAAGACTCGGTGCGAACTTCCTCAAGAACCGCAATGGCAACCGTCGCGAGCGTCCGATCGGTCAGCAAGTGCTGCAGCGAAGCAACGCCGCCGCGGCCGTAGGCGACGCAGGCCGCAGCCCAACGCGCGAGCGGCACTACCCTTGTGCCGTCCTCAAGCAGGCCGTCTTCGTGCCATCCGTGCTGCTCGCAGAGCCGTTCAATCTCATCAGCGCCGACAGCGCCATACGCCAGCGAAAACCGAATCAAGTCTTCCGGATGAACCGAGCCACCGTAGGACAGCGGTCCGGATCCCTTGGCGGCCTTGCGGGCAAGATCATTGAATTTCATCAGAATTCGGTACGCATGCTTTTGTAGCCGTCGTTTCGTTTGCCAGCTTGCAATGATCGGAGACTAGGCCACCGTGGTGAGAGTCCGGTTTTGGCCGACTGAAGCCGCAAAGGTGCTCAGAGCGTTGGACCAGACGCGGCGAGAAACGACACCAGAAAGCAGTGGCTCAGCTACGGTTGATCTCAACGGCAATGGCATTCGCGAGGGCCATCCTTAGAGCCTGTCATTGTCCTTGGATACACAAGAGCCATCACACCCTCCTTGCTTTGAGTGGCACAAGAATCATGGCATCGCTGCGCAGGTGAGCCAAACCACTTGTCGCCATAGAGGGTGAAAAGTA
Organism: Variovorax sp. YR266; assembly: GCF_900107295.1. NCBI lineage: Bacteria > Pseudomonadati > Pseudomonadota > Betaproteobacteria > Burkholderiales > Comamonadaceae > Variovorax > Variovorax sp. YR266. The sequence continues at coordinate 3,920 of NZ_FNPM01000036.1, forward strand.
CGCCAGCTAAGCCAAATGTGACGACGACGAGAGCCGCAACCAAATCACGTGGCATGCCGCGCTTCTTTCTCTGGTGCTTTTGCAATCAACTGCTCCAGTATCAGTGCCACCGCCTTCAACGACTGTTCCTGGCCGAATTTTGCCCGACGCGGTGAACGCCCGGTTCTGGCCGACTGAAGTCGGACACGCCACCGTTGCGAACGGAGGTCGCCCGCCCCCCCATCGCTGTTCGACGCCTCTCCGACACTACTCTCGGAACCAAATCTTGAGCGTCACAT
>NZ_FNPM01000017.1:0-121148 GCF_900107295.1 Variovorax sp. YR266
GACGATGCCCACGCTCTTGCCGGCCTGCACCTCGAAGCTCACGCCGTTGAGCGCCTTGACGGTGGGCGGCGGGCCGAAGAGCTTTTCGCGCGGCAATGCGTAGTGGCGTACGAGATCGGTGACCTGCAGCAGCGGTGGAGTGGTGGCCGTGCTCATGGTGCGATGGCCCCTTCCGTGGCGATCTCTTCGAGCCGGATGCAACGCACCGCGTGATCCTGCGGCAGCATCGTGGCTGGCGGCCGGGTGGTCTTGCAGGCCTCGACGGTGTAGCTGCACCGGCCCGCGAAGGGGCAGCCCTTCGGCAGGTCGACCAGCTCGGGCACGCTGCCCTTGATGGTGGCCAGCCGCAGGCCGCGCGGTGCCCCGATGGCGGGACGCGCGGCGAACAGGCCCTGCGTGTAGGGATGGGCGCGGCGCGCGAACACCGCCTCCGTCGGGCCACTCTCGACCACGCTGCCGCCGTACATCACCAGCATCTTCGAGACCGTCTGCGCGATCACGCCGAGGTCGTGCGAGATCAGGATCAGCGCCATGCCGCGCTCGGCCACGAGGCTCTGGATCAGTTCGAGGATCTGCTTCTGGATGGTGACGTCGAGCGCCGTCGTCGGTTCGTCGGCAATCAGCAGGTCGGGCCCGCAGGCGAGCGCCATCGCGATGCCGATGCGCTGGCGCTGGCCGCCGGAGAACTGGTGCGGATAGGCGTCCAGACGCGAAGCTGCATCGGGAATGCCCACGCGGTCGAGCAGCGCGAGCACTTCCTTGCGAGCGTCGGCCTTCGAGAGACCGCGGTGCAGCCGCAGCGGTTCACCGACCTGGCGCGCGATGGTGTGCACCGGGTTCAGCGCCGTCATCGGCTCCTGGAAGATCATGCCGATGCGGTTGCCTCGGATCTGGCACATGGCTTTCTCGTCGCGGCCGATGAGCTCGGTGTCGTCGAAACGGATGCTGCCCGTGACCTTCGCGGTCGAGGGCAGCAGGCCCATCAGCGACATCACGGTGATCGACTTGCCGCAGCCCGATTCGCCAACGATGCCCAGCGTTTCGCCGCGCTCCAGCGTGAAGCCGATGCCGCGCACAGCCTCGGCGGGGCCGCGCTGCGTCTGCAGTTCGATGTGCAGGTCTTTGACTTCGAGCAGGGGCATCTTGCTTACCTTGCGCGTGCCAGCCGCGGATCGAGCAGGTCGCGCAAGCCGTCGCCGAGCAGGTTCAGGCCCAGCACCGCGAGTGCGATGGCCATGCCGGGGAAGACGGCCAGCAGGGGCGACTGGAACATCATCGTCTGCGCCTCGCTGAGCATGCGACCCCACGAGGGTTGCGGCGGCTGAGTGCCCAGGCCCAGGTAGGAGAGAGCGGCTTCGGCCAGGATGGCGATGGCGAAGCGGATCGTGATCTGCACGATCAGCACGGCCGAGATGTTGGGCAGCACGTGCTGCATCGTGATCGCGAACGGGCCCTTGCCGCAGGCGCGTGCGGCGGCCACGTACTCGCGCGACCAGATTGCGTTGGCCGAGGCGCGCGTGATGCGCGCGAAGGTCGGGATGTTGTAGATGCCGATCGCGATGATCGCGTTGACGATGCCGGCGCCGAACACGGCGGTCATCATGATGGCCGAGAGGATCGCAGGGAAGGCGAGCGAGAAGTCGGTGAGCCGCATGATGGCTTCCTCGACCCAGCCGCGCTTCGCCGCCGCCAGCAGGCCCAGCGCGGTGCCGACCACGAGGCCGATGCCGACCGCGATCACGCCCACGAGAATTGATGCACGCGCGCCGACCAGCAGCAGCGAGGCCACATCGCGCCCGTAGGTGTCGGTGCCCAGCCAGTGCGCGCCCGTCGGCGGCTTCAGCTTGTTGGCCATGTCCATGTCGTAGGGCGACCAGGGTGTCCAGACCAGCGAAACGGCAGCGGCGAGCAGCAGGAGCAGCGTCAGCGCGCCGCCCAGCACGAAGCTGCGGTGGTGCAACGCGCGGCGCCAGAAGCCGGGGACCTTGAGCGCAGCAGCGCTCGGAGCTGTGATCGCGTTCATATGTCGCTGGCCTTGATGCGCGGGTCGATCACGGCATACAGCACGTCGACCACGAAGTTCACGATGACCACCATGGCCGCCAGCAGCATCACGCAGTTGCGCACCACGATCAGGTCGCGGTTGCTGATGGCCTGGAAGATCAGCCGGCCCAGGCCCGGCAGGTAGAACACGTTCTCCACCACGATGGTGCCGGCCAGCAGCTCGGAGAACTGCATGCCCATCACGGTAATGACGGGGATCATGGCGTTGCGCAGCACGTGGGTCCACAGCACCGCGCGCTGCGAGACGCCCTTGGCGCGGGCGGTGCGCACGAAGTCTTCGCGCATCACTTCGAGCACGGCCGAGCGGGTGATGCGCGCGAGGATCGCGGCTTGAACGACGGCAAGAGACAGCGCCGGCAGCAGCAGCGACTTGATGCCCGCGAAGATGCCTTCGCCCCATCCCTCGAAACCGCCAGCGGAGAACCACTGCAGCTGCACCGAGAACACGAGGATCAGCAGGATGGCGAACCAGAAATTCGGGATCGCGATGCCGACCTGGGCCATGCCCATCAGGCCGACGTCGCCGAGCTTGTTGTGGCGGGCAGCGGCCGTAACGCCGACGAGCAGCGCGATCACGACGGTGAGTGCCATCGCCAGCATGGCGAGCGGCACGGTGAGCGCGAGGCGCTCCAGGATCAGGTCGAGCACCGGCGAGCTGTAGGCGTAGCTGTCGCCGAGGTTGCCGGTGAGCAGGCCGCCGATCCAGTGCCAGTAGCGTGTCCATGCGGGCTGGTCTAGGCCGAGCTTGGTGGCAAGGGCGGCCACTGCTTCGGGCGATGCGTCCGGCCCCATCAACATCTGCGCGGCGTTGCCGGGCAGGATCTCGAGGACGAGGAAAACGATGACCGAGGCGCCGATCAACGTGCCGATCAGCGTGGCGAGGCGCTTGAATAGAAACAGACTCATGGGGCGGGGCGCAGCATAACTGACTCCTGCAACAAGTGTGCCGTGAATGTGGCCTTTGTCATTCACAGGCGGCCCGCTTGGCCGAGCCCGCGATAATCGGGGGATGGCCCTCATGATCACCGACGAATGCATCAACTGCGATGTCTGCGAGCCCGAGTGCCCGAACGATGCGATTTACATGGGCGCGGAGTTCTACGAGATCGATCCGCACAAGTGCACCGAGTGCGTCGGCCATTTCGATGAGCCGCAGTGCGTGCAGATCTGCCCGGTGGCCTGCATTCCCCTGAATCCAGAGCACGTGGAAAGCCGCGAGACGCTGATGCAGAAGTACCAGCGCCTCACGGCGATCAAGGTGACGGCTGCTTCGACCGGCGCTTAGTCGGCCGACTTCCGCTTCTTTTTCTTGCGTTCAGGCGCGTCGCCGGCTGCCTTCGCGTTCTGACCGCCGCTGAAACTCATGCTGGATTTGCGCGGCTCGTTGGCCGCCTTCCGTGCGCGCTCCCGCTCCCTTTGCTCGGCCATGGCGAGCCGTCTTTCCGCCAAGGCGGCGCTTCTTGCTTCGCGTGCGGCCCGCTGATCGCGGTCATGGGCTGCTTTTTCCTGTGACAGGCGGGTGCGTTCCAGGCGGTCGGCGTGGGTTTGCGCGCCGCGTGTGCCGGCGTCGGCGGCCCGGCGGTCCTCGTCGCTGCGGTGGTCGTTCACCTTCACCGTCTTGCCGCCTTCACAGGGCTGGTCGGAATAGGTGCTGCCGCAACGCCAAGTTTGAGCGGCGTTCTGGGCTGAGGATCCCATGGATGCGGTGCAAATTGCTATTGAAAAGATAGCAATCACCGTCGCTCCTACTCTTTTTCTTCTTTTCTTCTTTTCACTCATTTTTTATTTCTCTCCCTCCTGCACTGCGATGGCCGGCTAGGTGGCGGCAGGCGTGCCCCCGTCGCCGGGCTCCCGCCGCGGCGGTTTGGGCCGGGGCGGTTTGCTCGTGTGAATGACCAGGGTCGCCTTCTCCATCTCGCCCGCCACCAGCGCGGGGATCGCGTGCAGGGTGCGAGTGATGGCGTCCTCTATGGCTTCGCGTTGTTCCTTCAGCGGCTTCTTGAGCACCCAGTTGACGACCTCCGACTTCACGCCGGGGTGTCCGATGCCCAGGCGCAGCCGCCAGTAGTCGCCGGTGCCCAACTGCGCGTGGATGTCGCGCAGTCCGTTGTGGCCGGCATGGCTGCCGCCGAACTTGAGCTTGACCTGGCCCGGGACCACGTCGAGCTCGTCGTGCGCCACGAGGATTTCCTCGGGCGCGATCTTGAAGAAACGGGCGAGGGCGGCCACCGACTTGCCAGACAGGTTCATGAAGGTCTGCGGCTCCAGCAGCCAGATGCTCTGGCCGCCAATGTTGGTGCGTGCCGCAAGGCCGTGGTAGCTGCGCTCGGGCACGAGATTGAGTTTCCACTCGCGCGCAAGGGCATCGATCCACCAGAAGCCGGCGTTGTGCCGCGTGGCTTCGTACTCGGGGCCCGGGTTTCCGAGGCCGACAAACAGCTTGATCATGGTCGTGGATTATCCCGTCGCCGGAAAAGCAGAAGGCCCGCACGGGGCGGGCCTTCTGCAGCAACGAATGCGAAAAAGCGAATTACTTCTTGGCAGGCGTCTTGGCAGCGGGGGTCTTGGCTGCAGGAGCGGCCTTGCCACCCTTGCCGGCCGGCGCTGCTGCGGCGGCTGCATCGGCAGCGCCTTCAGCGGGGGCGTCGACTTCTTCAGCCGCCGGCGACACGGCCGAAGCCAGCACCGGGTTGACCTTGCCGTGGCTGACCCACTTCACGCCCTTGGGCAGCTTGATGTCCTTCAGCGTGACGGTGCCGTTCTTCTTCAGGCCCGACAGGTCGACTTCGATGAACTCCGGCAGGTCGGTCGGCAGGCAGTTCAGTTCGAGTTCGGTCGTCACGTGATTGACCAGGTTCAGGTCGATCTTGACGGCTTCGGATTCTTCTTCACCCTTGAAGTGCAGCGGCACCTTCAGGGTCATGCGGGTCTTGGCATCGACGCGCTGGAAGTCGATGTGTTGCACCAGCTGGCGGAACGGGTGGTATTGCACGTCGCGCAGCAGAACCTTGCTGACGTTGCCGCCCAGTTCCATTTCGAGCACGCTCGAATGGAAGGCTTCCTTCTTCAGGGCGTGCCACAGCGCGTTGTGATCGATTTCGATCAGTTGCGGCTGGGTGTCGCCACCGTAGACGATGCCGGGGGTCTTGCCCGAGATGCGGAGACGGCGGCTCGCACCCGTGCCCTGCTTTGCGCGCTCAAAAGCGACGAATTTCATAACTAGCTCCTGTGAGAGTCCACCGCGACCAGTGCGACTCCGGTTCAAAAAGGCTTCAGAAAAGAAGCCCGCTCTTTGGCTCGGGTCAGAACAGGTTGTCCTGGTCCGAGAACAAACTCATCACCGACTCGCCCTTGGCAATGCGCTGGATCGTTTCGGCGATCAGCGGTGCCACGGAGAGCTGGCGGATCTTTCCGCAGGCATTGGCGCCATCGGAAAGGGGAATGGTGTTGGTCACGACCACTTCGTCCAGGGCCGAGCCCTGCGTGATGCGCTCGATGGCCGGGCCCGAGAAGATGGGGTGCGTGCAGTAGGCGTAGACGCTCTTGGCGCCGCGCTCTTTCAGCACTTCGGCTGCTTTGACCAGCGTGCCGGCCGTGTCGATCATGTCGTCCATGATCACGCAGTTGCGGCCGTCGATCTCGCCGATCACGTTCATGACTTCGCTGACGTTGGCCTTCGGGCGGCGCTTATCGATGATGGCGAGGTCGCAGTTCAATTGCTTGGCCAGCGCACGGGCACGAACCACGCCGCCGACGTCGGGCGATACCACGATCAGGTCTTCGTAGTTCTTGGCGCGCAGGTCGCCGAGCAGCACCGGCGAGGCGTAGATGTTGTCGACGGGAATGTCGAAGAAGCCCTGGATCTGGTCGGCGTGCAGGTCCATCGTGAGCACGCGCTCGACACCGACGGTTTCCAGCAGGTTGGCCACGACCTTGGCCGAGATCGGCACGCGGCTCGAACGCGGGCGGCGGTCCTGGCGGGCATAGCCGAAATAGGGAATCACGGCGCTGATGCGTTCGGCCGAAGCGCGCTTGAGCGCGTCGACCATGATCAGCAGTTCCATCAGGTTTTCGTTGGTCGGTGCGCAGGTCGACTGCACCACGAACACATCGCGCGCCCGGACGTTCTGGTTGATCTCGACGGTGACTTCACCGTCGGAGAAGCGACCGACGCGAGCGGCGCCCAGCGAGGTGCCGAGGTTGTGCGCGATTTCTGCAGCAAGGCCCGGATTGGCGTTGCCGGTGAAAACCATGAAATCAGGGTGATTAGCCTGCATGAGCGCGTCCCGGCAGTGCAAATTGGCTTAGGAAGCCGCCAAAAGGTTTGTGATGCGTGGCGGCCGGTGAGCCGCCGATTATTGCAGCGGGTGGGCTGCAAAAGAAGACTGCGGCCGTTGGGCCGCAGTCGTTGAAGATTTGGCAGGGGAGAAAGGATTCGAACCTTTGCATGCTGGAATCAAAATCCAGTGCCTTAACCAGCTTGGCGACTCCCCTACACGGGTCGATGGTTTTCACCATCAACCGATATATGTCGCATCGAACCGAATGAACGGTCCGATTATCTTCAGGTTGCCCATCCCAAGAGCGGATGGACTTCCAGGTTGCTGCATTGACGAACCTGCCAGCCTTCGGGGGCTTCGAGCAGTTCCGCTTCCTGCGGCGCTTGCGGCATCTTCGCGAACACCGAACTTCCGGAGCCGGTCATCCGGGCCTTCAACCCTTGGGCACCGAGCCATTCGATGGCGTCGGTGACGGCGGGGCAAAGTCGCTGGGCAACCGGCTGCAGGTCGTTGTGGCCGAAGTCGAAAACCGGGTTTCCCAGGTTCGTCGCTTCCAGCGATTCGCTATCTGCAGCAAAGCCCGAGATTATAGCAACAGGTGTGGCGCGTTGAAGATCGGAAGCCGAAAAAATTAATCGGGTATCGAGTCCCTCGGGTGGTTTGACCACCGCGAAACGCGCCGATGGCAGTGTAACCGGTGTGATTTCCTCGCCGATGCCCTCGACCCACGCATTGCGGCCGCCGAGGAAGAAGGGCACGTCCGCGCCCAGCTTCAGGCCGATGTGCGCCAGCCGCGACAGAGGCAGATTCAGTCCCCACAGGCGGTTCAGTGCGAGCAGGCAGGTGGCGGCATCCGAAGAGCCGCCGCCCATGCCCGCCTGTGCCGGCACGTGCTTGGCCACGCTGATATGCGCGCCCTGGCCGGGCGCGGCGAAAGCCTGCAGGGCGCGTGCCGCGCGCAGGATCAGGTCGTCCGCGGGCAGCTCGATCGTCAGGTCTTCGCGGCTCAGCTGCCCATCGCGCCGCAGTTCGACATGCAGCATGTCGCACCAGTCGATCAGCATGAAGACCGACTGCAGCAGGTGGTAGCCGTCGTCGCGCTGGCCGGTGATGTGGAGGAAGAGATTGAGCTTGGCCGGCGCGGGAAGGTCGTAGATCGCCTTCATGACCGTTCGAACACGATGCGCAGGTCGGCCCGGGGGCTCGGCGACTCGCGCACGGCCTGCAGCCGTCCGTTGCCGAGCTGCGCAAGATCGGGCTTCCAGCCGGGAACGGGGTCGTTGCGGCCCGCGAGCCAGCCGAACAAGGCGCCGACCGGAATTGCAGCGCCGGTAGCGGCCTCGATCAGTTCGTCGACGGAGTCGAAGCGACGTGTCTTGCTGCCGTCTTTCAGCAGGGCCTCGCCCGGTGCCCAGTGCAGTTGCGCCAGCGTGCTGCCGATGGGTGTCGTGAGTGTGAGGTCGCCCGAGTCGGCGGAGCCGCGCAGCTCGAACAGCGCAGCGAAGGTCTGCACCGGTTCACTCTCGATGCGCAGCGACATCCGGCCGCTCCAGCTGTCCGAAGTCTTCGGTGCGGAAGAGCCGCCAGACAGCTGCGCGCAGCCTGCCATCAGGAGAAAGGCGGCTCCACCTGCCGCCAAAAGGGTACGGCGGCCGTGGCCGGCCTGCGTTGGCACGAATGCCCCAGCGTGAGCCATGCTACGGCTTCACTCGCAGGCGCTTCAGCGTTTCCTGCAGCGTCTCGTTTTCGGCATCGCTCAGCAGGGCTTCCTTCCAGATCGTGACCGCGCGGTCTTTCTGGCCGGTGCTCCACAGGACTTCGCCGAAATGCGCGCCGATCTCGGGATCGGGCCGCGTCTTGTAGGCCGCTTCGAGGATGCGGATCGCCTCGGCCGTGTTGCCGAGCCGGAACTCGACCCAGCCCAGGCTGTCGGCGATGAACGGATCTTCCGGCGCCAGCTGCACCGCCTTCTGGATCAGCGTGCGTGCCTCGTCGAGCCGAATCTTGCGATCGGCGAACGAATAGCCCAGCGCGTTGTATGCGTTCTGGCTCTCGGGCTTGAGCTGGATGAGCCGGCGCAGCAGGCGCTCCATGTCGTCGAGGCGGTTGAGCTTCTCGGCGACCATGGCCTGGTCATAGACGAGGTCGCCATCGTCCGGCGCCGCCACCGAGGCCTGGGCGAGCATGTCGTAGGCCGCCTGGTATTGCTTCGCATCGCGCAGCAGTTGAACTTCGGCCAGGAATTTCTGCTTCTTGTCGTCGGGCGTGCGCTCGGGCAGGCCGCGGATGATTTCGCGCGCCTGGGGCAGCTTGCCCTGACGGGCCAGCAGCGCTGCGCGGCGGGTTTGCGCGGCCACCAGTTCGTCCGGGCCGTCGACGCGCGCGAGCCAGCGCTCGGCCGCCGTGAAGTCCTTGCGCCGTTCCGCCAGTTGCGACAGCGCGAAGTACGCCTGCGACACTCCGCGCTTGCGGTCGGCGGCGTCATTGGCATCGCCATCGGCGTCCTTGTTGGCGCTGCGGCTGCCCGACAGTTCGATGAAGCGCTTGATCGAAGTCTCGGCTGCGGCGTCCTGTTTGGCCTGCATCTGGAGGCTGCCGAGCAGCAGCCATGGCTCAGCCAGCTCGGGCCGCGAGGTGGTCACTGCCTGGAGTTGCGTGGTGGCATCGTTGAAGCGCCGGTCCTCGACGAGCGCGCGGGCGTAGGCAATGCGCAGGTCGGGCGTGGCCTTCGGGTTGTTGTTCAGGTAGCGCGTGACGATTGGCTCGGCGAGCGGCTGGCCGGGGTCGATCATTTCGAGCGCCAATGCAGCGGGTGCATCGGAGCTCGGGTCGATCTCCTGGCCCTTGCGCGCGGCTTCCAGTGCGCCGGAAGCATCGCCTGCATTCAGGCGCAGCCGGCCGACGGTGGCCCAGGCCAGTCCGCCGGTGGTCGGGTTCTTCAGCTCGTCGACCAGGGCCTGCTCGACCACCGAGGCGGCCAGCTTCTTGTCGGCGGCGCGCGAGTAATTGCGCACGATCACGGCCATCAGCAGCGGACGTTCGATCTGCGACGTGGCCGCCACTTCGGCGCGCAGCGGCTCGACGGTTTCGCTGATGCGGTTCAGCGCAATGAGGATCTGCAGTTCGATGCGGCGTGCATCGCGCGAAGTCGGCAGGGCTTCCTGCCAGGCGCGTGCGGCGGCGAGGGCCGCATCGCCGGAGCGCGATTGCAGGGCGATCTCGACCGCGCGCTGGAACAGCTTGCCGTCGCGCAGCCGGCGGGCGGCATCGAGCACCAGCGCGTAGCCGGAGCCGGGATCTCCGGAGCGGGCGGTCATCTCGCCCATCAGGATCTCGTAGAACAGGTCGGCCGTCAGCGCGGAGGGCTGCGGCGCGGGTTCGCTGGCGGCCTTGGCTGTGATGGGCTTGGGCCTTGTCGAGGGCTTCGGCTGTGCCGATTGTTCGATGGTCGGCGCAGGGCCGTTGGGGGTTGCAGGGGCGGAAGATTGTGCGTGAACCGCACAAGCCAGCAAGGCGAGAGACGCGGCCGCCGCAAGGCGGTGTCGGCGGGGCGAAAGATTCATCCGACCATAATAATCCAGGCTTTTGAACGAACCTTGCGTGGGGCTTAGTCAACGCCGCATTTGCCGGAGATTTACTTTTCATGCCTGAGCTTCCCGAAGTCGAAGTCACCCGTCGCGGCTTTGCCGACCGCATCGCGGGCGCACGCATCGACGCGGTGCGCATCGGCAAGCCCCTGCGCTGGGCCCTGATGGTGCTGCCCGAGGCGCTGGTCGGGCGGCAGGTGCGCGAGGTGCGGCGGCGCGGCAAGTACCTGCTGATCGATCTCGATCGCGGCATCCTGCTGTTGCACCTGGGCATGTCGGGCAGCCTGCGTTTCGACGCGGCATTGCCGTCGCCCGGGTCGCACGACCATTTCGACCTGGTCACGGACCGAGGCACGCTGCGGCTCAACGATCCGCGCCGCTTCGGCGCCGTGGTCTACGTGGAAGACGAGGCCGCCCCATGGGCGATCAAACTGCTCGGCGGCCTTGGCATGGAGCCGCTGGGCGATGCCTTCGACCTCGACGCCTTCCACGCCGGCCTGAAGAAGCGCAAGAGCGCCGTCAAGCAGGTGCTGCTGGCGGGCGACGTGGTGGTGGGCGTGGGCAACATCTATGCGTCGGAGGCGTTGTTCCAGGCGGGCATCCGGCCGACGCTGTCGGCGGCGCGCATCAGCCGTCCGAGGGCGGCCAAGCTTCACGCAGCCGTACGCGAAATCCTGGCCCGGGCGGTGGAGAAGGGCGGCAGCACGCTACGAGATTTCTCCAATGTGGACGGACAGAATGGCTATTTCCAGCTCGAAGCGACCGTTTATGGCCGTGCCGGCGAGCCCTGTCGGGTTTGTGCAACGCCGATCCGGCAGCTGCGCCAGGGGCAGCGCTCCACCTACTATTGCCCCAATTGCCAGAAGTAGGCGCCTGGTCCGGATGTCGGATTCAGACGTGGATCTCAGGAGAAACAATTTGGAGACGTTGGTTGTTCGCCTCCCGATGCTATATTTGTAAATTGTTTCTTACATATTTCCCTTGAGCCGCTCCTTCAACCAACAACTCGATCAGCACGGTGCGTGGCGGAGCAATTTCGCCCACCGGCTGCAGTGGCTGTCCCGCTGGCTGACCGAGAACGAGCTGCTCGACCAGGCCGTGGCGGAGCGCCTGCGCGGGCTCGAAACGCAGATCCGTACCAGCAAGGTCATGGTCGCCTTCGTGGCCGAGTTCTCGCGCGGCAAGTCGGAGCTGATCAACGCGATCTTCTTTGCCGGCTACGGGCGGCGCATCATGCCCGCGAGCGCCGGCCGCACCACGATGTGCCCGACCGAGCTGGGCTACGACGCCGCGCTCGCGCCCAAGCTGCGCCTGCTGCCCATCGAGACCCGGCTGGAGCCGCATTCGTTGGCCCATTGGCGCGAAAAGCCAACGCGCTGGACCGAGATAGCTATCGACGTCGGCAACGCCGAGCATCTGGCGCAGGCCATGAGCAAAGTGGCCGAGGTGCGCTGGGTCGCCAAGGATGAAGCGCGCACGCTGGGCTTCTGGAACGACGACACCCCCGACGACAACCCGGTGCAGGACGCCGAAGGTCGCGTCGAAATTCCGCGCTGGCGCCACGCGGTGCTGAACATGCCGCACCCGCTGCTGGAGCAGGGGCTGGTGATTCTCGACACCCCGGGCCTGAACGCGATCGGCGCCGAGCCCGAACTCACGGTGAGCCTGATTCCGCAGGCGCACGCCGTGGTCTTCATCCTGGGCGCCGAAACCGGCGTGACGCGCTCCGATCTCTCGATCTGGCGCGAGCACCTGATCACCGAGGACGAAGGCAACGACACGCGCTTCGTGGTGCTCAACAAGATCGACACGATGTGGGACACGCTGAGCACGCCCTCGCACATCGAGCAGCAGATCGAACGCCAGCGCGAAGGCGCGGCCCGTTTGCTCGAAGTGCCGCTGGCGCAGGTGTTGCCGGTGTCCGCGCAAAAGGGGCTGCAGGCCAAGATCCAGCACGACGGCCAGTTGCTGCAGGCCAGCCGCCTGCCGGCGCTTGAATCGTTGCTGGCCGAAGGCGTGCTCGGCAAGCGCGAAACCATGCTGCGGCTCGCGGTCGACGCGGGCATGACCGCGCTGCGCGCCGAGGCCGAGCGCATCCTGAAAGTGCGCCAGCGCGACCTGGCCGAGCAGGCTCTCGAGCTGCAGGGGCTGCGCGGCAAGAACGTATCGGTGATCCGCCACATGCGTGCGCGCATCGACCAGGAACATGCCGAGTTCGAAGGCAGCAACACGCGCATCCTGGCGCTGCGCTCGGTGCAGGGCAAGCTGCTGCGCGAGGTGTATGCCGTGCTCGGCCGCACTGCGCTGAAGGCCGACATGGTGCGGCTGTCGGCCGCGCTCAAGCGCCCGGGCGTCAAGTTCAATGTCCGCAAGGTGTACGGCGAGACTTTCGATTCGCTGCGCAACAACCTGCGCGAGGTGCAGGCGACCACGGCCGAGATCCAGTCGATGCTGCATGCCACCTTCCGCCAGCTGAATGCCGAGCAGGGCTTCACCCTGCAGGCGCCAGCCGAGCCCGACCTGACGGGCTTCGAGCAGGAGCTGGGACAGATCGAACGCAGCCACATCCACTACCTGGGCGTGGGCAACCTGCTGAAGCTCGCGCAGGCCGATTTCTGCGACAAGCTGGTTCGCGCGCTGGCCAGCCGGCTGCGGCTCGTCAACGAAGCAGCCATGACCGAGGTCGAGCGCTGGAGCAAGGGCGCGAGCGCGCAGATCGACGCGCAGCTCAAGGAGCGCCGCCGCAACTTCAGCAAGCGCATCGAGGCGATCGAGCGCATCCAGAGCGCGGCGGGCAATCTCGACGAACGGCTGATCGAACTGGCCGCGCAGGAAAGCAATCTCGCCGAGCTTCATGTGCAGCTGCGCGAGTTCACTTCGCTGATCGCGCAGCACGGAAAGCTGCAGGCCGCGGCGACTGTCGGCGAGCTGCGTGCGGCCTGAAGCTTCCGCCTCCACGGCGGTTGCTGGCTTGCAATTGCCCCCGGATTTCGCAGCGCAGATCGTGAGCTGGCAGCGCAGCCACGGGCGCAGCCAGTTGCCTTGGCAGAACACCCGCGACCCGTACCGCGTGTGGCTGTCGGAGGTGATGCTCCAGCAGACGCAGGTGACGACGGTGCTCGGCTACTTCGCGCGCTTTCTCGAACGTTTTCCCGATGTCAAGGCGCTGGCCGCCGGCACCGAGGACGAGGTCTTCGGGCTCTGGAGCGGGCTGGGCTACTACAGCCGCGCGCGCAACATGCATCGCTGCGCGCAGGAAGTCGTCGCGCGCTTCGGCGGCGAGTTTCCGCGCACCGCCGCCGAGCTCGTCACCTTGCCCGGCATCGGCCGCTCGACCTCCGCGGCCATTGCCGCCTTCTGCTTCGGCGAGCGCGTGGCGATCCTTGATGGCAACGTGAAGCGCGTGCTGACGCGCGTGCTCGGCTTTGCGGGCGACATGTCTTCGGCGGCGCAGGAGCGTGCGCTGTGGGACCTGGCAACGCAATTGCTGCCGCCGGCAGAGCAGAAGGAAGCCATCGCGAGCTACACGCAAGGCGTGATGGACCTGGGCGCCACGGTGTGCCTTCCGCGCAAGCCGAGCTGCATGATCTGCCCGGTCCACAAGACCTGCGCGGCCCTGCGGGAAGGCGCGCCGGAGCGCTACCCCGTCAAGACCCGCAAGCTCAAGCGCAGTGCACAGTCGCTCTGGGTGCTGCTGGCGCGCGATGCGCAAGGCCGCGTGTGGCTGGAGAAGCGGCCGTCGAAGGGCATCTGGGCCGGGCTCTATTGCCTGCCCGTGTTCGACAGCCGCGAAGATCTTCTTGCCGCACTGCCGACGGCCGCGCGACGTGGCGTGCAGGATCTGCCGGCCTTCGTGCATGTGTTGACCCACAAGGACCTGCATCTGCATCCGGTGCAGCTTCAGGGCGGCCAGCCGCAAGGCGATGGCGCGCGCTGGGTCGAGGCCGAGGAGTGGGGTCGGTTGGGCCTGCCGGCGCCGATGCGCAAGCTGCTGGAAGGCAGCGAGGCTTAGTCAGCCGATCTTTAGTCGGCGGATCAGTCAGGCCGCGTCGAGTTCGCGGTGCCGCTTGAGCGCACCCCAGCGCGCACCGAACGACCGTGCCAGCTGCTCGACCAGGAACACCGAACGGTGCTGCCCGCCCGTGCACCCGATGGCCACCGTCACATAGCTGCGATGGTCGCGCGCCAGTGCGTCGAGCCAATGCGTGAGGAACTGTTCGATGTCGTTGTACATGCGCGCCACGTCGTCGTGCTCGCGCAGCCATTCGATCACCGGCTCGTCGCGGCCCGTGAGCGGGCGCAGCGCGGGCACGTAGTGCGGGTTGGGCAGCATGCGCACGTCGAACACGTAGTCCGCATCGAGCGGCACGCCGCGCTTGAAGGCGAACGATTCGAACACCAGCGTCAGCGCGCTTTGCGGTGCCGAGATCAGCGACTTGATGTAGCTCTGCAGCTGCGCCGGCCGGATCAGGCTGGTGTCGATCACGTCGGCGCCGTCGCGCAGGTCGGCCAGCAATTCGCGTTCGAGCTCGATGGCCTGCATCAGCACGCGGTGCTGCTCGGGCACGTCGGTGCGGCCTTCCTGTCGCGAGAGCGGATGGCGGCGGCGGGTTTCTGAGTAGCGGCGCAGCAGGGCGTCGGTGGTCGCGTCGAGGAACAGCGAACGCAGCGAGATCCCGCCGTCGCGCCGCAGCGCTTCGAGCTGCTGCGGAACGATCGGCAGCGAGACGCCGCTGCGCACGTCCATGGCAATGGCCACGCGAGGCGTCTGCTGTTCGTGCTGCAACGCGATGAAGGACGTCAGCAGTTCGGGCGGCAGGTTGTCGACGCAGTAATAGCCCGCATCTTCCAGCGCATGCAGGGCCACCGACTTGCCGGAGCCCGACATGCCCGTGATGAGCACGAGGTCGAGGTTCATGGCGCGGTCACCGAGGTCTTGTGGCCGAGCATTTCGCGTGCGTGCGCGAGCGAGGTTTGCGAGACCTTCTCACCGCCCAGCATGCGGGCGATTTCCTTGGCGCGGTTGTCATCGTCGAGGCGCGACACGCCGCTCTCGGTGCGCGGGCCGTCCTTGCCAGCTGCTGCCGTCTGGCGTTTGGCAACAACGAGGTGATGGTCGGCACAGGCGGCAACCTGGGGCAGGTGGGTCACGGCGAGCACCTGGCGGTCGCGGCCGAGCTGCTTCATGAGGCGGCCGACGGTCTCGGCGACCGCGCCGCCGACACCGGCATCGACCTCGTCGAAGATCAGCGTCTGCGCCGCGCCGAGCTGGCTGGTGGTGACGGCGATGGCCAGCGCAATGCGCGACAGTTCGCCGCCCGAGGCCACCTTGCCGATGGCGCGCGGCGTGCTGCCGGTGTGGCCGGCCACGAGAAAGGCCACGTCCTCGAGGCCGGCGCGGCTGGGCTGCGCCAGCGGCTGCAGTTCGATGTCGAAGCGCCCGCCCTGCATGCCGAGACCCTGCATCGCATCGGTGACGGCCTGGGCAAGGCGCGGCGCAGCCTGCTTGCGGACCTTGCTGAGCGCCTTGGCTTCCTTCATGTAGGCCTGCTGTGCGTTCTGTTCTGCGCGTTCAAGGCCTTCGAGATCGCTTTGCGCGTCGAGCGCCTGCAGCTCAGCCTGCCAGCCGGCGAGCAGCGCCGGCAGTTCGGCGGGCGGGCGCTTGTAGCGGCGCGCGAGCGACATCCACAGGCCCATGCGCTCGTCCAGCTCGGCCAGGGTTTGCGGATCGGTGTCGGCATCGCGCAGGTAGCCGTGCAGCGTGTGGGCAGCGTCGGAGGCCTGGGCCACGCATGAGGCGAGCACTTCGCCCAGCGCGCGGAACTCGGGCTCGATGTGCTCGCAGTTCTGCAGCAGCGTGAGCGCGCGCGTAAGCGCGGGGAGGGCGCCGTTGTCGTCGTCTTCCAGTGCCTGGCTGGCACCCTGGGCCGCGTCGATCAGGGCCTGCGCGTTGGAGATGCGCGAGTGGTTGGTCGACAGCTCTTCCCACTCGTCGACGCCCGGTGCGAGCTTGGCGACTTCGGAGATCTGCCATTGCAGCCGCTCGCGCTCGCGCTGCAGCGAGTCTTGCGCCGAGCGCGCGTGTTCGAGTGCGGAAAGTGCCTGCCGCCAGCTTTGCCACGCGGCGTCGAGCGCATCGGTGCGCACACCTGCGTAGGCGTCGAGCAGGCCGCGCACTGCCTCAGGCCGCGTCAGGCTTTGCCAGGCGTGCTGGCCGTGGATGTCGAGCAGGCGGTCGCCGAGCTCGCGCAACTGCGTGGCCGTGGCTGGGCTGCCGTTGATCCAGCCGCGGCTGCGGCCCTGCAGGTCGACGGTGCGGCGCAGCAGCAGCGCGTCGCTGGCTTCGAAGCCGCCTTCGTCGAGCCAGGTGTCCAGGGCCGGGTCGGCGTCGAATTCGGCACTCACGTCGAGCCGTTCGGCCCCTTCGCGCACCGCGCCAGCGTCGGCGCGGTTGCCCAGCGCCAGTTGCAGCGCGTCGATCAGGATGGATTTGCCCGCGCCGGTTTCGCCGGTCAATACCGTGAAGCCGCCGGACAGGTCGAGTTCGAGTGATCGCACGATCACGAAGTCGCGCAGTGCGATGCGTCGCAGCGCCATTTCAGGAGCCCCCTTCGTTCCAGTGAAGTTTCTTGCGCAAGGTGTCGAAATAGCTCCAGCCGCGCGGGTGCAAGAAGCGCACGCGGAAATCGGAGCGGCGCACCACCACGCGGTCGCCGATTGCGAGCGAGGCCAGCGACTGCATGTCGAAATTGGCGCTGGCGTCGCGCCCGCCCACCAGCTCGATCACGATCTCGTCGGCGTCGGGCAGCAGCACGGGGCGGTTCGACAGCGTGTGCGGTGCGATCGGCACCAGCACCCAGCCTGGCACGGCCGGATGCAGCAACGGGCCGCCAGCTGACAGCGCGTAGGCGGTCGAACCCGTGGGCGTGGCGATGATCAGGCCGTCGGCGCGCTGGTTGGCCACGAAATGGCGGCCCACTGATACGCGCAACTCGACCATGCCGGAGGTGGCGCCGCGGTTGACGACCACGTCGTTCATGGCGAGCGCGTCGAACACCGAGGCGCCATCGCGCACGACCTGCGCATGCATCAGGCTGCGGTGGTCTTCCTCGTACTCGCCGGCCAGCATCGGGATCAGCGTGGCCTGGTAGTTGTCGAGCGGGATGTCGGTGATGAAGCCGAGCCGGCCGCGGTTGATGCCGATCAGCGGGATGCCATAGCTGGCGAGCTGCCGGCCGATGCCGAGCATGGTGCCGTCACCGCCGACCACTAGGCCGAGGTCGCAGCGCTGGCCGATTTCCTCGACGCTCAGGGCTTCGTAGCGTGGATGGGCAGGGGCGCCGTCATCGTCTTCCTCGCAGGTCGAGCGCTCGACGAACACCGTGCAGCCTTGCGATTCGAGGAAGGCGCCAATGCCTTCCATGACGCCGTCGCGCGAGTCCGCCTGCGCCCGGGCGCCGGAAGCCTGGTATTTGCCGATCAGGGCGACGTGACGAAAGCGAGAGGTCATATCTCACAAATTACAACACTAAAATCTTGCAATGCTGGACGACCGTGCCAAGTTGCTGCTCAAGACGCTCGTCGAGCGCTACATCGCCGACGGGCAACCCGTCGGCTCGCGCACGCTGTCGCGTTCCTCGGGGCTCGATCTGTCGCCGGCGACCATCCGCAACGTCATGTCCGACCTCGAGGCGCTGGGGCTGATTGCCAGCCCGCACACCTCGGCCGGCCGCATTCCGACGCACCGTGGCTATCGCCTCTTCGTCGACACCATGCTGACCGCGCAGCGCGAACAGATGAGCACGCCGAGCCTCGCGCCCGACCAGCCGCAGAAGGTGATCGCCAATGCGGCGCATCTGCTGTCAAACCTGTCGCAGTTCGTTGGCGTGGTGATGGCGCCGCGGCGCGCTTCGGTGTTCAAGCAGATCGAGTTCCTGAAGCTCTCCGACCGGCGCCTGCTGGTGATCATCGTCTCACCCGATGGGGACGTGCAGAACAGGGTGATCTTTCCGGAGGCCGACTATTCGCAGTCGCAGCTGGTCGAGGCCTCGAACTACATCAACGCGCACTATGCGGGCCTGACTATCGAGCAGGTGCGCGATCGTCTCCAGTCCGAGGTTGAAAAGCTGCGCGGCGAGATCGCCGCGTTGATGCAGGCGGCGGTGCAGGTCAGTTCCGAAGTGCTGAACGAGGCGCAGGAAGACGACGTCGTGATCTCCGGTGAGCGCAACCTGCTGGCGGTGAGCGATTTCTCCAGCGACATGGGGCAGTTGCGCCGTGCCTTCGAACTCTTCGAGCAGAAGGCCCAATTGATGCGCCTGCTCGACGTGTCGAGCAAGGCCGAAGGGGTGCGCATCTTCATCGGCGGCGAAAGCCAGGTGGTGCCCTTCGAGGAGCTCTCCATCGTCAGCGCCAACTACGAGGTCGATGGACAGGTCGTGGGTACGCTGGGTGTGATCGGGCCGACGCGCATGCCCTACGAACGCATGATCCAGATCGTCGACATCACGTCGCGCCTGGTGAGCAATGCGCTGAGCCATCGCAAGTAGGCGCTGCGGCGCGAATAGAATCGTGCCGCGTGGGCCGTTAGCTCAGTTGGTTAGAGCAGCGGACTCATAATCCGTTGGTCGATGGTTCAAGCCCATCACGGCCTACCACTGAAAAGCCGCAAGGGCACTGAACAAGGCGCTATTTAAACGATAGCGCCTTTTCTTTTTTGGCAGTACTTCTTGCGTCCGTGTAGCCACCATGTAGCCGGCGGTGCAGCTTTTCGTATGCGCCGCGGTTTGCTTATTAACGCCCCGGTCCGACGTTACTGATGCTGTGCGGGATGACTCAGACAGTGAAGACAGAACTGATGCTTTTACTGTTAATCAACATGCCTGTGCTGCGCCTGGATGAAGTCGCGGACTTGCTTAACCTCAACGTCAGGCCGTTGCAGAACAAGATCTAGCCTCGCGAAGTACCGTTTCCCCCATGTTCAAGCTCGGCGCATCGAGCGAATGGGTGGCTCATGTGTCTGGCGTGGCGAGGTACATTGACGAGCAGTGGTCGGAGGCTCGTCTCGCATTGGAGCGTCTGCACAAAAGATAGGCATCCAAAGGAGGAGTCGCATTCATGAAGCTGAGGATCTGGGCTGCAGTTGCCCTTTTGACCGCGTCGTCGATCTCGTCTGCCGCTGGCTCCGCGGTGGTGGATGGGAGATTCATCAACAACATCATTCCTCAGGGCTATTGCGCTATCGGCGACGCCGTCAGACGGGACGCGCTGACCAAGACGGCTCAGGAACTTTCTGGAGCCAAGGGACTGGTCCTCTCGGTATTTGAGTCCTGCCCTGGGAAGCAGGCGTCAGCACCCAGCGGCCGGGGTTCAACCTACCGTTACGGCTGGGTGGTAGTTGGGCGCGTGGACGGGACGACCGTGGCGTCCAGCGAATCGACAAGGGCCCAATACCTCGCAGTGCTCGATTCGGTGATGCGAAAAGACACGCCGAGCATTTCTCAAGACCCTGACAAACGCCTTTTGGCCGCGCGATCCAGCAAGGTGCCTGTTTATGAGGACTGGGGAGCCATCGGACGAGATGCCAATGCCATCTACCGAGGTAGCCTGGGCACCCTAGAAACCAAGGGCACAAGGCTGACACTCGGAATCTCGGTCGCAGCGCTCACCTTTGCCAACAACCAGACGTTTGTGAATTTTCTTTACGAGATCGTCAACGACAACACAAGCGTTGCCGGTCTGCTTGCTGAGCAGCAGAAGCTCACTGCTTCCTTTGTCAAGAACAACGAGCCGGACAAATCAAGAGACTGACCTGTGGGCCATGAAGTAATGAGCTTCACGCCGTGGCCTCTCGGGTAACTCTATTCAAGACAGCCTCACCAAGCGCCTAGCTTGGCCGGCGTGCTTGACCTAGTTCGCTCAGACCGCTTGCTTGATCGATTGGCCGTGCGTAGATTGGTGGTCAACTGGGTGATCGGCTGACCGCCATCGTCAAAACCAGACAGGACTACGCTGCCAAGGCGACATCAGTTGGTCGCACAAAGATCCAATGACGGACGCCCTCCGGGTCTGCAAACTCAAGCTCGACATTCCCATAGTCGTCCTGACCAACCATTCGCATCAAGATCTCGTTTGCAGCCCATTTGATCGCTTTGCAGTCCACTAGGGGCAGGCCCTCCAACAACTCGGGCGGGGCGCGTAGCAGACGAACCAAAGCGCCATCAGCCAGAGGCTTTCCGTTGCTATCGACATTCATACTGCTCTCCTTCACTGCGATGGATTGCACTTGCAACCCACATGCTTCGGTTGCGCACCAAGAGCCTTGGTTGCTTCCTTCTTTGCCCTGCGGACCGTCTCGTCAATGGATGCACCTGATGCCTCACCAAATGCGTGCCTCGGCATCTTTTCCGCGTTTTCAGGAATGTTGTCGTTGATGTCCGCACGACAACGACAGCTATATCCTGACGCCGGTCTGTCTGGAGCAACGTAGGAGCGCTCCCCTAAGCTGACAATTTGACCGTCGTCGATCACGGAAATTCCTTGTTTTGGTCTTCCTTGCTCCTGCAACCACCTTAGCAAGGTTTACACCATCCATGGAAGCATTTTGTTTCTCGACCGTCAATAGGCGGTACGATAGACGGAGACTGTATATTCATACAGCATGTTCTTCGCCGAGGTCACGATCTTGCTCACCCCAGACGGCGAGCGCCTGCCGCCAAGACGGAGAGAGCCGCCCATGCGCGGGATGGTCACCATCGGCAAGATGAACCGAGATCGGGACACATCCGAAACCTACGCCGTGACCGTGGATCTGTGGGAGCAACACGGCACGGCCAGGATGCGCTGCATGGCGCAGCGCGAAACCTGGCGGGATGAGCTGGGGAATCTGCGCATCAAGGAACACCGGCAAATCTGGCAGGTGGTGCCGGTCGAGAGGCAAGGCATCGAGTAGCCGCCGCAACTCGACCTGTTCTAGCCCGCGACAATCAAGCGATGAGCCAAGCCGACTTTTTCTCTTCCGAACCGGCTGTCCTCTACACCCCCGCCTGGTACAGCGACACCGCGCGCGAAGTGCAGCTCTTGCCGCTGGCGCCGGGTGACTACAAGGTCACGCCTAGCCGTGGCGCCGAGCGCTGGACGGTCACCTCGCTGAAGGACGGGTCTATCGCCTATAGCGGCATCGGGCCGGTCGAGGTCACCCAGGAAGCCGCCGCTATTTGTAGTGCCGTAGTGTCATCGCATGATCTGAAGCGCTTTCACGACGGAGATCTGTTAAGACCATATCGATCTCCTTCATGACTACACCGCGATGGCGGCTCCAATATTTTTGAGCAGACAACAAATTCACGTCGGTCAATTTTTGCAATGCCAAGCTATCAAATAGAAGACGATAGTGATGCTCGCCGGCAAGCGTTGAATTGGCCATATATTTTGACAGTTTCTCAAATTTAGAGATCGCCTGCGAGACGTTGTAAGGCCTCCTTTCTTCGCCATGCAGTTTTTTTATCTTTCCTGACATGGCGGGTTCTTTTTCTTTGAGATTTTTACTGTATGGGGAATAAATTTGTTTAAGCCCGCTCGGCTTTCCGCCCCCAAGTCGGTCTTCAGTCGCCAGTTCGTCCAGAGGATCTAGCGCCTCTGAAATTTGCATTCCGACAGTTTGACTTTTTGAACCTGAAGATGATGCCCCATGAAGATCGGTCGATATGCCCCCATCCTTATGCACCATCAAAAAATGAGCATCGAGCATGTTCCGATTATTTCGCGCGTTGGTTAGGGCCCAACCCGGGAAAAGATTCATTGGCTCCGCAGCGTAAATGGAGCCAAGACTATGAGTTTTCTGAGGGTCCCAATGGGGTGTAACTTGCACCCCAGCCAGCACACCAGGGCTGGCATTCATGATGGGCTCTAGGGTGCTATAGGCTGAGCCAGCGTACAACTGCAGCGTGTAGACGTAATAGCACCGCCTAAATGAATTTGCGTCAGCCTCATTTGCCAAGGTAAATATCCGATCAAGATCGGTATCCCGGATCTTATGGCGAATCTGCAATGCGCTGGCCAGCGACCCTTTCGATTCGATTTCTTCCTTTAACGCCGTTGCTGTGCATTCGGCGAGAAACAAGCGAAGCGCTGCTGCATGCATAGGCATAAAGATAACCTTCAGATCTTGTGAAGTAAAAAGGACTCACGCAGGCGCTTCTGATGTTCCGGCACGCGTGGGCAGATCTTTATGAATGTCAGCTTGAGGTAGGGGGTGGTCAATACCAAAAAATCGGTAGGCGCGCAGCAACGCCTGCTCGAAGAGGTCCGTTCTGTCCCCAGTGCACCAATTCGGTGCCCTTGGCTCGCGCGCGTAGCTCTCACGGAAGCTCTCATGTACAACTGATGGCGGTCTGAATCACGAAAACGCCCAGCCTGGAGGGCTACAAAACCTACGAAAGACCAGGGAGCAAAGCTCTTGGGCTCGACTCTCTCAGTCTGGGGACTTGGTTCCTGGCTTGCCGGTGTACGGATTCACGTTGCCCTTGGTGGACCAGTTGTCCGCCTTGGTGCCGTTCGGATTGGTCGCGTGGCTCGGTGCGACATAGGTTCCGTTGCTCTTGGTGTAGCCGCTGGTCGAATGGCTTCCGCCTGACGATCCGGAGCTGTACGCGTGGGAGCTGCTGTAGCTGCTCGAACTGTGTCCACCCCCACCCTTGGCAAAGGCGTGAGAGCCGAGAGTGAGAGCGACTGCCAAAAAGATGATCGATTTCATGCTCGTTCCTTCATTAGTGGCAATGGGTGCCGCCAGTTTTGTGATCACGATGGCAGCCGTTCTTGTCTGTCCCCCCTGAGTGCGCGAGCGCACCCAGACTCAGACGCAAGGCGGCAATCAGCACTGCAATCTTCTTCATGGTGTCTCCTCGTTTGAATGAAGTCGCAGTCTGAACCTTCGCTCGATCAGTTAACCAAGGGTTTGCGAGCGCCCTCACATATTCATGTGAGAGCCGTTTGCTCAAGGTCGCCGAACACAGCTCATCGTCGGGCTCCAGTCGATGAGCATGTCAACAGCAACGGGGCAGATCCAATCCACGACGAAAGAGCAACTTCTCGTTCAGGTTTAAAAGACGACTGCCCGCCACCTTGCGCGCGACCTGATTGCGGTGGCCAGTTTGAGGTCGGCAGCACGTCCAGGCATCCTCGGGCAGTGATTGTTTTCGGCGCGGATTAGACCAGCCGCTCGGCAAGGGGTGGCGAGGCTCTTCGGCCCCACGACCGCAAGACGGTTGATCCAGCCGTCCGTTTGCGCCCCGCTCATGTCGTCGAGCAACAACGCAAGACGCAGCTCCTGCGTACTTTTCCATTCAGCATGGCTGTGCCGGCCGAAATTGCTCTTGGTTGCCGAGGGCTGCTCAACTAATCTGAAACAACTTGTACGGCATGCGCGGCGCGAGAGCGCGTGTCGCCTCGGGGGGGGCCAACCGTCCCAGAAAAATATTGAAGTACTGATCGTCACGGCCAAAGAAGAGTGGGCCGGTGATGTTCGTGCACGCAAACGAGAAGCATGAGGGAGAGCGCGATGCGGGTTTTGAGCGGGTTGCTGACATTGGCTCAGCGCAGGTCGAGGGGGCATCACCGCGCAGCGAGAGTGGCTAGCCGCCATCTTCGGGGTCTGGTCCTCTCCATCGCGCTTGTGCTCCTGGGGATCGGGCAAGCGATGGCGGTGGTGCCCGTGACAGTTGAGTACAGCGGCAATGCCAATGGTGAATATCCATCGTCAACGCCGCAAGAGGTCTGCGACAAGATGTTCTCGGCCTTCGAGGGCATAGCTGGTACGCAGGTGCTACTTCCTATACAGAGCTACTGGCTTTGCAGATTCGACTATGGCCCGGATGGTTTTGCTCATTTCGACTCTGCGGTTGTCCGAAGAACAAAATGTCCAGACAACAGCGTTTCGGTTACCGGCGGTTGTGACTGCATCAAGGGCCACCAAGAAGATCCCGCGCTCGCTATTTGTGTTGCGGCACCTTCCCCAGAGCCACCGGCTGGCAGTGAAACTGGTGGCCAATGCAAGATCAACATCGATGGAGCGGGAACGCCACACCCCATCTTGCCAGTCACCGGCGAGAAATACCGATCAGAGACGGATTTCAAAGACAGCGGACCATCTCCACTTTCGTTCGTCCGAACTTACCGCAGCACGTGGGGTGCAGACCCTACGAGAGTCGCAGGTCCTTTGGGAAAGCCTTGGACACACAATCACTCCGCGGTCCTGAAAGCGACGCCAAGTACCAGTCCGACCTCAGCGGTGGTCATTGGTGCTGAAGGCTATCAGCGCATGTTCAGCAGAGCCCCAGGTGCATCCCTCTGGACTGCGGGCAACAGCGCTGACGTCCTTGCACAGGCCAGCAACGGCGACTGGGCTTACCGTCGCGCGGATGATGACAGTTCGATGGTCTTCGCTGCAGATGGCAAGCTGCTATCGCACACACAGCGCAATGGCTGGGGCACTGTCTACGCCTACTACCCTAGCGGCCAACTTGCGACCATCACTAATTCTTTTGGCCGCACTTTGACTCTGGGATACAACGCTGCGGGACAACTGATTTCTGTCGTTACGCCCGACTTGCGTTCTATCGGCTATGCCTACGACGTCGTTGGGCGCCTATCTAGCATCACATACCCAGATGCTAGGACACGAGTTTTCAAGTACGACTACTCCCCATTCCCGCAGGCGTTGACCGATATCTACGACGAAGCGGGGGGGCATTTCGCCATCTTTTCTTACGACCCACAAGGTCTCGCCACCAGCAGCTACTTGGCCGGGGTTGCCGATTACTACCAGGTTGACTATTACTACTACACAGGTGGCGTATCTGTTATTGATCCGTTGGGAACTCGTCGTCGTTATACATACGGGACGAATCAAGGCAAGCTTGCAGTCACGGCCGGTTCCCTGCCATCAGGCACAGGTGAAGCTGATGCTGTCTCGCGTGTGCAAGATGCCAATGGACTGATCACCAGCGAGACAGACTTCAAGGGCATTGTCACCACCACGACCTGGGACACTGCTCGCCGCTTGCCCACCGTCGTGGTCTACGCCTCCGGCACACCCGACGCCCGGACCGTCACCACCCAATGGCACCCAACCTTCAGCCTCCCCGCACTGATCACCGAAGCTGGCCGCACCACCGCCTACACCTACGATGCCTTGGGCAACACGCTGTCCAAGACCGTCACCGACACAGCCACCAACAAGGCCCAGCTCTGGCAGTGGACCTACAACACATCGCAGCTCGTTGATACGGCCACAGAGCCCAACGGTGCAGTGACGAGCTACACCTACGACACCCGGGGCAACGTCCTCACATCGACCAGCGCCTTGGGCCACGTGACTCAGTATGGCTACGACCTCTCCAACCGCGTCACCAGCACCACTGCCCCCAATGGCCTAGTCACCACCTACACCTACGACGCCCGCGACCGCCTGTTGACCAAGAACATCGGCGGCCAGACCACCACGCTCACCTACAGGCCCTACGGCACCGTCGAGACCATCACGCTGCCCACCGGTCTCGTGCTGACCTACAGCTACGACGCCGCCCACCGCCTGACTGGCTGGAGCAACAACCGAGGCGAGTCTGGCACCTACACCCTCGACGGCATGGGCAACCGCACCGCCGAGCAGATCAAGGACAGCGCCGGCAACGTGGCGTGGAACACGGCGCGCACCATCAACAACATCAACCGCCTGAGTGCCAAGACCGAAGGCCCGAACCAGGCCAGCTCCTTCGGCTACGACGCCAATGGCGAGCTGATCACCGCGACCAACGGCCTGAACCAAAGCACCCAGTACGGCCTGGACGGCCTGCGCCGCGTCAAGGCCGTGACCGATGCGGCTAGCGCCACCGCCACCCTCAAGTACAACGCCCTCGATGCCGTCACCGAAGCCAAGGACTTCAAGGACGTAGTCACCACCTACGCCCGCGACGCCCAAGGCAACGCCACCACTGAAGCCAGCACCGACACGGGCGCGGCCAACACCCAGTACGACGCGCTGGGGCTGCCCACGCACATCATCGATGCGCTCGGTCAGGCCACCACCATCACCCGAGACGCCTTGGGCCGCCCCACCGGGCTGGTCTTCGCCGACGGCAAGACCACCACCCTGCGCTACGACCTCACGGCCAACAGCAAGGGGTATCTCTCGGAGATCATCGACCGCAGCGGCACCACCGAGTACACCCGCGATGCCTTCGGCCGTGTGACGCTCAAGAAGCAGACGCTGATCAACGGCAGCGTGCAGCAAGTCAACTACGAGTACAGCCCCAACGGTGCGCTGATGAGGGTCGTCTACCCCGGTGGGCCGTCGCTGACCTACATCTACGACCAGACGGGCCGCGTGTCGGCCATGAACTGGAACGGCGCGCCGCTCATCACCGGCATCACCTGGAATCCGTTGGGACAGCCCACAACCTGGACCTGGGCTCTCGCGAATTCCATCGTGCCGGCCTTCCGCGCCTATGACACCGCGGGCCGGCTGATGGCCACCGACTTCAGCAACTACATCTACGACCCCGCGGGCCGCATCACCAGCCTGACGCAGCAGCTTTTCCAGCCCGGTGACACCGATCCCGCGAGCAACACCATCGCCATGGTGCCCCGCACCTGGACCGTGGGCTACAACGCCGTGGGGCGCATCACTGGGTTCGATACCGCGGGCGACACGGCCAACTTCGGCTATGACCCGAACGGCAACCGGATGCACAGCTTGCGGGTTGCCAACGGACAGAGCACCACCCGTGCCTACCAGGTCGGCCCCATGAGCAATCGCCTGGAGGGCTTCACCCAAAGCATCAACAGCGCGAGCAACACCAGCGTCACCTACGGCTACAACGCCAACGGAGACCTGCTCACCGACGGCCTGCGCAGCTACACCTACGACGCCGAAGGGCGGCTTGCCGCGGCGACGACGGGCGCGACCGATGTCAGCCCGACCACGCGCTATGCGCATAACGCGCTGGGGCAGCGGGTGTTCAAGACGGAGCCTCTGTACCCGCCCAGCCAGGGCGACGAGGCCGACCCGGGCTTCATGCAGAGCCTGATCGCGTTTTTCACGAAGCTGTGGAGTCCGGCGACGACGCAGGCGGAGCAACTGGGCTACGCGTATGTCTACGACGAGCAGGGCACCCTGCTCGCGGAGGTGGGCAGCGGCGGCACGAACAGCGCGGGCCAGGCGCAGTACATCTACCTGCCCACGGCCAACGGGCCGATGCCGATTGCGGCGGTGATTGACGGTGCGACCTACGCGGTACACAGCGATCACCTGAACACGCCGCGCAAGCTCACGAACGCGGACGGGCAAGCGGTCTGGCAGTGGAGCTACAGCGCGTTCGGGGAAGACAAGCCGACGCTGGCGAGGAACCGCTTCGCCAATCTGGAGACGACGCCGAATCCAGGCACCACGAACATCGCCGAGGTGAAGTTCAACCTGCGGTATCCGGGACAGTATGCGGACGAGGAGTCGGGGCTGAGCTACAACTACTTCCGCAGCTATGACGCTAGGACTGGGCGCTACAGCCAGCCAGATCCGATTGGACTCGATGGTGGGTGGAATCGATTTGGGTATGTTGATGCAGATCCGCTTGGGTATGCCGATCCCGAAGGACTTGCGAAAGGTGAGCGAGGCTATGGGAAAAGCCCAAATTCAACAAACAACCCGGGAAAGCATTGGAAGGATGACCCCAAAAAACCAGGTTGGGGCTGGCAGGACGACCCGCAATCGGGCAAGCCTAAGTACAAAAAACGCCCTCCATGGTTACCCCCGCTGCCATTAAAAGGAATCGTGCCGCTGGTATGTCCTTTATGCGAAATAGTGATGCCTCCGCCGCTCCCTGGGCCCGAGTTGTGTTGATAGGTGGATATCTATGAAAAGAAGGCGGACTAGTTTTCTTATTAGCCCCAAGGATCGTCACGATGCACGCGTTCTGTTGGAGGCGGCGTGCGAAGCGTATGACTCAGGGAACCTGACTACAGCAGTTAGAAATTTCAAGCGGTCTGCCGCACTGGGGTCGGTAGAGGCAAAAGTCAATCTCGGGAACTTGTATTCCGAAGGAGAAGGCGTTGTCAAAAACACTCTGCTTGCCAAGCAGCTTTACAAATCTGCGTTTCGGCAAGGGAGTGCGTATGGTGCGACGGCACTTGGCTCGCAGTACAGAAATGAGGGTAAGACCAAACTGGCGAAGGTCTGGTACGGACGTGCTGCGGCGATGGGAGAGGAATGGGCTCGTGAATACCTAGCGGAACTACCTGATTAGCCTGCCATGAAGAAACCAGTTTTTAGCTAGGGAAGCTCTCATATGGGCGCCTCCCGGGTCACAAGCAACTCGTAGCGTGAAGAAGCAGGAGGCAGGGCTGCAAAATGCGGCCGAGCTGAGATCTATCTCGATGCTTCCCATTGACGTTCAGACAACGCCCGGCTGAATACGATGCAAAACTTACAAAAGTCGTCTGGCGCTGATTTCTCGCAAAAACTGGCGGGGCAACAAAAGCCCCTTTCGTAGGTTTTGTAGGGTCGTGGGGTGGCCGTTTTGGCGTTTTCGCGCCTAGGCGATGCCCTCTCGCTGGTCGAACACCGCAACTAGCGAGAAGAGGGCGGCTGTATGGGAAAGAGTCGTGGCGTTCGACTCTTCTTCGCTTACCCGGGCTGGCTGGAGGCGTTCTCGGCTGGATCGAACTTGACCCCTGCTTGCTCCAGAATCCACGCTTCGATGCGCTCATGATGAACGCGCAACAGGTCGAGCGGGCGCACGGTGTAGTGTTTCTCGGCCGTGGCGCTGGGCTTGTGGCCCATGATCTGTGCGACGACGCCCGCAGGTATTTCCAGCCACTCTGTCAGGCTCTTGAATGAGCGGCGCAAACCATGGAGAGTCAGGCCCTCCAGTCCTGCTGCGATACAGGCATCCGTCATCCCGCCGTTTGGATCAGAGAGGTGGGCTTTCTCTTTCACTGGGCTGGCGAACACGAATTGATTCACGCGGGGCAGGGCGGATATCAGATGCCACACATACGGCGTCAGCGGGATCTGCCTGTCGCCTTCCACCTTGTCGCGAATAGTGATGCTCTTCCAACGCTCGTCTATGTCGGCCCATTTCAGAGCAAGCAGTTCGCCGCGGCGAGCCCCGATCAGTAGCAATGTCTGGAGATAGGCCGAGAGTGTCGGGCTCGGCAGTGCTTTCACTGCCGTGAACCATGCGGGTAGCTGCTCCTTCAGTAAAACATCTTTCTTCTTCCCAGCCTTCCCGAAGGCGTCTCGAGTCTTTCTGGTCTTCGCGGCGTCCGGATCCACGATGCGCTTGTAGTCGGGTTCCTCGCCGCACCAGGCTATGAAGGCTTTCAGGCATCGCCAGGCTAGGCGGCCATATGTCTTGCGCTCCTGTCCCTGCTGAGCGGACCATGCCTCTACTGCGTCCGGCGTGAGGTCTGAGAGCTTCATGGAGAGGAGGGGATGGAGCGGCCCTGGCTTCGTCTGACCGGTTCCTCTGGTCCCGCGCTTGATGGTCTTCCCGCCCTCTTGGGCGAGCTTCTCGTGGTCGGCGTAGTGACGAACTCCCCAACTAGGTTTGCGGGCTTGTAGATATACCTTCCACGCGTCGCCGACCGTGACTGCGTCCTGCTTGGCTTGCGCAGCTGTCTCTGCTCTGGCTTCTTGTTGTTGGCGCGCCACCTCGCGGGGGTCGTTGCCTCCGTCCATTGTCACTCGGAGCCGGAAGGCCTCAGCTCGGGCGGCGTCGATCCGCCATGCCCTCACATCGCCGATGGTCCGGCGGATGGTCTGACGATCCAGCTTTGCTTCAAAAACGAAGGACTTTGCGCCGTTGGCAGTGACACGTACCCGCAGGCCAGGTGCTTTGCTGTCCCTCAGAAACGCCTGTTGCTTGCCATCGGGGCAGTTCAACCGCTCGATGACACCGGCTGTGAGGTCTACGGGCTCAGAGAGATCTACCGCTTTGCTTTTGGGAGGGCGAGCCATCAGGCGTCCTTCGCTGTGTAGCCATCATGTAGCCAAGCTACAAGTATTTTTCGGAATATTGATCAACGCTCACAGGCCTGCTACAGGCCATCTACAGAGGGGAAGGTTGTTGATCTACATTGATTCTAGCGACGAAACCGAATACTCTGGAATGATCATTTCTACGGACTCATAATCCGTTGGTCGATGGTTCAAGCCCATCACGGCCTACCACCGCTTCTTGTTTTGCCCGTTTTCGGAACGAGCCTCAGAACAGGCTATAATCGAAGGCTCAGCGGCTGTAGCTCAGTTGGATAGAGTACTTGGCTACGAACCAAGGGGTCGTGGGTTCAATTCCTGCCAGCCGCACCATCTCCAGAAATGCCCGGAAGATTCATCTTCCGGGCATTTTTCTTTTGTGCCTTCGCGTGGATTCGGCCGGGCAAATGCAAAAAGGGCCGAAGAAAGCGAGCTATAATTGCAAGCTGTGCGGCTGTAGCTCAGTTGGATAGAGTACTTGGCTACGAACCAAGGGGTCGTGGGTTCAATTCCTGCCAGCCGCACCATTACAAGAAAAGCTCGCAACGAAAGTTGCGGGCTTTTTTCATTTGGAGGATTCTGCTTTGAGCAAGGCATTCACCAAGGAAACAGACTCTGACGGGGATGACGACGGCGCTGATGGCGCTTTGCCTCCGTTGCCCGCAGGCAGCAAGAACTACATCACCCCCGAAGGCTACGCGCGCCTGCGCGACGAACTGTTGCAGCTGATGGACGAGGAGCGGCCGAAGATCGTCGAAACCGTGCATTGGGCGGCCAAGAACGGTGACCGCTCCGAGAATGGCGACTACCTCTACGGCAAGAAGCGCCTGCGCGAGATCGATCGCCGCATCCGTTTTCTCACCAAGCGCCTTGAAATCGCGGAGGTCACCGATCCCTCGGTGCACCACGGTCGCGATCAGATCTTCTTCGGCGCCACCGTTCGCTATATCGACGAGATGGGTGACGAGCGCAGCGTCACGATCCTCGGCATCGACGAAGCGGAGAGCGCGAAGTCGCAGGTCAGCTGGATTTCGCCGATTGCGCGGGCGCTGCTCAAGTCGCGCGAAGGCGACGTGGTGAAGCTCGTCACGCCGGGCGGGGCGCACGAGGTCGAGATTCTGTCCGTGAGCTATCCGGCGCCGCGCCCAACCGCGGCGTAACGGCGCCTCAGGGGGCGGGAACCGTCCTCGATGCGGTCAGCACCGACGCGGTACGTCGGGCGGCGCGCAACACCGCATCCAGATGCGTGCGGTCGCGCACGGCGATCACGAAGCGCAGGTCGGTCGAATCCTGCGGGGTTTCGTCGGCCATTTCCACATGTGTGATGTCTGCTTCCGCATCGGCCAGCGTGGCTGCGACCCGCGCCAGCACGCCCTTGTCATTGCGCACGGTGATGACCACGCCGGTCTCGAAGGCTCGTGTGGGTTCATCTGCCCATTCGACGGCGAAGAAGCGCTCGCTATCTTTATGGCGCAGCCGCTGGCCGACACCGCAGTCTTCCGTGTGTACTACCAGACCTTCGCCATGGCCGAGGTAGCCGACGATCTGATCGCCCGGAATCGGCCGGCAGCACAGCGCAAAGCGCACCGACGAGTTCTCGCTGCCGTCCAGCGTGACCGCGCCCTGCGACACGGTCTCGTGCGAGATGAAGCGCTCGCGGCTCAGCAGTAGTGCGTCAGGTCGTTCGCCCAACTCGGAGAGCATTGCCACCAGCCGCTTCGCGACGATGCTGGCAATGCGCTTGCCCAGGCCAATGTCGGTCAGCAGTTCGGAGCGGGTGCGGTTGCCGGTGAAGCGCAGCAGCTTCTCCCACAGCGCCTGGTGTTCCTCGTCTTCCTCGGGCAGCTTGCTCAGGCCTTCGGCGCGCAGCGCCTGCGCGAGCAGCTTTTCGCCAAGGCCTTCCGACTCGGCGTGCGCCAGGGTCTTCAGATAGTGGCGGATCTTGGAGCGCGCCCGGCCGGTTCGCACGAAGCCCAGCCAAGCCGGGTTGGGCGTCGACACCGGCGCTGTGATCACCTCGACCACATCGCCGTTCTTGAGCTCGGTGCGCAGCGGCACCTGGTCGCCGTTGATGCGCGCGGCCGAAGTGTGGTCGCCGATGTTGCTGTGGATGGCGTAGGCAAAGTCGACCACCGTGGCGCCGCGGGGCAGGGCCATGATCTGGCTCTTTGGCGTGAACACATAGACAGCATCCGGAAACAGGTCGACCTTGACGTGGTCCCAGAACTCGGCGGCGTCGCGTGTTTCGTCCTGGATGTCGAGCAGCGACTGCAGCCACTTGGTGCCCAGCCGGTCGTTGCTGGCCGCGTTCGGTTCGGCCGCCTTGTACAGCCAGTGTGCAGCCACGCCTGACTCGGCCACCACGTGCATCGCCTCGGTCCGAAGCTGGAACTCGACGCTCACGCCGGCAGGGCCGACGAGCGTGGTGTGCAGCGACTGGTAGCCGTTGAGCTTGGCGATCGCGATGTGGTCCTTGAACTTGCCCGGCAGGGGCTTATACATCTGGTGCAGGATGCCCAGGCCGGTGTAGCAGGCGATCACGTTCGGCACGATCAGGCGAAAGCCGTAGATGTCGGTCACCTGGGCGAAGCTCAGGTGCTTTTCTTCCATCTTGCGATAGATCGAATAGAGCGTTTTCTCGCGCCCCGCGATGCGCAGCGTCATGTTTGCTGCGGCAAAGGCGGTTTCGACCTCGCGCTGCACCTTCTGGATCAGGTCGCGGCGTCGGCCCCGCGCCTTGGCCACGGCTTTCGACAGCGTGGCATAGCGCCAAGGTTTCAGATGCCGGAACGACAGCTCCTGCAGCTCGCGGTAAGTCTGGTTCAGCCCGAGGCGATGCGCGATGGGCGCGTAGATCTCCAGCGTTTCGCGCGAGATGCGACCCCACTTCTCGCGCGGCGCATCGGCCAGCGTGCGCATGTTGTGCGTGCGGTCCGCCAGCTTGACCAGGATCACGCGCACGTCGCGCGCCATGGCCAGCAGCATCTTGCGGAACGACTCGGCCTGGTTTTCTTCGCGGGTGTTGAACTGCAGCTTGTCGAGCTTGGTGAGCCCGTCGACCAGTTCGGCCACCGGGGCGCCAAAGCGCTCGATGAGTTCGGGCTTGGTGACGCCGCAGTCTTCGATGGCGTCGTGGAGCAGGGCGGCCATCAGCGCCTGCGCATCGAGCTTCCACTCGGCGCATTGCGCCGCCACGGCGATGGGGTGGGTGATGTACGGCTCGCCGCTATTGCGCAGCTGTCCGAGGTGGGCCTCGTCGGCGAAGCGGTAGGCGCGGCGGACCAGCTCGGTGTCTTCGGGGCTCAGGTAGTCGAGGCGCGCGGTCAGTGCGGCAAAGCTTGCGGCGGCCGCGTTCAGCGCAGCCGGACTCGGCTTCGGCGTGCCCTTGGGGGCATGGGACTGAGATTTGGCTACCGCGCTCATGGCTACCACTTTAGCGTGACCGCTGTATGGACGCGTTCAGGCATAAAAAAAGCACCGCTTTGCGGTGCCTTTTCGTTGCAGGGCTGCGTCAGATCAGCCCGGCACCTTCTTGAGCATTTCAAGGCCGATCTTGCCTTCGGCGATTTCGCGCAGGGCGGTCACGGCGGGCTTGTTCTTGCTCTCGATCTTGGGGGCATGGCCCTGGCTCAGCATGCGCGCACGGTACGTGGCGGCCAGGACGAGCTGGAAACGGTTCGGAATATTGACGAGACAGTCTTCGACGGTGATGCGGGCCATGATGAGAATCTTTCTGTCTGTGAGCGGATGAACTCGGATATCAGGGGATGTTCAGTGCGGCGAATGTGTCGGCACGTGCACGGCGCTGTGCGGAATACCGGAGCCGCTGAGCGTGGACGATCGCCTTGAGATCGAAAAGCGCGCGCTCAAATAACTCGTTGATTATAACGAAGTCGAATTCCCCCGCCCGGGCCATCTCTTCGGCGGCGTTCTTCAGGCGCAATTCGATGACCGAGGCGCTGTCTTCGCCGCGCCGTTCGAGGCGGGAGCGCAATTCTTCCCAGCTGGGCGGCAGGATGAAGATCATGACCGCGTTGGCAAAGGTCTTGCGGATCTGCAGTGCACCCTGGAAGTCGATTTCGAGGATGACGTCGGCCCCCTGGGCGATCCGCTCCTCGATGGCCCTCTTGGAGGTGCCGTACCGGTGCCCGTGCACATGGGCCCATTCCACGAAGCCGTCTGCCGCGATCAGGGCGTCGAACTCCGTCGGCGAGGCAAAAAAGTACTCGCGGCCGTGCTTTTCCTGCCCGCGCGGCGACCGGGTCGTGTGCGAAACCGAGGGCTGCACGGCCGAATCGAGCTCCATGAGCGCCTTGACCAGGCTCGATTTGCCGGCCCCGCTGGGCGCGGCCACCACGAAGATATTGCCGGGGTAATCCATTCTTTCGCTCGTCGTCATTCGATGTTCTGCACCTGCTCGCGCATCTGCTCGATCAGGACCTTCATGTCCACGCCGATGCGCGTGAGCTCCAGCGCCGCCGACTTCGAGCCCAGGGTGTTGGCCTCGCGGTGCAGCTCCTGGATCAGGAAGTCGAGGCGCTTGCCGATTTCTCCGCCCTTTTTGAGCAGCCGCTCGATCTCGTCGAGGTGCGAGTTCAGCCGGGTGAGCTCCTCGGCCACGTCGATGCGGATCGCAAAGGCGGTGGCTTCGGTCAGCGCGCGGTCCTGGGCGGCTTCGGGCAGCGTGCCGCCCGTACCGGCGGTCAGGCCCATGGCCTCCTGCCAGCGCTCCAGGAAGCGGGTGCGCTGCTGTTCGACCAGTTGCGGCACCAGCGGGCCCGCCTGCAGCACCAGGGTGCGCAACTGGCCCAGATGGGCTTCGAGCATCTTGGCCAGCCGCGCGCCTTCGCGCTGGCGGGCCGACATCAGGCCTTCGAGCGCTTTTCCGGCGACATCGAGCAGGTCGGGGCCCCAGTCGCCGCGGGCGGCGCTGTCGCCGCCGGCCAGGCGCAGCACGTCGGCCACGCTCAGGTCGCGGGCGCTGGGCAACCAGGCCTTGATGCTGTCCTGCACCCCGTTGAGCCGCTGGAGCAGCTTGACGGAGGGCTCGACCACACCTGCTTGGGCCGTGTTCTCGATGGCGGCCCGTACTTCGACCTTGCCGCGCTTGAGCTTGCCCGTGAGCAGCTCGCGCAGCGCGGTTTCATGCTGGCGCAGTTCCTCCGGCAACTTGAAGGTGAGATCGAGGAAGCGGCTGTTGACCGAGCGGATTTCTACCCCGAGCCGACCCGCGGCGGCAGGCCGTGCCTCGGCTTCGGAGTGGCTGCCTGCGGACCCGTTCTGGCCGCTGGCGTAGCCGGTCATGCTGTAAACTGGCATTGCGCCTCACTGTGGTTTTGCTTGCATGCACCGAGGCGTCGGCACGGCGTTCGCTTGCCGCACCATCGCCTTCGGGCGAAACTCCCGGATTATGTCAAAGGTCAAGCCTACGCCCCTGTTGCCCGATACGGTCATTGGTGGTTACCGCGTTGTACGCCGGCTTTCCGCAGGTGGGTTCGGTGTCGTCTATCTCGCCATCGACCCCAGCGGACAGCAGGTGGCTATCAAGGAATATCTGCCGTCTTCGCTTGCCACGCGGGGGCCGGGCGAGCTCGCGCCGCAGGTGCCGCCGGAGAAGCTGTCACTCTACCGGCTGGGGCTCAAGAGCTTCTTCGAAGAGGGCCGCTCGCTTGCGCAGATCTCGCACGCCTCGGTGGTCAGCGTGCTCAATTTCTTCCGCGAGAACGAAACCGTCTACATGGTCATGAACTACCTGGAGGGCGCGACCCTGCAGGATTTCGTGGTCACGGCGCGCGACCTGAAGAAGCAGAAGGTGTTTCGCGAGTCGACCATCCGTTCGCTGTTCGACGAGATCCTGCGCGGCCTGCGCATCGTCCACCAGTACAAGATGCTGCACCTGGACATCAAGCCGGCCAACATCTTCGTCACCGACGACGACCGCGCCGTGCTGATCGACTTCGGCGCCGCGCGCGAAGTGCTCAGCAAGGAAGGCATCTTCATCCGCCCGATGTACACCCCCGGCTTCGCCGCCCCCGAGATGTACCGGCGCGACTCCTCGATGGGCCCGTGGACCGACATCTACGCCATCGGCGCCTGCATCTACGCCTGCATGCAGGGTTATCCGCCCAATGACGCGCCGCGGCGCATCGAGAAAGACCGGCTCAGCCTGTCGCTGTCGCGCCTGCGGGGCGTGTACTCCGACAACCTGATCGAGGTGGTCGAGTGGTGCATGTCGCTCGACCCGCTGTCGCGCCCGCAATCGGTCTTCGCGCTGCAGAAGGAGCTCAGCCGCGAAGGCGAGCGCCGCTACACCAAGCTCACGGTGGGCGAGAAAGTGCGCCTGTCGATCGACAACATCCGCTCCTTCGACAAGAAGAGTCTGCCCAAGGCTGCTGCGCCCACCACGCGCCCTGCATGACATCATGAAATTCTCCGTCTTCCAGGTCAGCCGCAAGGGCGGACGTCTCAAGAACGAAGACCGCATGGGCTATTGCTACACGCGGGAATCGAGCCTGTTCGTGCTGGCCGACGGCATGGGCGGCCACCCGGAAGGCGAGGTTGCGGCGCAGCTGGCGCTGCAGACCATTGCCGCGCTCTACCAGCGCGAGGCGCGCCCGGTCGTGAAGGACGCGAAGGCCTTCCTGGCCGAGTCGGCCATGGCCGCGCATCAGCAGATCATGCGTTACGCGAGCCATAAGGCCATGCTCGACACGCCGCGCACCACCGTCGTCGCGGCCGTGCTCCAGGGCACGACCGCCACCTGGATGCACTGCGGCGATTCGCGCCTGTACGTCGTGCGCGACGGCCGCCTGCTGGTGCGCACGCGCGACCACTCGCATGCCGAACGCCCCAAGCCGCACGGCTCCGACATGCCCGTCAACCGCAATCTGCTGCTGACCTGCCTCGGCTCGCCGACCACGCCGCTGTTCGACGTCTCGGCGCCGCTGCAGCTGCAGCGCGGCGACCGCATCATGCTCTGCTCCGACGGCGTCTGGGGCGTGCTCGACGACGAACTGATCGTGCACACTCTCTCGTCCGACAAGCCCGTGTCCGACGCCGCCCCCGATCTCGCCGAGATGGCCTTGCGCAAGGGCGGCGCCCACAGCGACAACGTCACGCTGATCGCGCTCGAATGGGAAATGCCCGACAGCACGGGCGACGATCGCAGCGGCGTGTCCACCGAAACCATCGAAGACGGCGTGTTCGCCTCGACCATCCAGGCAGGCATGCCGTCGGACAACGAAATCGACGACCTCGACGAAGACGCCATCGAGCGCTCCATCGCCGAAATCAACGAAGCCATTCGCCGTTCCGCCGCACGCAAGACCTGAGCGCGCGCGGCTTTTCTTTTTCTTTCCGGTTCTCAAACAAATGACTGCTTTCACACGAAGCGGCGGTCGCGCCGCCGACCAGCTGCGCCCCGTACGCATCACCCGCGGCTTCACCATCCACGCCGAAGGCTCGGTGCTGATCGAGTTCGGCCAGACCCGCGTGCTGTGCACCGCTTCGGTCGAAGAGAAGGTGCCGCCGCACAAGAAGGGCAGCGGCGAAGGCTGGGTCACCGCCGAATACGGCATGCTGCCGCGCGCCACGCACACCCGCAGCAGCCGCGAGGCAGCCAAGGGCAAGCAGACCGGCCGCACGCAGGAAATCCAGCGCCTCATCGGCCGCTCGATGCGCGCCGTATTCGACCTCGCCGTGCTCGGCGAACGCACCATCCACCTTGACTGCGACGTGCTGCAGGCAGACGGCGGCACGCGCACCGCGGCCATCACCGGCGCCTTTGTCGCCGCGCAGGACGCCGTCAACAAGCTGCTGGCCGCCGGCACCCTCAAGGCCTCGCCCATCAAGGGTCACGTGGCCGCCATCTCGGTCGGCATCGTCGAAGGCACGCCGCTGCTCGACCTCGAGTACACCGAAGACTCGGCCTGCGACACCGACATGAATGTCGTCATGACCGGCGCCGGCCATTTCGTCGAAGTGCAGGGCACGGCCGAGGGCGTGGCCTTCACGCGCGACGAAATGAACATCCTGCTCGGCCTGGCCGAGAAGGGCATCGGCGAGCTAGTGACCCTGCAGCAGCAGGCGCTGCTGCCATCGAACTGACCAACAGCTACTGGCGCTCGCCGAGCGGACGCCACAGCCACTTTTGACTTTTTATGAAACTGGTTCTGGCTTCCAACAACGCAGGCAAGCTCGCTGAACTCCAGCAACTGTTTGCCGAACTGGCCGTCACCCTGGTGCCTCAGTCGGCGCTGGGCGTGAGCGAGGCTGAAGAACCCTTCCGCACCTTCGTCGAGAACGCGCTGACCAAGGCGCGCCATGCCAGCGCCGCCACCGGCCTGCCGGCCATGGCCGACGACGCGGGCCTGTGCGTCGATGCCTTCGGCGGCCTGCCGGGCGTCGACACCGCCTTCTACGCCACGCAGTTCGGCTACACCAAGGGCGACGCCAACAACGTGAAGGCGCTGCTCGAACAGCTCGACGGCGTGGCCAACCGCCGCGCCGCGCTCGTGAGCACGCTGGTCGCGCTGCGCAGCCACGACGACCCCGAG
This sequence comes from Variovorax sp. YR266, assembly GCF_900107295.1. Lineage (NCBI taxonomy): Bacteria > Pseudomonadati > Pseudomonadota > Betaproteobacteria > Burkholderiales > Comamonadaceae > Variovorax > Variovorax sp. YR266. Next base: position 38,516 of record NZ_FNPM01000017.1, read on the forward strand.
CCGCTCATCGCCGTCGGCCGCGTGGTCGGCGAGATCGCGCCCGCGCCCGTTGGCGACAACGGCTTCGGCTTCGACCCCGTCATGTTCCTGCCGGCCTTCGGCAAGACCTTTGCCCAGTTGCCGCCCGAAGTGAAGAACGCCAACAGCCACCGCGGCCGCGCGGCGCAGGCCATGCTGGCGTTGATGCGCGAGCGCTGGCTGTAATGGCCACCACCTTCCCGATCCTGCCGGCGCAGCCCACGGGCGCGCCGCAGGCCAACGACGTACTGCACTGGATGCGGCCCGGTCCGCTGCAGCTCAGCGCGCTGCCGCCGCTGTCGCTCTACATCCACCTGCCGTGGTGCCTGCGCAAATGCCCATACTGCGACTTCAACTCGCACGAATGGCGCGCGGCGAGCGAGGCCGAGATCGACGGCATTCCCGAAGCGGCGTACATCGACGCGCTGGTAGCCGATCTCGACGCCGCACTGCCGCTCATCTGGGGCCGCACGGTCCATACCATCTTCATCGGCGGCGGCACGCCCAGCCTGTTTTCGCCGCAAGCCATCGACCGCCTGCTGGGCGACGTGCGTGCACGCCTCAAGCTCGCGCCCGACTGCGAGATCACGCTGGAAGCCAACCCCGGCACCTTCGAGCGCAACCGCTTCCGCGCGTACCGCTCGGCCGGCGTCACGCGCCTTTCGGTGGGCGTGCAGAGCTTCAATGACGAGCACCTGAAGGCGCTGGGCCGCGTGCACGACCGCGCGCAGGCCATCGCTGCCCTGGAAGAGGCCGCGAGCACCTTCGACACCTTCAACCTCGACCTGATGTACGCGCTGCCGGGCCAGACCCTGGAAGGCCTAGACGCCGACCTCTCGCAGGCACTGGCCCTCGCGCCGCCGCACATCTCGGTGTACCACCTGACGATCGAGCCCAACACCTGGTTCGCCAAGTTCCCGCCCACGCTGCCCGAAGACGACATTGCCTACGCCATGCTCGACCGCATCACCGAGCGCACCAGCGCCAACGGCATGTCGCGCTACGAGGTGTCGGCCTATGCGCGTGAGGGGCACCAATGCGCGCACAACCTCAACTACTGGCAGTTCGGCGACTATCTCGGTATTGGGGCCGGCGCGCACAGCAAGTTGAGCTTTGCGCACCGTATCGTGCGGCAGGTGCGCTTTCGCGAGCCGCGCCTGTACATGGAGAACGCGCGCGCGGGCGCCGCGGTGTCGCAGAGCGACGAAGTGGCACTGGCCGATCTGCCGTTCGAGTTCATGCTCAACGCGCTGAGGCTGAAGACGGGCTTCACGCTGCCGCAATTCAGCGAACGCACGGGGCTGGCGATGACGTCGATCCAGCGTGGTCTTGAAGAAGCAGAGCGCAAGGGGCTTGTGGCACGCGACCTGTTCCGCGTGTGGCCGACCGAGCGCGGGCTGGATTTTCTGAGCGATCTGCAGGCGATGTTCCTGCCCGACGAAGAGTAGGGCGGCGCCGTCGGCATAAAATCGGCAGTTCCGGAGAGTTGGGTGAGTGGTTTAAACCAGCAGTCTTGAAAACTGCCGACGAGAAATCGTCCGTGAGTTCGAATCTCACACTCTCCGCCGGGAACGACTTTTTCAATACGCCAAAACGCGCCTCAGGGCGCGTTTTTCATTGGGGAGATGCCTATACTGGCCCGCCCTAAGCAGCCGTAACGCACCGTGAAAGCGCTTTTGGGATGGCCTGTGGGATGGCCTATAGAACAGATGCCCAAGCGCTCTCGTGAACTGTCTGCAATCGAGGTCGGCCGTCTTCGTGCTGAAGGGGCGCACGCCGTTGGAGGAGTGCAGGGGCTGTACCTGCAGGTGGTTGCTGGCTCGAGGTCGTGGGTGCTGCGCTATGTGATCGGAGCGCGGCGGCGTCGCATGGGCCTCGGGAGCTTCCCGTCCGTACCGCTTGCCCAGGCCCGGGAGAAGGCACGGGAGGCCCGGAAGCTGATCGACGAGGGGGTAGACCCGGTTGAGGCACGGAAGGCCGTTAAAAAGGCTGCGGCCGCATCGCAGGCGCGTGCGCTGACGTTCAAGACCGCCTGCGAGCGCTTCATCGCCGCGAAGGAGTCTGAATGGCGCAATCCCAAGCATCGCGACCAGTGGGAGAACACGCTCGAAACCTACGCCGAGCCGGTCATTGGGCATCTGGACGTGTCGGTGATCGGCCAGGATGAAGTGCTCCGAGTGCTCGATCCGATCTGGCGAACCAAGACAGAGACAGCCAGCCGGCTGCGTGGGCGAATCGAACAGGTGTTGGACTGGGCGAAGACACGCGGGCACCGCACGGGCGAGAACCCGGCGAGCTGGCGCGGCCATCTGGACAAGCTGCTACCGAAGCCAGAGAAGATCGCCAAGGTCAAGCACCACCCAGCGGTGCCGGTTGAGAACGCTGCGACCGCCGTCGATGCGATAAGTCGGGTCGAGGGAGTGAGCGCGCAGGCCCTGCTGTTTCAGGTGCTGACGGCTGGCCGGTCAGGCGAGATCCGCGGTGCCCGGTGGGCGGAGTTCGACTTGGAGGCTGCACTGTGGGACGTGCCTGAGGCACGGATGAAAGGGAAGCGACCCCACCGCGTGCCCCTGTCAGCGCAGGCGATCGCGTTGCTTCAATCCATGCCTCGATACGAGGACTGCGACCTAGTCTTCCCCGGTCGGCAGCTGCAGCAGCTATCGGACATGTCGCTGACCGCGTGCATGCGCCGGCTCGACTTCCGTGATGCGGCTGGTCGGGTGTGTGTGCCCCACGGCTGGCGCTCCACTTTTCGGGACTGGGCCGCTGAGCACACCCACTACCCTCCTGAAATGGCCGAAATGGCTCTTGCGCACGCGATCGAGAGCAAGGTGGAGGCAGCGTACCGCCGTGGCGACATGCTCGCCAAGCGGGCTTCGATGATGCAAGACTGGGCCGACTACTGCATTCCGCCACCGCTGCCGCCTGCCCCGAAAAAGCCCTAGTCTTCGGCGGGATCGTTGTGGTCGGCCACCGGGCGCGCCACGAGCCACGTATCAATCTCGATCGCGACCCAGCCCACGGCGCGTGGGCCGAGCTGGCGAGGGCGAGGAAACCCCTCTTTCGCCATCCAGCGGCGCAGAGTCGTTTCCGATATGCCGCACTTCTCGAGAACGGTCTTCTTTCGGTAGATCAGCGGTGAAGAGGTGGTTGTCTGTAGGCGCTGGCTCCCTTTGAGGAGGCTTGCTGGATACGTCATGGATTGCCTCCCAAGTCGAGCATGTGCTGAATGGGGCGCTGTGCGATCGCATCGGTCCAACGCACCGCTTCGCGCCAGTCGTTGGCATTGCGGCCTTGCTTGCGCGCAGCAAAGCTCCAAGCCATCGAGTCGGCGGAATGCAGCATCGAGCGCACGAACGGATGAGCTAGCGCCGTGGTCTTCAACCCGAAGCCATGAAGCAGCAGATCGGGACGCTCGGCCTTGATCGCCATGAGGACCGCTGCCACCTGCTCAGGAGCGCCGTTGCGTTTGCAGACCGACCCCACGCCAACCCAGGCGCCAGGCGCGAGTCTGTTGCCGTAGGCGTGCAGGTGCCGGAAATAGTCGACGGGCTCGAAGCCCTGCAGAACCGGCAGGATGTATACGCCGCTCGTGTCCTCGGCGCGCAGCTCGTCGAAGCGCTCGATGGTCAGCCGTTGATGCTCAAGAACTGACAGGCCGGTGATTCTCACGATGAACGGCTCGCACATGTAATCTTGTGCTGCGGCGGCCAGCAGTCGCCCGGAGCCGTTGTTGGCCCAGCGGCGGATCTCGGCGGCGTAGGTCGACACGTCGTGCCGGTAGCGGCCGTGGCGCGAGATCTCAGTGAAGGCCCCGCTGTCCATGATCCAGTCGCCTACCTGCATGGGCGCCTTCCGGTCGCGCAACCGGTTCACGCTGACAAAAGCGCCGTCAAAGTGACGCGCGTCGCTGGGTTGGTGCAGTCCGGTGAAGAACCTCATTCCGCGACCTCCGGCACGTCGAAGAACTGCAGCCGCCCCTTCCACTCCCGGAACGGCAGCGGCTTGGCCTCGCGCAGCACGAAGCCGTGCGGTCCCATGAACCATGGCGAGCCGCTGCGATCGACGCAATCGACGATGCGGGCCTCTCCGACGATGCCGCCGCGCGGCAGATCCTCGTAGACCGGGATCTGATCGACGTCCATCACTTCCTGCAGGCTGTCGCGCACCTCGTCGTAGTAGACGCGGGCCATCGTCTTGCTGGCGTGCACGAGAAAGCGCCCACGGAACGGCGTGCGCCACTCCCTGTTCTCGATGTCCTTGAAGCCGTTCACGATCAGCCAGGCCCAAGGCTGGCGGATGCTCAGAGCAGGGGCCCAGCGCGAGCCAGGCGGTGGCCCGCCGTGCTCTTTGATCCATGCCTGCACTGCCTGTGCTGCCTCGATGTAGTCGCGGCTCGGTGTCTTCGTGATTTCCTGGCCGGGGCGATACGTCGCCCAGATCTGATCGCGCAGCGCCTTGGGTAGCTGATACCAGTGAGGCGTGCAGCCCCATCGCGCCGGAGGCACTTCCTGCTGGCACCCGGGCCAGTGGCAAAGGTGTCTCATGAGCGTTCCCCTCCCTTGCTGGCCGGCGAATCGGTGATCGCGCGCAGGAAGATGTGGTGCTCCTGGCCGAAAGACATGGTTGTCCCATAGGGCTCGTCCATCTCGCCCTTCAGCCAAGGGCAGACAGTCTCGGCGCAGACCCAGAGACCGCCCGTTCGCTCGTCCATGATGGCTCCAGCCATCGAGACCTTGCCGCAGTCACCGAAACAGTGCTTCTCGATGAGCGGCTTCTGGTCGGGATTCAGCGCGAGGAGACCGAAAACCTTGATCGCGGTCATGCCACACCGCCTTCCTGCGCCACGCTGACCGCTACGGCCAGCGGCCGGACCCAGATCGGCGTGCTGCCGAGCACGAAGGTCTCGCCCGTGCGCGCCAGCAGGATCGTCTGTCCCATCACCGTGCCGATCGCCTTCGCCGCCTTGCGCGGCACCGCGTTACCGATGCCCTCGCGCCAGCGCTGATCGCTCTCGCCGTCGAGCACGAAGGCCTCGCCGCGCCCACCGGGACCATCCGGGGCGAACCATTCCTCGGGGTCGATGAGGCTCTGTAGCGCGGCCAGCTCGAGCGTGGTGAAGGGCCTGTGCCAAGTGCCGTCGAGCGACTGGATGCGGCACACCAGCTTGTCAGAGGGCGCCGGCATCGCGGGCACCTCGACCTCGGGCTCAACTCCTCCAGCACGCGGGTCGGCGAGGCTCCAAGGCCCGTTGTCGTGACATGCCGAGGCGCTGACGGCCCCGCTGCTGGATTCCCAAGGCACCACGCCGTAGTGCCCACCGGTCAGGTAGTGATCGCCCTTCGTGCGCTGCATGCCGGGGCGCACGTCGGCCACTGCGAAGGCACCCTGGCCCGTGGTGGAGCCGGCGATCACCGTGCCGGCGGGCTCGTTGTACGCCGTGACCGCGTACTTCCCGAAGGTCGGGCCATCGCGGCGCAGATCCGCCACGGCGTAGGCGCCCATGTCGTCGCCGCCGATCACCGTCCCGGTGGCACCGCTCCAAGCCGTGACCGGGTACTTCGAGAACAGCTTGCCCTGCCGGTCCGGGCGTGGATCTGCGACGGCCTGTCCCGAGCCGTGTGCGCTGGTCACTGCCTGCGCCGCCTTGCCCCAGGCCACGATGCGGAACTCGTTGGAGTGCTTGGCCGGCCCTTGGTGTCGCACGTCGGCGACGCTGTAGGCGCCCTGCAGCGGCCCGGTTTGACCCGCCACCGTGCCCGTGTGCTCGCCCCAGCGGCGCACGCCGAGGGCCTGACCGTCCTTCCACTTCGCGGACTGATCGAAGCGCACGTCAGCCACCGAGAATGCGCCATTCGTCGGCAGGCTCTCGCCGGCGACGGTGCCGGTCGGTTCCTCCCAACGGCGCACGCCGAGTGGGCCGCTCCGCATGTCGGGCACCAGCAGGAAGTCGCGCAGCTTGCCGTCTTCCACCGCGAGCTTGTTGAGGCTGCGCCAGTCGCTGCCGGCTTCCACGAAGGCCAGGCGAACCCAGGTCTTCCACTGCAGCGCCGGCACCCGGTGCATAGGGCCGCCAGCGGCATCGCCTGGCAGGGGCATGTGGCGCAGGATGTCACCCACGGCGTGCAGGCGCCGCTTATGCGGCTCGTACAGGAAGGGCGGCACCTTCTTCTTGTGCCGGAAGACCTTCAGCATGCGCTTGCGGCTCTGGCCGAGACCGTCGCCCAGCTCGCCGCAGTCGTGGACCGTCTCCGCGCCGATGTAGCCGTAGTAGCCCATCAGCTTGTCGACCTCGTCGAGCAGCGGGCGCCCGCGGCTGGCGATGCGCGGCACATTCTCGAAGATGAAAAGGCCGGGCAGATCGTCCGCGAAGGCCTCCATCGTCAGCATCATGGCGCGCGGCACCAGCTCGTTGAGTGCGCGGTACTTGTCGGTTGTGCTCTTCTGTGCGCTCAGCAGGCCCGAGAAGCCCTTGCAGGGCATCGAGGTGAAGACGATGTGCGGGAACAGGCCGTGCGCGGCCTTGCGCATGTCGTCGGGGGTGGCTTCGCGCCACCCGGGCGGCGGCATGCGGTCGTGGAAACGCCGATACATCCCCAGCGTGAACAGGTCGATGCAGGCCTGTTCCACGCCCGTCAGGCGCTTGAAGTCGCGGCAGGCGCGGGGATCGTTGTCGACACCGCCGATGCACCGCATCTTGCCCCGTACAGGGCCGATGCTCGGGTCTGCATCGTTGAAGCCAGCAGCGCCGCTGCCGACTCCACCGCAGACATGAAAGTGATTGACGATCTCCGTCATACAGAAGCTCCGGTAGGTTCGTTGGAATAGATCTCCGCGCCGGCCACGTCGGAAAGACGTGCCTGCCCGTCGCGGATGCGGGATGCGAGCCAGTCGGCGCTGGCGATGAGGTCGAGACCGATCGACGCGTGGGCGATCAGCAGCGCCTTGGATTCGTTGGCGGCAATGTCGAGCGTTCCGGCCTGGCTGGACTGCCAGGCGTTGTCCATGCTCATCTGGATCACCGTGCGCAGGGCGGCGTGCAGGCGTTTCGCCTCGGGCATGCCGGGCTTGACGGTCGCCGAGATCTCCGCGCCCAGGGCGATGAGCCAGCCCAGGTGAGAAAGCAGCTCGCGCGCCGGTTCGCCGTCCGACGTCAAGTAGATGTCGATGCTGACCGTTGTCATGTGGCTGCTCATGCGCTGCAGCGCGACGGCTGTGGCGACCGGGCCGCTGCGGGCCAACTCGGCGCGCGTGCGCACCGGGCGGCGATGGCGTGTCTTCTGGTGCTTCATGTCAGGCCTCAGAAGGGGATGCCATCGTCGATGGGCGCCAACTGACAAAGGGTGCGCGTCTGCAACGGATCGCCTTTGAAGTTGACGTACGTCGGGATCTCGGCGCGCACCGTCGCGTGAGTGGCGAGGAACAGTCCGAAGGTGCGGCCCGGATGCATTTCTGCCAGTCGCACGGCCTCGCGCTCGGCAGCGCTGCGGCTGACCTGCAGCACGTTCGAACGGCCTTCCGGCGGAATGCTGCGCGGCGAGGCCGGCCCGGTGAGGTACTGCAGGGCGAAAGGCCAGTTTTCGCAGCCCGTGATGTCGAGGAGGACGAAGAGCTCGTCCACGATCAGACTCCCCGGCGACCGAAAGAGGCCAGGGCGGCGCTGAAGGCGGCAGGGCCGATGCCGTTGCGCTCGAGGATCTCTTGGCGCACGCGTTGCGCGTTGAGGTTGATGAGGCTGCGCTCACGGTCGGTGGCTGGCAGGATGCCGTCGACGCCCACCGGCCCCGTGCATACGCTGCGGTCGTAGGTCTCGCAGCGCTCGTGGTACTGCTTGACCAGTTCCTCCAATGGATGGGCCTCGCTGCTGAAGCGGCCGGTGAGCATTTCCTGCGTGAACGCAGCGCGACCTTCGTCGGTCAGGCACCGCACCGGCGGCAAGGCCGAGACGCGTTCGGCGAGCAGCTCCAGGCTTCCATCGTTCACCAGATCGAAGTCCGCATCGATCTGGTGCCGCTCGCTGCTGTGGTGCGCCGTGTCGGCGCTGAGCCCGGCCGCGTGCGGGCCCAGGACGCGGACCACGCTCAACTGCACGCCGAGGGCCATCAGGGCCTGCACCTCGACCGGATCGCGCAGATCTGTGACCGCGAAGCGGCGGAAGCCCACTGAGGCCTGCCGGCTGATCCAGCGCGTGACGATGTCGGCGTAGTAGGTCGGGCGGTAACGGCGCTGGTAGTCGGCCCAGTGCTGCATCACCCAGCGCGGGCTGCGCGGCTCGTGCAGGCTCTCGTCGGCATCGAAGCACCAGTTGATGAAGGCAGGGTCGCTGCACATGCCCACGGCGAGCGCAGGAATCGAGAATTCCTTCGTCGGCCGGAAGTTGAGCATCCGCTCGTCGAGACGCCATGCCGCCGCGATCTCGCGCCGCAGTGCGTCGGCGAACGCGATGGTTTCGAACTGGAAGCGGTTGTGCAGGACAGCGGCACAACTGTCCTTGCCCGCGCCGGTCTTCCCGGTGAAGGCGATCACCGTGATGCTGCGCTGGGTGACCTTGCCGAAGGCACGAGGGGCCTCGATGTAGACGCGTTTCATGTTGAGTCTCTGAAGTGGTTGAGTCAGTCGTCATCGCGCTCGCCCGAGGCGGCGCGCTTGCGGTCGAAGAGAGGGATTCCGCTGGTGGGCGGCTGGAAGGGGCGGCAAGCCGGCGCGCGCGGCGGCGCGGGTGCCCTGCCGGCGGCGGTCGGATGCCGGGCTGCGATGCGCACCAGTCGGCTGCGCACGCGGTCCTGCATCACCGCCTCGAAGTCATCGGCCCAGTGAAAGCGCTCCGCCATGCGTGCGCAGGCTTCGCGCAGCATCTGGTCGGTGGGCTCGATCGCGTGGGCCATGGCGGCTTCTCCTCGTCAGTGCCAGCCCGGCATGTCGAGATGCCTGGCGTTGGGCCCGCAGTTGCCGGCCGGCGCCCGTGCCACGTCCAGCGCTTCGGGCTGGCCCGTCAGCCGCACGGCCGGGCTGTCGCACAGCAGACGTCCGGCGCGGGCCGTCGAGTGCGTGCACAGCTCGCAAGCCCGAAACGAGGTCACCAGCGCCCGTTCCATGGGCTTGCTGTGGCCCACGCACGGCGGCGACGTGAACACGAGTTGCACGACCGCCGTATCCGGCGCGGTCGCGATGCCGTAGTCGCTCATTTGCCACCTCGCGAGGGCATGGGCACCACGTTGTCGAGTTCCAGGCTCTGCTGGCGCTCCTCGGCCTTGCGCTGGGCTTCGCGGGCGAGCGCGCGCCGAGCGGCCTTGAACGTCTCGCGAATGTCGGTATGTGCCGAGTCGCGGTACTTGAAGGTGGGCGCGTAGATGCTGCGCGTCGGCATGGTCTTGCGGGCTGCGTTCATGCCGACCTCCGCACGCTGAGCAGCCGTACGTCGCCGAAGCGGTCGAAGGCAAGGCCTTCGGCTGCGGCGCACGAGGTGGCGAGCTGGACGTACCCGTAGAAGACGCCAGTGGCGTCGATGACCTTCACGATGTAGGCGTGCATGGTCAGACCTCCTTTGCAGGGTTGGTGATGGAAAAGGGGAAGGGGACAGGCTCGACGCGGTCGACCAGCCGGCCCACAGCGGCTTCGGCGAGGCGCTGGGCCGCGTCGGCGTCGCGCGCGCGCAGCTGGATGAAGAGCGCGATCGGCGCCTGGCCGGGCACGGCGTGCCGGTAGTGGCAGCGGAAGGGGCGGGATTCGGTGATCTGCATGGCGTTGGGCTCCATGGGCTTCAGGAGCCGCGCGCCGGGCGTTCGAACACCCAGCAGTGCACCGTCTTGGCGACCTCGGTGCCTTGCTCCACTCGCACGCGGATGGCGCTGCTGACCGACTTGATGTCGAGGAAGCGCCGGGTCTTGCTGGTACGCAGCACCTTCTTCAGATCGGCCATCAGCGGGATCTGCTGGCGGTGCGTATTCGCCTTCTCGACGAACTCGTTGAGGTTCACCGCGATCTGTTCGGGCGTGCGGCTGTGGTTGAGCAGCGGGCGGTCGATGTGCCCGTGCTTGACCGACTCCACGCCGAGGCTGTCGAGGTAGTCGAAGGCCTCCCAGAACTCGTGCACCAGCGGGTGGTCGGCGTTGATCGAGCTTTGGCGCTCGCGGGCCATCGTGACGATCTGCGCCTGCACCTGGTCGAACTGCTCGTCCGAGAGCTTCACCACGCCGCGCATGGCCGTGGCCATCGCCAGCAGCTGGGCGTGGTTCTTCGCGATGCGCGGCTTGTGGATACCGTCCTGCGCGAGCAGGAAGCGGATGTTCTCGTCGTGCGAGTTGGTGATGGCCTGCATCACCTCGGCCTCGCGGCGCAGCGCGGCCAGGATGAAACCGCTGACCGTCTCGATCTCCACCTTCTCGAGCGTCTTGGCGCTCTCGTAGCTGGACTGCGTGAAACCTCCGGTGTCGAAGGTCATGTGGCAGATCCGCTCCATGATGGCCTGCGAGGCCTGCACCTGGTTGTTCTGGCTGATGACGATCGACGCGCGGAAGGGCGGGTCGTATGTCTCATTGCCGCCGGTCTTCACGCCGGTGGTGCGGATGCTGTTGCCGTTGTAGGCGTCTTTCAGCTCGTCCCAGTCGAACGACCTCACGTGGGCCTGCCCGCCGGTCTTCGTCTCCCGGTCCGACTCGATCAGCACGATGGGAAGGTTGCTGACCTGCGTGAACGTGCGCAGGCGTCCGGCGGCGGTGGACTTCGAGGGGTCGAAGCCCTCGTAGTCACGCCCGAGCAGCTTCCAAAGGAATTGGATCAGCGTGGTCTTGCCGGCGCCGGGCTCGCCGACGATCTCAAGGAACGGGAAGCTCTGCTGTTCGGCGCGTACCTGCTCGGCGAAGAGACTGCCAAACCAGAATGCCAACGCGATGTAGCCCTTGGCACCAAAGGCGCGCCACAGGTGCTGCTGCCATGCCCGCTGATAGCCCTCGCGGTCGGCATTGATCCGCAGCTGGATCGACTTCTGAAGCGACTTGATCGAGAGCTTGTTGAACTCGAAATAGTCTTCCTTGTTGGCCTCGTGGATCTGGCCTTCGCGTACGGCCACCTTGCCGAGGATGTAGGCCTTGTGCGAGGCGCTGTAGCCGATGAAATCGATGGTCTGGACCACCTTCGGGTTGTCCAGCTGCCACTGCATGATCTTCTTGAGTTGGTGGCTGCTGCCGCTGAACATCGCGCCTGGTGCGATGTGCAGGAGCCGCTTCTCGAACTCGGTGGCGGCCGTGAGCTGGCCTGAGGTGAACGTGGCCTTGATTGCCGGGCTGTCGTGCGGGAACGTGACGCGGAAGTAGTACCAGGCCTCGTCGGTGACCTCGTTCTTCTGGTAGTAGAGGGCCCGAGGCAGGCAGTTCGCGATGTTCTGGATGGTGTGGGACTCGAGCAGCGCCTGGTCGCGCTGGGCGTCCTCTGTCATTTCCTCCCGGGTGCCTTCCTTGATGGCCTCGCGCAGCGCGTCGCGCGCCTTGCCGTAGCGGTCGAGATCCAGCTTGAACCACCACAGCCGATTGCCGTGGTCGAAGTCGAACTCCGCGCGGCCGGTGTGGTTGTAGATGAGCAGCGCTTTCTCCTGCGCCGAGTCGGCCAGCAGCAGCGCGCCGTGGTAGCGGTACTCCCTGAGGTGGCTCTCTTTGAGCCGGTCGTGCTGGTGCGCGTCGTTCCAGTCGACCTTCTTGCCCTTGTCCTGCGGGATCTGAGCGGCCTCGCACACCCAGCCCTCATCGCGGGCGCGGCGCGCGTACTTCAGCGTAAAAGCCCGCCCAGCGGTATCGCCATCGAAGGCCCACACCAGCACGGGCGCAGGGACGGTGCCGCCCTGGGCTTCGAGCTGGGCCTTGAGCGCGGCGAGCGCCTTCTCCGGGTAGTTGTTGCAGCTCAGCAGCGCCACGGCGGCGATGCCGTGATGCGCCAGCGCGATCGCGTCGAAGATGCCTTCCACGAGCCACAGTTCGGTCGGGGGCGGATTGGTGGTGGGCGCTTCGGTGTTGCTGGTGCCGGCGGCGCGCATCGCCTGCTGAAGGGCCGCAGACAGGGCGGTTTCGGTCGGTGCCGGCTCGGCGAACGACAGCGAGGGCAGTGCCCACCATGCGCCCTTGTAGGCGCCGCCGGTCTTGAAGTTGGCCTTCTTCTTGCCGAAGCGGTGGGGCGCGTCGAAGAAGCGCTCCCACCAGGTCTCCTCGAGCTGGAAGCGGACGGTGCCTGTGCCGGCGCCGCGCCCGCCATCGGCGCGAGCGTCAAAGTAGTGCTCCTGTGTGTACAGGCCTTTGATCAGGGACAGGTCGAAGCCACGGCTTTCGGCGAGATAGGCATCGGCCGCGGCGTTGGGGTTCTGCTGCTCTGGTGGCTTCTGTTGCTCGGGCTTCTGGAAGCGCTCGCTCCAGTTGTCGAAGAAGTCGGGCAGCAAGTCCTTGACGTGCGACTGGTAGCCGCAGTTGTTGGTGCGCTGGCAGATGACCACCAGCGGCTTCGCGGCCCACGTCCACATCTCGCGTTGGCCGCAGCTGGGGCACTTGCCCTTCTGCAGGTATTGCCGATCGCTGGAGAGCTTGAACTCGAAGTCCCGCTCGAGCGCCGTGCTGATTTCGTCGTAGAGATCGCTGTGCATGGAGCCCTCAGAGCAACCCAGCCAGCGCGAGCGCGCGGCCGAGCAGGACTGCAATCAGCACCACCGCGAGGGCGGGCAGCATGGCCAGCAGGCCGGCGATCGACACGCGCAGTTGCAAGGGGCGGTAGGCGGTCCGGCGCATCAGGCAGACACCTCCTGGCGGCGACGGCGGGCCTGCACAGCGGCGTCGGCGGCATCGGCGGCGGCTGCGGCGCGGTTCAAGGCCGTGGCGAGTGCGCGGGCATCGTCCGGCGTGATGTGCAGGGGCAGGATGCCGGCGGTCGGGCCCGAGCCGACCACCACCAGCACGAAGGGCCGATGGCTTCGGTTGCTGCCGCCGGCACTGTGGTACGAGTAGACGTCGAGCCCGACACCGGGCGTCGCGTCGGGGTTGCCGTTCTGCTTGTGGCAGATCGTGTGGCCGTGGGGCACCCAGTGATTGCCGCCCTGGTCGAGGATTCGGGCGCTCACGATGCTGCCTCCTGCGTCTGGACGAGGGCGGCGCTGCGCCTTTGAACGCGGCCCGTCACGCCTGCATTGCCGCGCGCGATAGACCAGCGGCAGGAATGACCGGACGGGCACAGCCACTGTCCGATGGGGTCTGTGAAGAAGACTTGCCGCCACAGGTAGCTGTGGGCGTTGGCGCGAGTGGCTGAGTGCTGACCGGTCACGCTTCACCGCCTTCGCTGAAAAACGCCGTACCGGGCGGGGCATGCGGAACGGGGTCAGGCTCCGCGAACACGACGAATTCAGGGTCGAGCGGCTGCAGGCCCTCCCGCCTGCACTTCCCCTTGCGTTTCCAGTCGTGAGCCATGTGCTCGAAGCGCTGGCCGAAGTCATGGCGGCTCGACAGGAGGTTGAGCCATTCGTGCACCTCCATCTGGCAGCGCGAGGCGTCGCTGTTGATCACGGCGATGGCCGCAGCCAGGTTGCCCTCGTCGAGCAGCCGCAGATCCGTGAGGTCGAAAGGGAACCGGTGACCGTTGTAGAGGCCGAGAAGCACGCCGGCAGCCGCGCGGGCGCCAGACGTACCCCTGTGCTTCTGAGTGAGGTTCCAGAGCTTGATGAGCGCGGCGGTGTTCATGCGGCGCTCCCGACGTAGGGGTGGAGAAGGATCAGTGCTGTCATTTGGAAACCTCCGGGGTGAGCACGTCCCGCAGGGCCTCCGAACAGGCACCGCAGGGGTTGGGTGAAAGGGGGATCGAGCAGAGTGCTCTGGGCGCTATGAGGGCCCGTCGACGCTGGCCGGCGCGAAGAGATCACGCGTTTCCGGCGGCGTCATGAGGGGCGTGTGCTCGGCCGTGTTGCCCGAGCGGATCTGCTGGGCCAGCACGTCACGGCGCATGTGCGATGCGAGAGGCAGGTGCACGGACGGGGCGGGCGTGGCCGAGGGCGAGATCGTCATGTCCGCCTCAGTGGTCGCACGCCAGGTGTGCCCGCATTCGAAGTTGCTGCACACCACGTAGTGGTGCGATACGGTCGCGGTCATCACCTTGGTGGTCCGAATGGAGCCGAGGTGGTCGCAATGAGGGCAGCGCAGTCTCATCGCGGCTCCACGGGCGCCGTGCGCCGGTCGACGAGGTAGAGGGCACGGCCGCGCCCGGTCGTGGCGCGAGCAGCGCGGCGAAGGCGGGCCTTCACCAGCCATTCGGCAGCAGATTCAAACGTGGGCAGCCCGCGTTCCAACTGCACGCGCTCGATCAGCGCGTGGTCTTCGTCGGTGAAGGTGATGGTGTGCTCGGGCATCTTTTCGGCTGCTCTTTTTGCGCCGTGAAGCGGCTGTTTGCGGCCTTCCTTTAGGCCGCTCGCCGGTCGAGACTCGGCTCATGAACCAACCCCAGCACCTGCCGCGCTTCACGCAGGGCCAGCTCACGCAACAACGTCGCGAGCTGCTCGCCCTGATAGTCAGCCATTGCTTGAACGAGCCCATCCTCGTAGTCGTCGAGGCGGATCGTGTAGCGCTTGGAACGCACTCGCTTGGGATCGGGGTAGGTCATGGTCGTGCTCGGAAGGGGTGGGTCGCGTCAGCTGGTGAGCGTCTTCGTGCGCTCGCAGACGGCGAGGCCGCGCAGGAGCACCAACCGGGACACCGAGGCAAGGGAACGCTGCTCACGCTCGGCCATCTTTTCGAGCTTGGCCCGCTCGGCAGGCAACAGCCGGATAGGGATCGGCTTGTCGCTGATCACGCCGTTCGGCGCACGGCGCGGTGTCTTCGAGGCGGGCTTCATGGGCGGCGGTATGCTTGTGGAACAGAAAATTGCACAGTTAAGCCATTCTTGCGAGAAATATCGCGCAAGTCAAGATATGAGTGAGAAAAATCGCGCAGCCGTGGGCGATCGCTTGCGCGAGGAGCGCGACCGAACCGGCCTCTCGCAGGAACAATTTGCAGCCGCCCTCGATGTGTCGCGGCGGACTTTGGTCGCGTGGGAGAGGGGTGAACAGTCGCCCAACGCCGATGCACTAACGGCCGCAGCCGAGGTCGGAGTAGACGTGCTCTATGTGCTGATCGGCCAGCGTTCTGCGCCTGTAGAAAGCCGCCTAACCCCCGACGAGGCTGCGCTGCTGGACAACTACAAGCACTCGGATGAAGAAGGGCGCGCTGCGGCCCGGAGGGTGCTTTCTTCGCTCGCGAAACAGAAGACGGGGTAGTGGGCGCCCTGGGTGGCTTCAGCTCTTGTGGGCTCTGCTTCGCTGGCTGGACACCGAAAACTGGCTAGATTTCGACGAGTTGGATCAGGTCGCTTTCGGGCCGTTAGACCTCGATGAGTAGACCGGCGAGGTGCCGGTGATCTTTGGAGCTGAGCATGCTGACTTTCTTGGGCTGGGCACTTCTCGCGTTTGCTGTATTCCTCTTCGTGGTCTGCATCGTCGGATTTATCAACCCAGAATGGTTGACTGACAAGAAGACCGGCAAGGTGCCTTCGCGGCCGATGCTTGCCCTATGCGCGTGGCTCGGACCGGTTATCCCGGCAGCGGCGGGCGGCACTATCCTGATCCTTCAGCGTGTGCCCTGAGTTGTTTCATTGCTTCGCTTCAGAGAGGAGATAACTCAGTGTTCAAAAAACTGTCGAATGAACTCACACGGACCGTCAAGTCAGCCGAGCTTGGCGGCCTGGCCAAGGAAGTCGCGGAAGCAGGAATCGATGCATTGCTGGACCAAGACGGCTTCGTTAAAGATCTGCCTCTTGTAGGGTCTGTTGTCGCGCTCGCAAAGGTCGGAGCGTCAGCTCGTGATCGCCTATTGGCGAAGAAGATCCTGCGGTTCCTTGAGTCGCTCAGTGACATCGACGAAAAAGAGCGTGCAGAGATGCTGGAGAAGCTGGAGCAAAGCGAAGGCTTCCGGGGCCAGGTGGGTGAGCGTCTGCTCGAGATCTTGGATGGCCTGTCCATCGACAGACAACCGGAGATGGTGGCGAAGACCTTCGCCGCCTTTGCTCGCGGAAGGATCAGCGATCTCGAACTGAAGCGCCTTGTGGTCGCGATTGAGCGGACCCCACCGCACGAGCTGACGGGAGCGCGCGCCTATGCCGAAACACCCGAAGATGCTCGCATAGAGGCGGGTCGGTCAGATCCCATGATGCTCCTGGCTCTACAAGCGACGGGTTTGGTCGCAACCAGCGGGGGCTATGACGGCGGCGTCTTTCATCCGACGCCGTTGCTGGAAAAGTTTCTTGAGCTAGATCTCGATCGATAGGTGCCAGAGCACGTCGGCTCTTATTCCTCTTCTACGCTGCTGGGCTCGCGTTCGCCGGTGCCTTCCACTTCCATCTCTGCATGCGTTGTGAAGCCGCCGTCCCCGGTCATCGTGTGGCGAACCTTGACCGACAGCCAGTCCGTGTCGTCGATCTCTGGTTTATTCCATCCTGAGACCTTGACCGGCGATTGAGGGGTGAGCAGGGGCTGACCCATCGCCAGCGTCAGCTCGAAGGTCGCGAGCCCGCGCTGAATGCGCCGCCATTCGGCCTGCGCCGCCGCGCGCGCATCGGCCTCGTTCGCGAACGTGTCTTTGAGCCGCTTCGCATTGCCGCTGACCCCCACCAGCACCCCGCGCCTCTTCGCGCGCTTCGGATCGTGCCAGTAGGCCCGCACGCCGCTGTACGCGTCTCGGTCGCTGGAGTGATAGCGGTGGCTATCGCCATCGGCTCTCGTGATCTCGATCACTGGCAGGCTTTCGCCGCTCGACGTGGTTGTGCCGACGATGGGCAGGAACAGCAGGCGCCCGCGCTTGATCGTTGCGGCGGCATCGTGCAGCTTCGCCAAGCGCGTGAGGAAGTTCAGGTCGCTCTCGTTGGTCTGGTCGATGTGCTCGATCTGGCGGGCTCCGAGCGTGGGATCGATGCGCGCCACCAACTGGTGCCGGGCGGCGATCTGCCGGACGATCTCGCCCAGCGTCACGCCGTGAAAGCTACGCTCCACGCGTGTGCGCAACGACTGGTGCATTTCCGCGCTGCGCGCGCGGATGCAGATCTGGTCGGGCGCGCCGGCATGCTCGGCCTCGTCGACGATGAACGTTCCCTTGTCGACCAGGTCGGTGCCGGCCCAGCCGATCGCCAGCTGCAGCTCGACGCCCTTGCGGGGAATTTCCAGCGCGCCATCGTGATCGTCAAGCACCAGATCGAGCTGGTCGGCCTCGTTGCCGCGGCACTCCGACAGCGTCATGCTGATCAGGCGCGCGTCCACGGCCGGGGTGATGTCCCGCTCGCCGAGCTTCAGGCGGTAGCTGGGCGCAGGGTGCGCGGTGGCCTGGTCTTGCGGGTCCATCGTCAAGCCGCAACCTCTTCGTCGCCGCCGATGCCGTCGGTCTGTTCGTCATCGCCGATGGAGTCGGTCTGGTCGTCGTCAACGCGCTCGAGCTGGAGCTGGAACTCGATGCGCCGCGCCGCGCCGTTCGGCAGAAACACCGTCTTCGTCTCGGTGAGGCCCTCGATGACGTACAGGCCGTACACGATGCCCATGCCGTCGACCAGCGGCCACGAGGCGCCCAGGTTGCCCATCTCGCGCAGTTCGTCGAGGGAAGCGGTGCTGCCCGTCAGCTCGGGCATCAGCACGCCTGAGAGGTTGAAGGTGTCGTCGCCCACGCCGAGGAACTGCCGTGCAGGGCGGGCGCCGATGCGGCTGTTGCTGGCGTGGCGCCACTTCATCTGCCGCTGCAGCTCTTGATAGGCCAGCGTGTCGAGGCTGAAAACGAACTGGCCCAAGGCCATCATCATGCTCATGAGGTACTCCGGTCAGTCGCGGTCGGTCAACGAGGACCGGCCGGCGGCGCTCTTCGCGCGCTCGCGGCGGTCCAGCTCCATCGACACGGCGCGGGCAATCTCCTGAGCACTCATGCCCGGCGCCGCGTGAATGTGGATCTCGTATTTGGCGCCGGCGACAGGGGCGAGCTGGCCGGCGCTGGCGCTGATCGGCGCGCGGGTGTCGAAGCGCAGCGCTTCCGCGCCGGCCGTCCCCATGGGCAGCACTGAGGCGGCAGCCGTTGCCATGCCGAGCGCAGCCTGGCGCACGTAGCCCGCGCGGCCGGCGATGCCCAGCGCCGCCCCGTTGCTGATCTCGTTGCCGGCCAGCATGAAGACCCGGCTCGGGCTGCGGATGCCGAGCTTTTCCTTGAACCACGCCAGGGCCGAATCTGCCGCGCCTGATATTGCGCCCTGAACCTGCCCGAGCGCGCCCGTGATGCCGTTGGCCAGGCCCTGCATCATCTGGCTGCCGAACTCGGTGAACTTGCCCGGCAGCTCGAAGCCAAACCAGCGCATCGTCTCGGCGAACGCCTGGTAGAAGAGCCCGGCCGGCGACCAGTTCAGGATCGCGCTGCCGACCGTGGCGAGTGCAGCCGGCACCGAGCCGCCCAGGTACTGCCAGAACTGGTCGAAGGCGGCCTTCGCGCGATTCCACAGGTCGACGAAGAAGGTGCTGATCGGACCCCAGTAGCGGTAGATCAGGTAGGCCGCGACCGCGATCGCGGTGATGATGAGGCCGATGGGATTCAGCAGCAGCGCGCGGCCGAGCCACAGTAGCGCGGTGCCGGCCAGGCGGAAGCCCGTGGCGAGCAGGCCCAGCACACGGGCGAGCACGCCGCCCTGAATGCCCATGGCAGCGAAAGCGAACCGCATGGCGACGAATCCCAGGATCGCAGGGCCCACCACCAGCAGGATGCCGCCGAGCGCCACGAGCGCCACCGCAAGGATGCCCAGGCCGGTCGCCAGCAGCTGCGCAAGGCGTGGGTTCGCCGCCATCCAGTTCGTGAGACCCTTCATAGCGGCCGTGGCGAGCTTCAGCGCCGCGACATAGGCCGGCATGATGCTGTCGCCGAACTGCTTGTAGAGATCGTTGCGCCGCGCGGCCAGCTCCAGCTCGGCGCCCGAGGAGGTCTGCAGCGCGCGGTCGTACAGCGTGCCGATGCCATCGGCGCCGGCGTTGAGCTTCGCGTTCTTGTGGATCTGCTCGCGCTGCAGGTACATCTGCGCGAACAGGTTGGAGGCAGTGCGGTTGCTGAACATGCCGCCCATGGCGTCGAGCACCTGCTGCTTCTCGGTGATGCCCTTGGCGGCAAGGGCAGGCAGCAGGATCTTTTCCATCCACTCGAACTGGTTCTCCCGGAAGACCTCGCTGCCCTTGAGCGCGCCGACACCGAGCTGCGAGATCTGGCCGACCTTGTCGTGCTTGACCTTCGAAGGGTCGGCGATCAGACCGAGATCCATCAGCATCTGTGCCGAGCGCTTGGTCGTCTTGCCCTGGTAGATGTTGGAGTAGGCAGACATCATCGCGGTGCCCACGCGGTGGCCGCCCATTTCCTGCACCAGCGGCTCCATCTGGTAGTAGAGGGCCTCGTCCGTGAGGCCCTTGGCCGCGACGCCGCCGGTCTTGATGACGTTGAGCCATTCCTCGCCCTGCACGCGCCCGCCGGTGGCAGCGATCACGCGCTGGATCTTGTCGGCCTGGTCCTTGAACACCTTCTCGTTGGCCAGGCCGCCGCGCAGCTCGATGACCTTGAGCATGTCCATGAACTTCTTCTCGTTCTCGTGGCCCTGCTCTTCGCCGTAGATCGCCTCGTTGGCGAATTTCATCTTTGCCAGCGTGGGCGCCACCATCTCGGCGTGGTGGAGGTCGGCAAACACTGTCAGGCCGTCGCGCACGAGCATCAGGTTGTCCCGGGTGCTGGTGCCGTAGGTCTCCATGGCCTTCGCATACTTGATGGCGTCGCCCGTGATCTTGTCGCCCAGGCCGAGCGCCGCGATGCGCTGCTGCTCGGTCGCGAATTTGGAGCTTTCCTCGATCGGTGCGCGCATGGCGTGCAGCACCGCGAAGCCCGAGCCGGCCGCGATGGCGCCGGCGACGGCGGTGTTGTGGCCGAGGTGCTTGCCCTTCTGGTAATCGGCCTTGGCGGCATGCATCGCGCGCTGCCGATCGCCCAACTGCTTGAGCTTGGCGGTCTGCTCGTCGATGGCGCGGTTAGCCGCCGAGATCTCGGTGCGCAGCCGGCGCTCGTGCGTGCCCATGGCGCTCGCGCTGATGCCTGCGGCCGTGAGCTTGTCGCGCAGGGCCTGCACGCGGGTGGCCTGCCGCTGGTGCTGTTCGCTGAGAGCTGCTGCCTCTCGCTTCGCCGCGGCGAAGTCGCGGATCATGGCCTTGGACGGCGGGCCCAGGGCGCCCAGCCCCTGCGCCAGCTGCTTGACGCGCGCCTGCGCGGCCGTGAGCTTGGTGGTGGTGTCCTGCAGGCCGGCGCGGATCTCGCGGAACTCGCCGACGCTCTTCTGCTGGGTGTTGAGTTCCTTGAGGCGGTCGCGGGCTTCGCGCAGGGCCCTCGCGGCCTTGCTGCTGCTCTCGGAGACCTTCTTGAAGGGCGCGGAGGCCTTGTCCAGCGCCTGCAGGATCACCATCAGGCGCAGATCGCCGCTACCGGACATGTGCACCCCCTTGCGAGGCCGCCACGAGGCGCGAATGGAGCTGGAAGGGGGGAAGGTGGCGCATGGGTCTACTTGGGCGGTTCGTGGCGTTCACGGGCGCGCTCGCGCCACTGCATCAGGTCGGACACCGCCATGTCATCCATCTCGGCGGGGCGCCAGTGGAAGACGAAGGCGAGGTCCGCCATGGCGTCTTCTACGTGCTCTGGGATGCGGGAATCCGATCCGCCTTCGGCAGCAAAAAATTCACCACCTCGGTGCCGCACTGCAGCAGGTCGGACGGCTCCAGTGCTTCGACCTCGGGCTTCGTGAGGGTGGGGACCGTGAGGCGGGGCAGCACGGTGGTCAGTGCAACCACGTCCATCTGCATCAGGGCGGCCAGCGAGGTGCCGCGCAGCTCGCCGGAGCGCGGCTTGCGGATGAGCACCTTGGTGATCGACTGTCCGCCACGCTGCACGGGCGTGTCGAGGATGACTTCGCCGGCGGCAGCTTCCGTGGTGCTGGTGGGCTTCGGCGTGACGTCGGTAACGCTGTGGTCGTTGAGGTTCATGGTGCTGTGAAAGAAGGTGAGGGATGAGGGGATGCGCCGGCAGCTGCCGGCGCGGCCGGGTTGTAGTCAGCTCAGAACAGGCCGAGTGCCTGGCGGATCTGCGCCATGCGATCGACGCCGTCGACGACTTCGATGAAGTTCACGAAGTCGATCTCGATGATCACGACGCCGTCGATCGTGAGCTTGTAGTAGCTCAGCGAGGACTTCACCTTGATCTCGGTCTTCTCGCCGGCCTTGGCCTCGCCGAAGTCGATTTCCTTGTGGCGGCCGCGCATGACGATCTCGACCGCCTGCACCTCGCCGGTGTCGTCGGTCTGGACCGCGCCGGCGAGGCGCAGCAGCACGCCGTCGTGCGTGGGCGTGCCCCACTGGGCGAACAGGCTGCGCATGTACCCGGCGGCGGTCCAGTCGGACTCCAGGGCTTCCATGCCGAGGTCGATGCCGATGGGCCCGTTCATGCCGCCGGCACGGTAGTCCTCCATCTTGCGGCTGAGCTTGGGAGGGGTGAAGGCGGGCACCTCGCCGAGGTAGCCGGTGCCGTCGTTGAACAGGATGAAGTTCTTGAGAACGCGGGGAAGGGACATGATGTTTTCCTCTGTGGATCAGCGGGCGGGGCGCGGTCAGGCCTTGGCGACCATGTCGGCGAAAGATTCGTAGTAGCGGCCGGTGATGCGTTGGCGGAACGTCAGGTTCTCCAGCGGGGCGCAAGGCGTGAAGTCGTAGTCGAGCACCAGATTGCCGTCTTTGAGTTCGTCGGCGGTGTTGATCTCGCCGTCGACCGCCCAGACGCTGCCGCCTACGAGGTAGCCCGCGCGTGTCAGGTAACGGAACTTGCTGTTCACACCTTCGAGGATGTCCTTGGCGAGGCTCGGCAGCAGCGGCTTGTCGTTGGCCCACATGTGGGCCTCGGCGATGGTGTCGGCGAGCACCTGCGCGGTACGGGTTGCCGATTCGAAGGCGAACGACGGCTCGTCGCTGCAGGTGCGCGACCCCCAGAAGCGATACCCGTCGCGGTTGATCAGCGTCGTGACGTCGCCGGCGTTGAGCAGGCCGGCGTCGGTGTTCGGGTCCTGCAGGTCCCAGTAGATGTCCTTGCTGATGCCCGTGACGCCGTTGACGGCGACGTTCGAGATGGTCTTATGCCAGCCGATCTCGTTGTCGATCTTCGCGCGCAGGCCCAGCGCGGTAGCAACGGCAGGTGAACGGGTGTCGGCGTTGGCGACCAGATCCCAGGCCAGAAAGTCGGGGTGGATCACCATCAGCTCGCGTGCGCCGAACTGCTGCCGGTAGGCCGTGGCTTCTTCGACCGTCTCGCAGTCCCAGGCGCTCACGTAGGCCATCGCCCGCAGGCTTTGCGCGATGGTCGCGAAAGCGGTTGCCACGGGCTTCGTATCGAGGCCAGGAGCGCCCAGAATGCGCGGCTTGATGCCGAGCCTTGCCTGTGCCGAAAGCAGCGCCTTCATGCCTGTGCGCTGGCCGTCTGCGAGCACCGTGCCGATCACGTTGGTGGTGGTTGCGGCTTCGTCGGCGCCCTGCTCGACACGAACCACGACGGTGATGGGGCGCGCCTGCGCGGCGATGGCTTCGAGCGCCTTCTTCAGCGTACCGGTCGTGCCCGCCTTGCCCATGGCGTTGTAGACGTTGGTCACGAGGACCGGCTGGTTAAGAGGGAAGGTGGCCACGTCGGCGTCGGGCGCGGTGGCGACCAGGCCGATGATGGACGTATTGATCACGCGGATCGGGCGGGTGCCCTCGGTGACTTCGAGGACGCGTACGCCGTGGTGGTAATCGGTGAGGGCCATGGTGGAGTGCTCCGAGAAAATTTAAGAGGACGGACGGGGGCTGGGGGCGCTGCGCTGGTCAGAGGGCGGCGGCTTGAATGAACAGCGCGTCAAGCGCAGCGTCGTCAAGGCCGATGGCTGTGCCCAACTGCGCCAGGAAGGGGGAGGCGCGCTCGTAGGTCGAGGCGTCCCACTCGATCTCCGCGGCTTCGCGCTCGGGGCTCGGCAGAGCTGCGATCGCATCTGCGACAAGAGAGAGCTTGCCGGCCGCCAGCAGCGCGAGACGGCCCTGACGCCGAGTGACCGAGAAGGGGACCGAAGGCGATGCGCCTTGTCCAAGGTAGGCCTGGTAGCGCGAATCGACCTCGTCGATCTCCGCGAAGTAGGGGTAGTGGGCAGGATCTTGCGCACATGCGAAGACGGACAGGATCGATTGCATCGATGCGTCGGCGAACTGCACAAATACGGTGGGCATGAGGACTCCTAGAACGTGTAGCCGCTGATATAGGCCTGCGAGCTCAGCGAGTTGGCGACTTGCCAGTAAATCGTCTGTGCAGTCGAAAGCAGGAAGTTGAAGCAGCCGCCGACATATCCAGTGCCAGAGGTCGACCCTGTGGCAATCTGCTGAGAACCCATCCCGTTCGCGTCTCCCATCAGAAACAGGCCGCTGGTGGCGGTGCTCGACTGCCGTGTGGACCATCCGCTTACCGACTTGGCGTTCATGGGCACCACTGAGGCGATGGACAGGGCTGTTGTTGCTTGGTTGGCGGCCGAGGTGTTCAGGACAACGGTTGCAGTGATGTTGAGTGCTCGATCGCGCTGCAATCCCATCGTGAACTGGCTCGACGAAACGGGCCACACGGACACCAATGCCGATGCGGTGTAGCCCGCTGGCATGTTGGCGCCGCCATAGACCTCTGGAGCTACTGCGGCCGTTGCATTCGTTGCGAGCAGCGCAGATGCGCCGCTGGTCGGGTTGTAGATCGCATAGAGGGCGACGAAGCCTGTGGCCGGTGGGGCGCCGACATCCATGCCGCCTGCCCCGACGGTTCCGAGGTTGACGGTCTTGTTGAAGCCCGGAAGCCGGTATTGCAACCCACCCAGCGCCGAGGCGAGGATGAGTTCGTCGGCGGTGAACGTACCCGAGGCATTGGCAGCCCCCAGGTACATGCGGCCGTTGCGCACGGTTCCGACGACACCGGAAAGCTGTCCCATCGCTGCGGTGTGCTGACTCTTCGTGCCATTCGCAACCTGCAGCGGCGCACCGTTGCACCCGTGCAGGATGAACTTGTCGAGCGCGGCGCTCCAGCTGAGATGGCACAGGCCACCGGCCAGGTACTCACCGCCTTGGAGCGCGATATTTGCTTCGCCGACCACCGGCTTTGCCGCCAGGGCATTGACTGCCATTGTCAGCGCGCCGGTGTTCGTAGCAGCCGCCTGAACCCAAAGCTCCATGCCGTCCGTCAGGGCGGTGATTGCCGGCGCGAACGCGGCAGCTGCTGCGTTCGCCGCACCTGTGTCGGCGGCGTACCGCGCAGCATTCTTTTGGATTTCGGAGACGGCAGTGCCGGCCGTTTCGGCGTTGATGTTCGCGCGGGCCTGTGTGGCCTGCGGGGTGGTCAGGCCCTGAGCGGCGTCGTGCCGCACGTATTGTCCGTGGGGATTGGCAGCGCCCGTGTGAGCGGTGAGGTCGCTATCCATCGCGTACTGCGGGTGTGGATCGGATTTCCCCTCGTGCACGGTTACAGCGTCGCCGAGCGCGCTGGCCAGCTCGGCTGCGGTGTAGCCCCACCGCACCCACTTGGCAGCGTCAGAGCCGGGCGCGACGTTGGTGCTCTCACCGACGCTCTTCCACGTGCTGCCGCCGTAGCTGACGTAGGCGACGTTCGCCGGGTAGGGCAGCGATGCATCCCAGGGCGTGACGTTCCGCAGGCGCTGGTAGCGCGTGCGGTTGGCCAACTGTCGCGGGGCGAGGTTATCGATGCCAGTGGGACCGCCGAGGACTGGATCGTCTTCCTCTAGCTGGTAGATCCCGGCTTCGTAGAGATCGGACTCGTTGAGGTTTGCCATGTCAGGCGCTTCCGTGGTTGTAGGCGCCATCGCGTCGCGTGGCACCGTTGTGGCTGTTCGCGACAGTGGCGTAGCGCAGCGCGACCAAGTGGCAGCGAGCGGGGGCCACGGACGGCAGTAGCTTGCGCAGGCGCTCGGCCTGTGCGTTGGTGATCGGGCGCTGCAAGGCGACCATGTAGGTCGCCCAGGTGGAGATCAGCGGAGCGTGCGGGAAGATGCCGTTGCGGCGGATCGTCCCGTTGTGGGTTCTCCCGCCCACGCGCTCGATGATGTCCACCTCGCCGAAGCCCAGCGAGCGGATCAAAAGACGGATCGCCCAGGGCGTGCCCTTGTGGCGGTGGATCTCGATGCTGTTGAGGATCAGCGCGCGCTTGGCGTCGTCGGACTTGGCGTCCTGCCAGGCCTCGACCGACAGCGTCCATGACAGCCACGGCAACAGAGGCGCGAGGCAGAGCATGGCCGTCCACAGGTGCCGCAGGCCGTTGGTGTCCAGCTCCAGCGGCGAGGTGCCGGCCAGCGCAAGCTCGAGCGGGGTGCGGTTGGGCGGCAGCAGCCGCTGGGCGGGGGTGAGGTTAGCCACTGACCACCTCCTCGAGGACGGTGATCGCCGTGACGCGCACCCATTGGGTTTCCGTGCAGAGCATGTCCACCGGCGGCGAGGTGATGCTCACCCGGCTCACGCCTGGCTGGTGGAGAGCGCCATCGATACCAGAGCGTGCAAGGCCTTCCCCGAGCCTGCGGATCTTGATCAGCCAGGCGTCGAGCGCTGCCTTGCCGTTCGCCAGCGCGACCTCGCCGGCAGGGCCTTCCTTGCGGTAAACCGTCGCCTCGATCGTGGTTTCGAAGATCTCCGGCCCCTGCACCGGCACGCTGTCGCACAGCGGGCGGATCTTCTCGTCGTTGAGTGCGCCGCTCACGGTGCCGAGCAGCGCCTCGGTGGGCACGCCGCTCGGATCGGTGGACAGCACCGTGACGCGCACCGTGCCAGGGATCGGGCTGTCGATGCCCACGTCTGCGACTTGCGCACTGGCGCTGAGCGCGTGGAAACGATAGCTGTCGCGCGGACCGGCGGTGGTGATGCCCTCGGGCGCGAGCTGGATGCGCTCGCGGAAGCGTTCGTCGTCTTCGTAGACGGCCTCCACGGGCGGCACGGCGTCCGGATTGGCCGGCGTGACGACCAGCCGGAACACCCTGTAGTTCGCGCCGAGGTTGTCGAGGTCAGACTTCGTGGCATAGGCGAGCATGCAGGCCTTGGCAGCGTCGTTGATGCGCTGTCGCATTTCAAGCTCTTGGTAAGCCTGCACCTCCAGCAGCTTCATCGCCGGATCGGATTCGAGCAGCAGCGTGTAGTCGAAGCCCACCGCCGTGCACAGCTCCTGAAACTGCGCCACGCGCCGCGCGAAGATCGTCTCGAAATCGAGCACCTCGATCACGGCCGGAGCCGGCAGCAGCGACATGTCCATGCTCATGCTGCCGCTCCGACCTGCACGGGCACGCGCATCGACAGCACGCTGCGGCGCTGGCCCAGCGGGCTGTAGATGCCCTGCAGATCCAGCAGGACCTGGCCGGGCGTGTCGGTGCTGAAGATCTGCACGCGCGACAGGCGCAGACGCGGCTCCCACTTCATCAGCGCGCCCGCCGTGGCAGCGTACAGGCGCACGCGGGTAGCGCTGTTGTCCGGGTGGTCGATCAGCTCGGGCCAGAGACTGCCGTAGGGGCGGCGCATAACGCGACTACCCAACGCGGTCGCGAGGATGTCGGCGATGCTCTGGCGCAGGTGGTCGATGCCATCGAGCGCTTTGCCGGTGAGGCGGTTCATGCCGCCGGTCATGGCACCGCCCCGCCTGCGGTCCGGCCGCCATCGTCTTCCTCGATGTGACCGTGGCCCTGCACGCTGATGTCGCCCGCGACGATGTCGCCGCCATCGGTGGTGATGCCGTGGCCGTTGATGAACTCCATGTCGCCGTCGATCTGGGCCGTCTTGCCGCCGGGCCCGGTGCCCGAGCCAGCCATGCCGGCGGTGTAGGTGAGCAGACCCTGCACGACCAGCTGGCCGGTCACGATGTTCATCGGCGCATCGAGGGTGATCTCCTGCGAGTGCACCTTCGCGCTCTCGCTGGCCGTCAGGTCGGCGGTCTTGCACTGCACGGTGATCGAGTCCGGCACGGTGATGTCGGCGGTGCCTCCGCCGGGTAACGTGACCTTCAGCGCGCTCGCGCTATGGTCGTATTCGAAGACCGCCCCATCGGGATAGGTGGTGCGCTCCACGTCGCCGCTGTCACCGTTCGGGGGCACGCTGTCGCTGAAGAGGCCCACGAGCACGAAGCCGGAGGCCATGTCGCCGCCCGGCGAGAGCACCATGCATTGCTCACCCACGAAAGGGGGAGACCAGTGCCGCACATCGCCGGCGCGGCGGGCGAACCATGGCAGCCAGTTGGTCTCAAGCTTGCCGGACTTCACGCGGCATCTGTAGCCTGCGGGGTCCACCGCCATGATGGTGCCGGCCCGCACGAGGTTCTCGATCAGGCGCTGCAGTTCGAACGGGGACGGGGCCTTTCCAGACATGCCGTCGATGGTGCCGACCGTGCGCGCGCGACGCACTTCTTATCGGTTGTGCGAGCGCGATCTACAACCGAAAGATCAGGGGGCGAGGTGCTGCAGGAGCATGTCTTTCACCAGCTCGCGCTCTTCGTCGTTCATCGCGAGAAGGCCACGCGCCGGATACTTGTAGCTGGGCCCGCCGGGCTGCACCAGATCGCGCAGGCCTTCGTGGTGCACGCTGGCAATGCGAGCGGTGCGGCCGAAGAAGCCCACCGCGACGCCGTCATCCTCGGCCTCGACGCGCAGGTGGCGCGCGGCGCGCAGCTTCTCGAACATGGTGCGTCGGATGCGGCCTTTCTGCAAGCGGGCGTTCGTGGTCTTTCGCGGCTCGTAGGCGGTGCCGTCCGGGTTGCGCTGCGACGCGATGCGCTCTGCCTGCTTGCGCCGCAGAGCCTGGCCGATCTGACGGGCCAGCGCGCGGCGCTTCGGTGCTGTGAGCTGCGACAGCAGCGGCGTAGCCCAGTCCTCGAGTGCGCGCAGATCGTCGGCCACGTCAGAACTCGGTGGCCGGGAAATCCCAGGAGGCCAGCTGCTCGCCTTCGAAGTAGACCTCGACGTGCTGGGCCTCCTGCACGATGCCGACGTGCGGCGGTTCGACCGCGTGCGTCACGTCGTAGCGCTTGGCGGTTTCCTTCGAGGTCGGGTCCGGGCCCGGCTTGACGATCACGCGCTCGGTCAGGTCCAGCTCGATCGAGAGATCCATCGTTTCCTTGTTGAGGTATTCCGCCTCGAAGCGGATGCTCTTCTCCCGGAGGTCGGGGTTCTCGAAGATCTCGACCTGATTGGTGCGCAGCCAGGCCAGCATCGGCACGAAGATCGCGTCCGCGTGGCTGCTGTAGTCCAGCACCACGAGCTTCAGGGTGTAGCGGTAGACGAACGACAACGACGCCGCCGCGGCGGCGACGATCCGCCCGTTGGTGACGAAGATGGTGAGCTTGTCCGGGTCGCGCTTCAGCTCGGGCGTCGCGTCGGTCAGGTGCGCGCGCAGGCTATGGGGTTTGAGCATGCGTGCCTCCCGCCCCGTTCAGGGCATTGATCCTGTCGCGGACTTCGTTGTACCGGTCGATGCAGGCGTTGAGGTCGTGGATGGCGATGTCTCCCTCGCCGGTGATTCCTGCCAGAGCTGCCGCAAACGCTGGGTCAAGTTCGGCTCGCGCTTCTGCAGGCTGGCCGGCAGCGGCGGCACCTGAAGGCCCGGCTGCAGGACAGGCGGGGACACGGGCGGGGACTGACACCCGGACAGCGCCAGTAGACAGCTGGCGCTCCAGAAGAGCTTTTTCGCCTTGAACACGTTCGATCTCCTTTGCATGTGCAGCGTCGCGCTTGGCGAGGCTGTCGGTCATCTGCCATTGCGCATCGAGCGTGCGAGTAAAGGCGTCGACGGCCGCACGGGCGTTGTTGACGCGATCGGTCTGCCACTCCAGGCGCACGGCATCGCCAGTTGACCGGCCGCCCAGGTGCCAGACCAGCCCTGTCCAAGCGCCGAAGAGCGCCACCGCGATGACATAGGGCAGGGCCTTGAGCAGCCAGCTCATGGGAACTTCGTCAGGGCGGCGGCGATGGCCGGCTTCGGATCTGTGCCCAGGAACAGCAGCCGCTCGGCCTCGCGTCGGCGATCGAGGCCCTTGAGCACCTTGCCGCCGGACATGTTCCAGCGCGGGAACTGCGCGGCGGCGCCGGCCGTGTCCCCGGCGTTGAGCAGGCGCACGAGCGTGGACTTCGAAAGTGCGTCGACCCCGCAGTTGTAGAAGATCGAGACGAGGGCATCGAACTGGCGCTGCGAGAGCTGCACGATGACAGCCCGACGCACCGCAGGCTCAAATTCGCCGGACATGCGGCGCGCGTAGCGTTGATCCGCTTCGGCCTGGGTGATGGTGAGGCCGGGCACCACGTCGGGCCCGGTGTCGCCCCATCCGATCGTCCAGGGCTTTCCGCTGAGCCGGGCGAACGCCGCAGGCACCGAGGTGATGCGATAGGGGTCGATGCCGGCCGCGCTCAGCGCCTTGAACAGGGGCGAACCCGGGTCGGGGTAGGCCAGGAGCCTGCACTGCTCGAAGTAGTGGGCGACCTCGTGGCCGTCCGGGCTCATGCGGTAGTCGTTCATGGGCGAGTCCTGGCGCATTCGGCGTAGAGGGTGATGACGGCCTCGTGGTGGCGGTGGCGCTGCGCGGGCGTGGCGCCCGCCGGCAGCGTGGGCAGGGCGGCGCACGGAGGCGCGGGCGGGGGTGGACTGGCGCAGGCCGTCGCAGCGAGGGCCACCAGCAGGCACAGCAGCGGCTTCATCGGCCGCGCTCCTGTATCCGGGCGTTCGCTCGGTTGACGGCGTTGTTGACGGCACGGCGCTCCTGTTCCTGCGCGG
Source organism: Variovorax sp. YR266 (assembly GCF_900107295.1). Taxonomy (NCBI): domain Bacteria; kingdom Pseudomonadati; phylum Pseudomonadota; class Betaproteobacteria; order Burkholderiales; family Comamonadaceae; genus Variovorax; species Variovorax sp. YR266. Next base: position 68,418 of record NZ_FNPM01000017.1, read on the forward strand.
CGCTGACGGACTGGGCCGTGACGGCAGCGCTGGCGGCGGTGCGTGCGGCAGTCTTCGCGGTGGCCGCCGCGCTGTCGGCCTTGCCGGCCACCTCGGCCACCGCTTCCGCCGCCGAAGAGACAGACGCGGCAGCGTCGGCCACCTTGGCGGCAGAACGCTCGGTCTTGCCCGCCACGGCGCCGAGCGCGGTCTGGAAGTTTTCCTGCAGGCGCGCGATCTCTTCGAGCCGGGCCTCGCGCTCTTGCTGGATGCCTGCGTAGTAGCCGATCGCCAGGCCGCCGCCGATCAGCCCGCCGATCACGAGCAGCGATTCCACGACGCGCCGGATCGCGCGCGGCAGGTGCCGCGTCGGAGTGAGCGGCGTCAGGTCAGAGTCTGGGGTTTGCATGGATCTGTTCCTCCAAGTTGGAGATCTGCGCGCGCAGCCGCTCGAGTTCGGCGTTCTGGCGCTCGATCTGCTTGGTCAGCTCGGACATCTGGCCCTGCAGCTTGTAGAGCTCCCTGTAGGCCTCGTTGCGCTCCTCGGCGAACTTGTCGGCGCGCTGCTCGGCCAGCGCCCGGGCCTCGCGCTCCGACTTGAGCATTTCCTCGTAGACGGCAAGGGCCTTGATCTGCCCCGCGCTGTCGGCGCCGGCCATGTCGCGGCTGTTTTTCTGGCTGAAGAAGTAGTACGCGGCCGCGATGCCGATGGCGGCAGCACCGCCGAAGACGCCCTTCAGTTCCGTGAACAGCTGGAGGAATTCGTTCATGGGTTCAGTCCCACAGGGCGACGGTGCGCCTCGTGCTGGTTGTCGTGGGTTCGGGCAGCGTGACCACGAGGCCGGCCGGGAGGATCGGGCCGTGGTCTGCGAGCCCGGGGTTGAGCAGGTAGGTCGCCTCGACCGTGCCCTGCGTGCGCTGCAGGTAGCGCCAGCACAGCAGGTCGACGGTGTCGTTTTGTTGGGCGCGCACCTGCATCAGATCAACTCGACGGTGGTGCGGCGGATGCCCAGGAAGTCGGAGATCGCCCAGCGCACGTCACGACGCAGCTCGCAGTCGCGCATTTCGAGCTTCTCAGCCTTCTTGTCGCCGGCGCCCGTGGTGTCGAAGTCGCGGTAGCGCTCGACCAGGTCGGCCTGCGTGTAGCTGTAGACCGCGCGCAGGTAGCGAGCGACCTGCACGCTCTTGCCGTCGACCTCGGGCGCCGGCACGTCTTCGAGCTTCGCGTGGCCGAGCACGAGCTGCGCGGCCTTGTACAGCGACAGCTCGGTGTTGACGCTGAGCACGGCCTGTATGGCGCTGTGGCGCAGCCGCTCGGGCGTCACGGTGCCGTCGAGGCGCGCGGTGGCGCGCAGCTTCGCCAGATCGATATCGGGAAACCATCCGTCGTTCGCCAGCGGTGTCTCTTCGGCGGCGGTCGGGGTGGGCGGGTTTCCGAGGAAGTTCATGGCGAAGGGGAAAAGGTCGGCGGTGGTCGGGCGTCTTCCGTGGGCAGGCCTGTCAAGGTGCTTCAGGAGTCAGCCCGAGCCGCCGGGGTCCGGGGTCGGACTCGGTTACGGCGCAGGGGGCGTCTCCGGCTTGTTGAGCCGGCGCTCCAGGCGCTCGATGTCTTTCTTCACGCCCACCTGTTCGAACAGGGCGAGGGCGCGCTGCAGGTGCTCCAGGGCGAGACGGGCCTCGTCGATGGACACCTTGTCGTAGTCCACCTCGCCCGAGCCTGCCCGGCCGATGACGGCATAGCCGAAGGCCTTGTGCAGCTTGGCGCGGGCCTGGTCGGGCGCGTCGAGATCCTTGGTGCCGAAGATGATCAGCGGCAGCAGCTGCCGCGCGTCTTCCCGGCTCATCTTCCCGGTCAGGGCGGCGGTGGCGAACTCGTCGATCAGGATCGTGGCCAGGTTGCGGTCGTACTGGTCCGGCGGCGCGAGGTCGTGCGCTACGGCGTACTGAGCGATCTCGATCGCGCGGTGGTAGTTGCCCGCGTCGATGTGCCACACGAGCACGGTGGTCACCACCTGATCCTGCGCGCCGCCGTTGCTGGCCAGGACGCCATCGATCCATGCGTCGTAGACAGGCAGGAAGGCGCGCTTCGCTTCGATCTTGCGCTCGACGGACTGGATGTCCTTGAGCGCACGGCGGTGCTCGGCCAACTGGGCCAGCATGAGCTGGTAAGCGCTGCCCTGCAGCTCGCCGCCCACGCCCGCCGCGGCGGATGCGATCTTGGCGAGCTTGGCCTGCAGGTGGCGCTGAGCGGGGGTCTGGCGCATGGCGATCAGGGCTGGATCGTGATGTTCTCGACCAGCGCGCACAGGCCGTAGTCCTCGACCACGAACGCGTCGTTGCTCGACTCGTAGTTCTCGATGCGGTCGCGCTTGGCGTTGTCCTCGACCTTGCGTCGACGTGCCGAGTTCTGGAAGTAGATCGACAGGTTGTCCAGGCGCGTGATCAGCACCTTGTTGGTCGGGAAGTAGGGCAGAGACAGACCGGGCAGGCTCCCCAGGCGGCGCTGGCTGCGCACGATGTCGGCCGCGAGGATCTCGGTGGGGGCCTCGGGGTCGCTCACCAGCGGGAAGAGCTTGTCGTGCATCAGGGGACGCCCGACGATCGCCACGAGGCCACCGTCTTCGCGATACCACGGGTCCAGCAGCGTCTGGTACGCGTCGTACACCAGCGCGTCGAGGTTCTTGTAGTCGCCGGTCGGGCCCACGGTGATCACGCCCGGGGCCGCGCCATCGTCCAGCACGTGCGCCGGTGCGTCGGTGCGGATGTGCTGCAGCCAGCCGATGTTCACGTCTTGCAGCAGCGGGTTCGCGACGAGGTCGGTGTTGGCCGCAGCGGTGATGCCGTTGAAGCCGATCATGATCCGGTCCAGCGCCTGGCGCTTGACGATCACATCACGCACCCGGGTCTGGAAGTCCGGGAACTTGGCCCATGCGTCCAAGGTGGCGTATTTGATCGCGGTGTCGTAGTTGGTCTTCTTGCACTCGTAGGTGTGCTGATCGAGCGTCTCGACCGAACGCGGCACGCGGTCGGCGTTGTCGGTGTTGGTGCGGCTCGCGATCGGACCGCTGACGCCGAGGCCCAGCTTCTCGCCCTTCATCTCGTCGACGCCGATGATGTTGATCTTGCCGAGGAACTCGCTCGACTCCTGGATCTTCGTTTCCAGCGTCTGCTGCACGGTCGGCTCGACGGCGAACTGCTCGCGCGCCGAAGGCACGCCGTTGAGCTCGCCCAGGCGATCCATGAGCTTGTTGAAGAGAAGACGGGTTGCGTTTTGCATGGTGGCTCCGGTGATGCGGGTAAGTGGCTGTGGCTGGTGGCGGTTGTGGCGAGGGCGGGCGATCAGCAGTCGGTGGTCTGCATCTTCGGATCGGTGCCGGTGGCCGGCGGGCGCCGCGAGTGCTTGTTCGCATCGGTGGTGTCGATGGTTTCGAACTTCGCCTTCAGGCCCTTGTGCTCGGTTTCGAGCGTGTTGAACTTCTTCTGCAGGGCGGCGAGATCCTTGGAGGTCGTGCTGCCTTGCTCGACCGACGCCTGCAGCGTCTCGCCGAGGTCATCGAGGGCGCCCATCAGCTCGGTGGCCGTGGCGTCGTTGCGCTTCGACTGCGATGCGAATTTCTTCGAGAACGAATCGCGCCAGCTCTTCACCTTGGCGAGCACGCCCTTGTCTTCTTCGTCGTCGTCCTCGAATTCGAGGGTGACCTCGACGGCCTCGGAGAAGAGGTTCTCGGGCGCCTGCTTCTTCCCGGCGAAGGGGTTGCTGTCGGGGTGCTTGGCCGCGAAGCTAAGGATCTCGGTGCCCAGGCTCGCGGGGCTGTCGGTGATGCCCAGGCCGACCAGATAGGCCTGGCCGGTGTCGCCGAATTTGGGGTTCACCTCCATGCTGGTGTAGATCTTTTGGCGCTCCTTCGCCAGCTTGACCAGATCGGGGGTGGGGTCCAGCTGGGCGAAAAGTGCGAGCTTCTTCTGCCCGTCGAGAGTGATCTCCTCGGACTTCAGCGCGGTCACGTCGCCGTAGGCCTTGAACGGGCTGTCGGGCAGCGTGCCGCGAATGTGTTCGAGCCAGATGCGCGCGCCGTACTTCGCGGGGTCGAAGTTGGCGGCCATCTGTTGCAGCCAGGAGCGCTCGATGGTGCGACCGTCGGTGGTAGCGCCTTCGACGGCGACACGAAAGAACTTGGACTTCTGGGCCATGGTGGTGTGCGGGTAGGTTGACGAGTGATGGCGCTGATGGTCGGCCGAGCACGCGCGAGGCTCAATGCAATTCGGTTGTGAATGCGCGATCTACAACCGAAACAGGTCTGAGAGGCGTCGCGAAGAGACGCGAGCGCCCATAGCCTCACCCGCATGGATTCATGCAGCGATGTCGTCGAAGCGCTCGAGGCCCTTGGTGCGCCGGTGGTGGATCAGCGCCGCGCGGCGCGTCATCTCTACTGGCAAGGCTGGCGCATTTCCTCGATTGCGGAACATCTTGGAATTCCGCGCACGACGGTGCACGGATGGAAGGATGCCGAGGAGTGGGACAAGGCGCAACCGATCCAACGCGTGGAGGGCGCGCTCGAAGCCCGGCTCGTGCAGTTGATCGGCAAGGAATCGAAGACCGGCGGCGACTTCAAAGAGATCGACCTGCTGGGCCGGCAGCTGGAGCGCACCGCGCGCATCACGCGCTACGAGAAGACCGGAAAGGAAGCGGACCTCAATCCCGAGATCGAGAAGCGCAATGCCGGACCGAAGAAGAAGCCGCAGCGCAACCACTTCACCGATGAGCAGGCCGACGAGCTGTACGAGGCGTTTCAGGACTCGCTCTTCGGCCATCAGAAGGTATGGTTCCGCAACGGGCACGAGCGCACGCGCATGGTGCTCAAGAGCCGGCAGATCGGCGCGACCTGGTACTTCGCGCGCGAAGCCCTCGTCGACGCGCTGAAGACCGGGCGCAATCAGATCTTCCTGTCGGCCAGCAAGGCGCAGGCGTACATCTTCCGCCAGTACATCGTGCAGTTCGCGCAGGAAGCCTGCGGCGTGACGCTGACCGGCGATCCGATGATCCTGCCGAACGGCGCGCACATCTACTTCCTCGGCACCAACGCGCGCACCGCCCAGGGCTACCACGGCAACTTCTATTTCGACGAGTTCTTCTGGACGCACCGCTTCGAAGAGCTCAACAAGGTCGCGAGCGCCATGGCGATGCACAAGCGCTGGCGCAAGACCTACTTCAGCTCGCCCAGCTCGATCCAGCATGAGGCCTACGCACGCTGGAGCGGCGCCCACTTCAACAAGAACCGGCCGAAGGATCAACGCGTCGCCATCGACCTCTCGCACGACCGCCTGGCCGGTGGCTTCACGGGCGAAGACAAGGTGTGGCGCAACATCGTCAACATCATCGACGCCGAGGCCGCAGGCTGCGATCTCTTCGACATCGACGAACTGCGGCTCGAGTACAACCCGCAGGAGTTCGCCAACCTGCTGATGTGCGAGTTCATCGACGACACGCAGTCGGTGTTCCCGATGTCGGAGCTGCAGGCGTGCATGGTCGACTCGTGGGTGGACTGGGCCGACGTGTACAAGCCGCTGGCGCCCCGTCCCTACGGCTACCGACCGGTTTGGGTGGGCTACGACCCCTCGCACACCGGTGATACCGCCGGCTGCGTGGTGCTCGCGCCGCCCGATCGCCCCGGCGGAAAGTTCCGCGTGCTGGAGAAGCACCAGTTCCGGGGCCTCGACTTCGAGGCGCAGGCCGAGGCCATCCGCAAGATCACCGAGCGCTACAACGTGGCGTTCATCGGGATCGACACCACCGGCCTCGGCCAGGGCGTCTACCAGCTGGTGAGCAAGTTCTTCCCCGCCGCCAAGGCGATCAACTACTCGCTCGAGGTGAAGACGCGCCTCGTGCTGAAGGCCAAGAGCGTGATCAGCAAGGGAAGACTCGAGTTCGATGCCGGGTGGGTCGATCTCGCGCACGCGTTCCTCGCCATCCGCAAGACGCTCACGGCCAGCGGCCGGAATGTCACGTTCGAAGCGGGGCGCACCGAAGACACCGGCCATGCCGACCTCGCGTGGGCCTGCATGCACGCCCTCGACAACGAGCCGCTCGAAGGCACCACTGCCGCGAACAGCGGCTTCATGGAGATTTCCTGATGGATACACAAACGACTGCCGCAAAGCCGGCGGGCATGGAAGCGTTCACCTTCGGTGACCCGGTGCCGGTGATGGACCGGCGCGAGATCCTCGACTACATCGAGTGCTGGATGAACGGCCGCTGGTACGAGCCGCCGGTCAGCTGGGACGGCCTGGCGAAATCGTTCCGCGCCAGCACGCACCACAGCAGCTCGATCTACTTCAAGCGCAACATCCTGCTGAGTACCTTCATTCCGCACAGGCTGATGGACCGCACGACCTTCAGCGCCTTTGCATTGGACTTCCTGACTTTCGGCAACGCGTACGTCGAGCGACGGGACTCGCTCACGCGGCGACCTGTGGAACTGAAGCACGCGCTCGCGAAGTACGTGCGGCGCGGTGCAGACCTTGAAAGCTACTTCTTCGTGCGCGGCTGGAAGGATGAGCACGAGTTCAAGGCCGGCAGCGTCTTCCACCTGCGCGAGGCCGACATCAATCAGGAGGTGTACGGACTGCCCGAGTATCTGAGCGCGCTGCAGTCGGCCTGGCTCAACGAGTCGGCCACGCTGTTCCGCCGCCGCTACTACAACAACGGCAGCCACGCGGGCTTCATCCTGTATGTCAGCGACCCGGCGCAGCAGCAGGGGGACATCGACGCGATGCGCACGGCGCTGAAGGAAAGCAAGGGCCCGGGCAATTTCCGCAACCTGTTTCTTTACTCGCCAGGCGGCAAGAAAGACGGCGTGCAGCTGATCCCGGTCAGCGAGGTGGCCGCGAAAGACGACTTCTTCAACATCAAGAACGTGAGTCGCGATGACGTGCTGGCCGCGCATCGCATCCCGCCGCAGTTGCTGGGCATCGTGCCCAGCAACACCGGCGGCTTCGGCGCCGTGGTGCCAGCCGCCCAGGTCTTCGCGATCAACGAGATCAAGCCGCTGCAGGACCGGTTCAAGGAGATCAACGCGTGGATCGGCGACGAGGTCGTGCGGTTCAACGTCTACGAGGTGCCCACGGGGGCGGCGACGGCCGCGCCCTGAATCACAAAAAAGACGGGCGACCTGTTCAGGTGTTGGAGCACCTGTTCAAGCCCCGAAATGCAGAACGAGCCTGCAAGCCGGCGAGGCCCGCCACCCTGTACAGAGTGGGCCAAGCCTATCAAAAAATGTGGAATAAAGGCTTGCACAATGGAAATTTCAGCGAAACCTCTGGTGCCGTGGATCGGCGGCAAGCGCCGACTCGCGAAGCACATCCTTCCCCTGTTCCCGGAGCACACCTGCTACGTCGAGCCCTTCGCGGGCGCGGCGGCGCTCTTCTTCCTGAAGGAACCGGCGAAGGTCGAGGTGTTGAACGATGTCAACAGCGACCTCGTGAACCTGTACCGGGTGGTGCAACACCACCTCGACGAGTTCGTGCGGCAGTTCAGGTGGGCGCTCACGAGCCGCGAGATCTTCGGCTGGCTCAACGAGACACCGCCGGCCACGCTGACAGACATTCAGCGCGCGGCGCGGTTCTTCTACCTGCAGAAGCACTCGTTCGGCGGGAAGATCGAGGGCCGGACGTTCGGCACGGCGACCTCGTCGCCAGGCCGCATGAACCTGCTGCGCATGGAGGAGGATCTGAGCGCCGTGCACCTGCGGCTTCACCAAGTCACCATCGAGCGGCTCGACTGGGCCGCGTGCGTCCAGCGCTATGACCGCACCCACACCCTGTTCTACCTCGACCCTCCCTATTGGGGCACCGAGGGCTATGACGTGCCGTTCGGCCTCGACCAGTACGCCCGCATGGCCGAGCTGCTGAAGTCGATGAAGGGGAAGGCGGTGGTCAGCGTGAACGACATCCCCGAGATGCGTCGGGCCTTTGCCGGGCTGAAGCTGCGCCCGCTGTCCATCACCTACTCGGTCGGCTCGGCCGAGAACCGCTCGCCCTCGTGCGAGCTGCTGATCACCAACTTCTGAACGGCGCGCGGGCCCGCGCGGCCCGCTACGCCAAAGCCCCGTAGGCGCGTTCGCCGCCCGGGGTACTTCCGCCCCTTCCCCTTCGCCTTTCGTGCTGCCCACGGCCCTGTCGTGGCGCGGCATGGCCCATTTGCGCCCAAGGGGGCGGGCCGGCAGGGCCGCAGGCGACTCTGCCCCCCGGCGCGCGGTCTTGACCCCGCCACGCCTGCCCGCTAAATGGGTCCCTTTCGTCGAGCCCGTCGAACCGGGCTGGCGCCAGCAGCGGCCCGGGCCGCGCGCGCCCCGACCGGGGGCTTTTCGCGACGCGAAATGACGGCCTTTGGCACCGAAAACAGGGTTGTCGGCCTCGGGGTCGGCCCGGTGGGGGCCGCCCAGAAATCCGGGAGGGGTTCGGGAAAAGCCTGATATCCCTAATCGCCCCCCAAAACCGCCCGCAAACCCGCATGGCGCCTAGCGCTGCCATATCAGGGTGCAACCCTGATACGACCTAACAAGTACCCTGATATTTCGCTAAGTTGTTGATTTATATAGGGCCAACTTACAAAAAGAATCAGGGTCCAGAACCCTAATATTGTTAGGTTCATATTAGACAAATATCAGGTTTGTAGGACAGGCCGGGAACCCGCATGGATGCTAGCTTTTCGGTCTTTTTGGGAAGGTCTGTTAGGAATATCAGGCTTTTCCCGACCCCTCCCGGGAATTTTGGAAGGCCGGAAACTGTATACGGCGTGGCGCTGGGATCTGGCGCGCAAAGTCACAGGCGAAAAAAAGCCCGCCGAAGCGGGCTGTTGCGACCAGGGGGAGCGGCGCAGGGTCAGGGGTGCTTGATGGAGAACAGGAAGTCGATGCCTTTCGCGTTGCCGAGAAGAGGGCTTGCCCGGCGCTTGGCAGCATTGGTGGCCAGCAGCCACGCCGCAGACAGCTGGTCTTCCTCCGGGCTCAATGCCTTGATCCCGTGCTCCACACCCTTCGCCCAGGCACGGAAGCAGGGGAGCACTTGTGCTGGCCCGCCGATCTCGGCCTCGAGGGCTTCAAGATAACTGAGCTGCGCGGCGTTGACTTGGTCGATCGAAGCGCCATCAGCGATGACGGTCACGGTGTAGGCCATGAGGATCCTTTCAGTCGGGCTCGAAATTAGACAACGGATCGAAGAAGACCCCGGCATCGCGGGGGCTGGCTCAACTTGGGCTGCTCACTGCATCAGGATCTTGACGGCCCGCAGCGGCTTCGTGACGCGCCAGCTGACCGTGTTTCTGACGGCCTCGAGCTCGGCCTGCACCTGGTTCGCGCGCGCGTTGGCCGCGGCCAACGAGGCCGACAGATCGTCCTGCACTGACCGCTTTGCTTCGCGCTCGGCGTTCAAAGCTTGTTCCAGGGCAAGCCGCTCCGCTTCCAAGGTTGCGACACGGGCGTGCAGGTCGACCGCCGGCGGCCGCGGTGCGGGGTTGACCACATATCGATCGAGGAATGCACCGATCTTCGATTCGTCGAATGCTCCGACGAGCGCCATGTAGTCGAAGTGAACGATGTGCTCGTGCATCATCAGATATCGAGCATCGGCGTCGTGGAGGTCGACGGCGGGGCCTCTCCCGACTGCATAGAGCACGGGGAAGATGTCGCAGACGGCCTCAAGGAAGTCCGGCACCGTCATCCGGCGGAATACATTGAGGGCCCAGTGATTCAGCTCGAAGGTGACCACAGGCCTGTCGCGCGCTAGCGTTTCCGCGAGGCCTTGAAGAACGCCCAGCTCGTAGCCTTCCACGTCGATCTTGATGAAGTCGACGCCGACATTGGGCAGCGCACGCCGCACGGCCTCGTCGCCGCGGACGATCTCGATCGATTCCATGATGTGATCGGCCAGCGGTGTGTCGGTCACAACGCCCGAGCCACGGCACACCGGGGGAATCGCCAGGGCCAGGATGGCGGGCTCAGCGCCTAGCCCGGCATTCACGGCCGTGACGTTTTTGACCCCCGCTGCCTCAAGGTTCATCCTGAGGAAATTGAAGGTCGTCCGCGAAGGCTCAAACGCGAGCGTGGTGCTGGCCAGGCCGGACAGCAGCAGCGCGGTGCATCCGACATTGGCGCCGACATCAAGCGCGACACCGCCCGGCTTTACCAAGGTCCGCAGGAGAGCAACCGTTTCGGGTTCGAAGGTGCCGCGCATATTTGCCAGGTACTCATCGTCGGATGTGACGGTGAAGGTCTTGTCGCCGATCAGGATCGGTAGGCTGCGCGCCTCTCTGCTGTCCATGCTCTCTCCTCGTTTTTTGGCATCTCACGAGTCTAGTTGGCTCGGTTGCTCGAAAGCGCGATCACCTTCAATTCAGGGCGGGAGAACCTCGGGGAGAGCGTTGGCGGTTTCGCTCATATGGTTCTTGTTCAATAAGGCCAGTCGTCGTCGTTGACATGGAAGCCTGTCTTCGTCGGAGCATCCATGCGTGCCAAGGCAGTTTTCGCCTGCTCGAGATCGAACATGCACCACCACAGCTGCGGGAACGGGACGGGCTTGCTCTTGGCTCCGCGATGAAAGATCTCTTTGCCTGCGATGAACTGGCCGCCCTCGCGGGCTTCAAAAATTCTCGCGTAATGCAGTGGGGGCACGAGGTCCGTGGCCGGACGGCCAGGCGGGACCAGCCGTGCCTGTTTGGTGCGCCCCCAGAGCTGCGGATCTGCCCACTTGAAAATTAACTCGCCCGTGAAATGAGGTGGGCCGAGAACTGCACTGCGCGAGCGCCAGGCGCCGCGCTGGCGCAAAAGAACAACGGTGAGCACGATACAAGGCCGCTCCCTCAGAATGGCACCGGGCCGTACAGCCCCCGGATGTGATCGCCGGCACTGCCTTCGCGGGCATCACGGAAGCGATCCGCAGCGCAGGCGCAGAGCGTGGCCACGCCGTAGGCAAAGTCCAGCATCTCTTTCGAGAGCGGTTGCCCGTCTTTTGTGATCCCCACCCTGACGGCAAGCGCCTGGAACTTCTCCTCCACGCGAATGAAGCCAGAGTCGGCACCGGTATAGGAGTTGAAGTGCTGGCGGGCCACTTCTTCGGGCAGCCGATGGCCGACCACGCGCTGAAGTGCGTCGCCCTCTATGGACGTGATTTCTATGTCTATCTCGCCGTTCGAGATGGCATGCGATTCCTCGATGTAGCGGGAGATCCACTCTTGTCTCCCTGATCGCTTGGGGGCGGGGGGGACGAGGGAGATCTCGGGGGTGACGCTGGTGACGGGAAGGGAGCCAGACGCAATTGCAGATTCCATGATGGACTCCTGAAAAGACTGTATGAAAATACAGTATCCGCCTCAGGTATTCGGTCGTCAACAGGTTCCCGAGCGCAGAATCTGGACACCATGTGCACCCGTTACATCTCTCCCGAAGACCGTGAGATCGAGGCGGCCTGGTACATCGGCGCCCGCACCGCGGAGCGTTGGCTGCGCAGCATGCGGCCGATGTACACGGGGCCCTTCATGCGCCGCGCCGTCGATATGACAGAGTACGAGCGCGAGATCGTGGTGGGGCAGTGGTCGCTGATCCCGTCCTGGTCGAGCAGCCATGTCCCAACGGCGCCCCCGCGCAAGGGCGAATCGAAGGGCAAGGAGCTGGCGACGCACAACGCCCGCTTCGCCGGCATCGAGAAGAAGCCGGCCTTCAAGGATGCATGGAAGCTGAGCAGGCGCTGCATTATCCCGGCCTGGAGCTTCGACGAGCCGAACTGGGAGTCAGGGAAGAACCAGTGGTGGCGCTTCCGGCGCGCGGACGGTCGCCCCTGGGGCCTGGCCGGCCTGTGGAGCACCTGGAAGGATCTGAAGACGGAGAAGGTGTGGGAGAGCTACACCATGCTCACGATCAATGCGAACCTGCACCCGATCATGTCTCGCATGCACAAGCCCGAGATTGACCGCACGACGAAGAAGCCGCTCGAGGTGCAGGACAAGCGCTCCGTGGTCGCGATCGAGGAACACGACTTCGACCGGTGGCTGACGTGCACGCCGGAGGAGGCGCAGGAGATGGTGCAGCTGATCCCCGTCGACCTGATCGACGCAGGGCCTGCTGCCGCCCAGGAGCCAAAAGAGGAGACTGCCGCGGCCGTGTCGAGCGCCGATACCGAAGATCTGCCGTTCTGAGGATTGATCTTTGGGTCAACACGAGATCCCGACCGATATCTGGATCTACTACTGTGCCAAGAGCCTCAAGATGCATTGGCGCTCCGTCGATCCAGCTCAGCTCGACGAACTCGCCGAAGACCTTGCCCGTGAGCCTCATCTTCGGCATCTATCTCCCCAGGCGGCGGCTGCGCATTGGCTTGATCCTGTCCCGTCCGATGGTCGAGGCGAATAACCGCCACGGCTTCAAGATGAGCTGCCGTTGGCCTATTGGATGGCCTATAGAAGAGCGCGTCTAGGCCGTAAGCCGCATGGATGTTGAAAACTCCGGGGACACACTCTCCGCCAAAAATGCTTGCAAGTGATTGATAAATAAAAGCTTTTTAGCTTATCACGCTTCAGCTGGCAAAGCTACTATCAAAGGCTGTTGGCCGTCGATACGACTGTCTCCAACACCCTAGAATGCCCCACCGCAGATCCATCCACCGAAGGTGCGTTATTGGGGGCATCAATTGAGTGATTCCATTTCACAGCAGGACGCCACAGGCCTGAGCTTTTGCGTGATTCCAGCAGACTGGAGCAGCAGCTATTTTGGTGAGTTGACTGTGGGCTGCGTAAGCCCAGGCGTCGCGTCCTTTGATGCCCAGGTCGACAAGCTGATCTTTCGCCACGAGGTGCTTGAATTTCAGCTCAGCGGCCTTGACGAGCCAAGGCGTGGAAAGTTCTACGCGTCTGGTGACGCACCATATGTCGAAGAATACGGTAGTTACGTTTGCGCGGAATCGATTCTTAGATACTCGAACCACCCTAACGAGCAGGTTCCAAGCCGCTTCACCTTCAACGCCCTGCCGGTCTTGGCGGGGACAAATCAACTCTGCTATGTGAGTATCAATTGGCGCGACCCGTTGGGTGTCTGGGTTGCTCACGGGTTGCTTCGGAGAAGAGCGACAGGCTGGGCCTGACCCAGGAAAAAGTCGCTGCCTGGCAAAGTTATTTAGGCGCCCCCCACTGGCCGCAGGCGGCTATGATTTGGTTGTCAAAGTGCTGTTTTCGTTCGCCGAAGCCAGGTTTTGACCGAGCGCACAGCAGTGCAGCAAGATGCGAACTGAGGCCCTGAGCTTCAATCTCGCAGACCTTCGCCCTTCCTCTTTGCATTCCCTTCCGCGGCCATCGGCTGGCAGGTCGGGCCGCTGCATGGGCGCTCGCTTCTTCAATCAACAAGGAGCTTCTTTCCCATGGCAACCAAGACCAAGAATTCAGTCGCAACGAAAGCTGTGAAGTCCGCAGCCTCCCCCAAGAGCGCTACCACGGAGGGGGGCTTGCCTGAGGGGTTCGTCTCGCCATTCACCCGGGTCGAGATGCAGCCGAACATCCGCATCGATGACGGCTTGAGTTGCCTCGCGATGATCACTAACCAGCCGTTGGACACGATCATGAACGATGCCGTCAAGCACGGCCTGGCGCCGCATGGACCGGACTGGCCGTACGCGCCGACCCTGGCCGCCATCCTGCGGCAGTACGGCTTCAAGGCAGAAGAGAAGGAATGCGCAACCATCGATGCGCTGCCGGACGTGGCGCTCATCACGGCGCTGTACAACCCAGCGAAACAGTTTGGCCGTTGGGTCCTGTGGCACCACGTTAGGGCCACAGAGAAGGTCAAGTCCTTCCACTACGTCATCGATCCGGCGTACTTTGTCGAGCCCAAGTTTTTTGTGACGACTGAGATTCAGAGGCTAATCACGCCGAAGTCGCCGATCTACTACCTAGAAATTTCCAAGGCGACGGCGAAAGGGAAGGCGTAGTAGAGGCGGCTAGCGCCGTGACGGATGCTTGCCGGGCGCGTTCAGTAGTTCTCCCGGCGGCACGCTCAGTGCTTGAGCAATGCGGTAGATGTTGAACAGCGAGACGTTTTTAAGTCCACGTTCGATCTGGCTGATGTAAGTGACATGCATCTCGCTTGATTCGGCAAGCTGCTCTTGCGTCAACTTTTGCTCATCCCGAAGAGCGCGCACGGCATCACCAAAGCCAACTTGGACCTCTTCCTTGGTTGGCAGTTTGGCTAACGACTTCCGCATGGATGGAAGTCTGTTCAGCCATAGACGATAAATCCATAGACGATGAATCTATATCTGGCAAACTGCGCGTCCAACATAGATTCATAAATCTACAACTGGAGAAGGCATCAATGAAGTTCCAACCACGCCCTCAGGAAGCCGTCCTGTTCGAGGGTGACGGCACCCTGCTCAAGAGTAAGCTCAACGTGAAGGAGACAGAGCTCGTCGTCACAAACGAGCGCCTAATGATTGCCGCGAGCGGGCAGACCATCGAGAAGACCGATATCGCATCCGTGACCGAAGGCAAGCACGGTTTTGCACCCAAGATCGTGTTCACGCTACGCACCGGTGCCATGGTCACCCTGATGGCCGCAAACGCCCATGGTTTCAAGGCGGCGGCATTCATCCTGGCTGGCCGAGAGGAGAGTGGCTCGATGCCCGCAGTGCCAGAGCTGTCGCAGGTCAAGAACGGCACCGCATGGGTGGCCGCACTCGGCCCGCTCTTCACTGCAATCATCGTGGCGGTCCTAGCCGTGCTGTTCTGGGGCAACCCTGACAACTGGGGCTGGCTCACGCTGATTCAGATCTTCCTGCTGCGTGTGGCGCTCATGTGGCTGTTCCTGTGCATCGACTACTTGTCACTGCAGAAGCAAGGCTATGCGGTCAAGCAGCTAGGCCTGGCTGACCCCATCACGCTGCCGTACTACCTCTTCAGCCGGGCAAAGGTCTTCGGGCATAGCAAGTTGTACGGTATTACCTGGTGCGTGCTCCTCGCCCTCGACATCCTGCTGGTGTTCGCGTGAGGCCCGCTATGTTGATTCGAGCTACTTTGGTCGCGAGTCTTGCAGCGTTGGCGCCATCTGTGTTCGCGCAGACACCTCAGTTCAACTGCCCCATCCGCCTGGAGCTTCTGACCGAGATAGACGGTGCGGGTGTGGGCGGGCTGGACAGAATCATCTACGGCGTGCGTGCGCGCGACTGGAAGCCCGAGTTCCTTGAACAGGCCCTGCGCCGCTACGAAACATGCCAAGCCGCCGCTCCCGGCCCGCAATCCCTCAAGGATGCTGAGCGGGCTGATGCGCTGCGACAGTTCCAGTTGCTCAAGGGCTCGCTGCAGCAGCGCGACCGCCTGTTGGCTCAGGAAGTCCGGCAGGCCAGTGCCCAGACCGCAGTGGCTCAGAGCGGCGCGGCGCAGGTTGGCCAGCGAGATGGTGTGCTGACATGGGCCTATGTGCAGCGGCGCGCCGGCAACGCGTCAGATGAGCCGCCGTTCACCATCACGTGCGCCGAGCCGAACCAACTGCCCCGCGACCTTCTGACGCTGTCACCGCAAAGTCAATTGGAGTTGCCGAAGTTCTACGCGGCCTGTGTTCAGGCCCAACAACTTGTAGGAGGCCCGAGTGCGACCCTGTTCAAAGAGAGCGTCGAAGAACTTGCCCGTGAGCGTCAGGCGCAGGCTGGGTTCCTAGCCAGCTTGCGCACATTGGTGGCTGGACCACCGCAACAGCAGACCCACCAGAGCGTGTCGGCGTTGGAGAAGGCCAATCGCTTCCAGTCGAGCAGCGAGCCTGCAGTGAACGCTGCAGCGAAGCAACTCGCCACGCTTCGACAGCACGTCGATGCGCGGGAGTGCGCGGCGCACGGCAAGCAAGCCGGCATTCCCGAAGACCTGCTGAAGGCCCAATACCTCATCGAGTGGGCTACGCCGGCACCGCTTGTCGGGATGGCCTGCGTTGCCGCACGCAACGGCGTGCCGTTTCGGTTCAGCGCGACAAGCTTGCTGTCCAAGGACAGCTTCGAGGTCAGGGGCACGCCCAGCGTCAAGGTCGTCCTCGGTCGGCAGGACACGGCCGAAGGCATCACGCTGCTGGTGCCGCAGGAAGGCACGGTCCAGGGTAAGACCTTTGCGGTCACGCGACAGAACATCCAGGTACTGGCACAGCAGATCCGCCTCGCACTCAAGAGTCAGTAGCGGGCAATCCAACACCGCATCTCGTCGACCGTGTCCCTTGCGTCGCGGTCGCGCCCCATGTCTCCCTCCCATCGAAAGAGGACTCCATGAAGAAGATCGCCATCCCGCTTCTTGTGTTTCTGCTGATCGCGGTGTCTGGTGCCTCGCGCGCGCAGGCCCCACAGCAGGATATTGCCTTCAGGCCTACGGGCCTCGAGCAGTCCTACATCCCCGGCTACAACTGCTCGGGGTTCTGGGCCACGCCCAGCTTCAAGTGCGCTTCGATCCAGATTCCGACCTACATGGGGCGCGCCCAGGACGGCAGCCGCAAGGCGTTGGTGATCTTGAGCGGCAACGCTGGCGGGCTGGACAAACGACACGGCGACTACGCGCGCTTCCTGATGGAGCACAACATCAACGCCGTGGTCCTCGACAGCTTTGCTGCTCGCGGCCAGTCCAGCGGCACGCCAGCCGATCTTTCCACGGGCCGTACCAAGGGGCTGGACGGCTTCAACATGTCCATTGACGCGATGGTCGCTGTTGCAACACTCGGCGCGATGCCTGAATGGGCTAACGCCAAGATCGGCTACATGGGCGAGAGCATGTCGGGGGTATCGGCGATCAACGTTTTGCGTCCCTACATCGGGCAGATCGTCAAACAGCAAGCGGGCAAGCTGCGCGACTTCGACGCCGTCGTTTCCATCTATCCGGCCTGCATCGAAAAGAACACGATAGAGAGGTTCAAGAAGACTCCCTTCCTGATCATCCACGGAGAGAAGGACGACATCGCCTTGGCGTCGGAATGTCAGCGGCAGGTCACGTGGATGAACGCGCGTGGCGGCAGCGCGGAGATCACGATCATCCCAGACGAGTACCACGACTTCGACGGGCCGTGGCGCCTGAGAAGGGCTGGAGCCGAAAACACCAGCAAGTGCGCGAACACCCGCAATGGAGATAAGTTCGTGCTGGACGCCACCGGGCAGGAGTTTCCGGGGACGCCGGACGGCTACACCGCGATGCGTGACTCCTGCAAATTCCGCGGCCACATGAGCGGCCATCGCGACAAGGAGCGCGTCGGCTACGACCTCTGGCTCGCGCACTTTCAGAAGTACTTGATGAACGACTGATGTAGCAACACCAGTCCCACTACTGCCGTAGCCATCTACGGCATTCCCCACAGAGCACGCCACTCGCGCCATCAGGTGCGGTCGGCGTGCTTTGTCGTTTCTGAGTTACCGCAAATCGACCTCAACCCAAGGAGTTCCCATGCCGAACGACAAAGTACCCGTGCCCGCGCAAGACCTGCAAGTCATCAAGAACTACAAGCCCGTACTTGATCTCGGCCGCGTTGTAGTCGCAACACCGGCCGTGCTTGCCCATCTCGAAAAGCACGCCGTCTTCCCCGCCGCACTGCTGTCGCGCCATCAGCATGGCGACTGGGGCAACGTCGACAGCGAAGACGCAAAGTCCAACGATCAGGCTCTCTTGTTGGGAGCACGCGTGATCAGTTCCTACACCGTGGCCTATGCGGTGATCTGGATCGTGACGGAAGCGGTTGGCGAGGGCGGCCAACGCGCCAGCACCTGCTTGCTGTTCCCCGAGGAGTACTGATGGCCGGCAAAGCACCGCCGACACGCGCGCCAGTGGCACCGACGACGCGCAGCGAGCCTAGGCCAGCACCGCAAACGCCGTTCGAGCCGACTTCTGCGGCGGTCGATGGTTTCACTGCCGCGGCCCAGTCGGCGGCGACACGCCGAGCCTATGCGGGCGATCTGAAGCACTTCCGCCTGCACGGCGGCAA
This sequence comes from Variovorax sp. YR266, assembly GCF_900107295.1. Classification (NCBI taxonomy): domain Bacteria; kingdom Pseudomonadati; phylum Pseudomonadota; class Betaproteobacteria; order Burkholderiales; family Comamonadaceae; genus Variovorax; species Variovorax sp. YR266. The sequence continues at coordinate 86,369 of NZ_FNPM01000017.1, forward strand.
GATACCGGCCACGCCGCAGATGGTGGCCAACTACGCCGCCGCGTTCGCGGGGACACAAGCAGTCGCAACCATCCAGCGAAGATTGATCGCACTCCACCAGGCGCACACCGAGCAGGGGCTGAAGTCGCCAGTCATGGACCGCCTAGTCAAGCGCACCATGCAGGGTATTCGGCGCACCTTCGGCGTGGCGCAACGGCGCGTGAAGGCGCTAGTGAAGACCGACCTGCTGGAGATGCTGGTCATGGTCAACCGGCAGAAGCCCTTGAAGGCGACACGCGACCGGGCGTTGCTGTTGGTCGGCTTTGCCGGGGCACTGCGGCGTTCCGAGCTGGTAGCAATCCAGTGCGCCGACATCACGCGCTTCGAGCAGGGCGTGGAGATTAACCTTCCGCGATCTAAGACGGACCAAGAGGGCGTCGGGCGCACCGTGTGGATTCCGCACGCGAAGGACAGTGAGCGGTGTCCGGTCGCGGCGCTCGAACAATGGCTGACCCTTTCGGGCATCGACCGCGGCTCGGTGTTCCGGTGGGTCAGCCGGCACGACAATCTCGTCGGCACCAAGGGACTCACGTCGCAGTCCGTCGCACTGGTCGTCAAGCGTTCCGTAAAGCGCGTGCATGGTGCCGCCGCCACCAAGGCGGTCTCCGGTCATAGTCTGCGCGCGGGCTACTGCACGGAAGCGGCGCTCGTCGGCATGGCGCCATGGCAGATACGCGAGCAGACGGGGCACAAATCGGACGTGACCTTGGCGAAGTACATCCGGCCAGTGAGCAAGCGCAAAATTCCAAGCTTGCTGTGAGTTGCCGGATCGGAAGCCAAGTTCATTGGACTTACCGCAGCGGCAGCGCATAGCTAGAATTTCGCCGCCCCGGTCGGGCATGCGCCCCAGGCGCAGGGCGACGTATAGGGTGCTCCCTCGCCCGCATCGCACAACCCTCTGCGCGCGATCAATCCGCTATTCCGCAGCTTTCGACAGACCGATATCCAGAAGGGACATCGACCCTCGTGCCGGACTTCGGCATCGGGGTCGCGGTCTTAACCAACCGCAGTCCTAACGAAGGGGTGGCCAGAAAGCTGACCTGGCAGGTCATCGACCGGCTGCGTGGCCGCGAGCCGATCGACTGGCGCGGCCGCGGCCGCAAGCAGCGGGAACAAGCCCTGGCCCAGGTGCAGGCCGGCAAGGCCGCGCAGGAGGAGCTCCATCGCACGAAGACGCAACCGGCACACGACCTTGCGGCCTACGCTGGCAGCTACGAGCACCCGGCCTACGGCCTGATGTCGATCAAGGAGCAGGGTGGCGCATTGCGCTGGTCGTGGCGCGGCCTGCGCGTCGCCATGGTCCACCGGCACCATGAGACTTTCGAGTTGCCGCAGGGGTTGCAACTGCTGCTGCCCGACTGGCTTGCCGTCACTTTCTTGACTGATCGCGAAGGGTGCATCGTCAGTCTTTCGGTGCCGTTCGAGCCGATGGTGAAGGACATCGTGTTCGCGCGGTAAGCCGGCCGTTGGGCGGTCGGGCTCAAGCCGCTGCGGCATAGCGAAGATACTCGGCGCTGATCCGCCTCGAATGGGTGACCAGCGCGCGAACAAAGAGCAATCGCGCGGCCTCGTAGCGGGCCAGGGCAGCGGAAGCGGGTTCGTTCGCACGCCGCTGCGCCAGCATTCGGGCCAGCACCGCCGCATCTTCCACCCCGGTCGCGAAGCCGCGTCCGGTCATGGGTGAAACGACGTGGGCGGCGTCGCCAACGATCGCCAGCGCGCCGCGTGCCAACCGCTGCGGTTCGTATTCGGCAATGGGGGCGCCGCTCAGCACGTCTGTCGAACGCACGCCGACAGCCACCGCCTCCGCCCATGTCTGCGGCCAGACCTGTGGGATGAGCGCCAGCAATTCCGCGCGGACATCTTCGTCGATCGTTCCGCGTCCGAGCGTTCCCACGATGTGGCCGTCCGCCGTCAGGCGATGGGTGCGGCGGAGCAACTCCTCGCGGTGCACATCGAACCATGCGAACGTGACCTGGCGCCGCCCGATGTCCGTCGAGCCGTCACGGCCGGGAAGCACCGCGGCGACCAGACGGTATCCGTCGACAAACTCGATCCACAGTCCGCCGTTCGATGGCCAGGGGACAGGACGCACCAGCGCCTGTTCTTCGATTAGCCCCCGCCACACGACATAGCCGGCATAGCGGGCAAACGGAGTGTCCGGCGCAATCGTGCGGCGAACGATGCTGTGATACCCGTCCGCGCCGATCACAGCATCGGCAACCTTCTGCGTTCCATCCGAAAAGGAGAGTTGGGCCCTGTCGCCAAGGTCTGTGACCGATACGACGGTCTTGTTTTCTTCGAGGGTGATGCCAGGCGTCTCGGCAGCCCGGTCACGCAACCACGCGTACAGCGCCGGCCAGGTCGTCAGATCGCGATAGGCGGGCACGACGGGCAGGACCGGGTGCGCACGCGGGTCGTGGCCCACGGTCGCTGCGAGCGCAGCAAGATCGATGCTCAGGCTGTCGCCACCGTGCACGCGCCGGGCAGAACGCTCGACCACATGAACAGGCACGCCCCTCGTCGCACAGGCGAGCGCCAGCGTGAGGCCTGCGAGGGATGCGCCGACAACGACGATCTGCGGCACGCGCTCCTGCGAGAGCGAGACGCCGGAAGGAAAGGAATCCCTGCTCATCGGAAGACCCGCTGCAACATGGAGACCACCAGCGCGAGCGCCGCGACCCAGATCACGATCCAGAAGTACTCGATGCCCGCCATCAGCGAAGCCTGCTGGCCGATCTGCTGCGCCTGCACGGCCAGTGCCATTTGAGCGGCCTGGCCGGACTCGTGCGACAGCGAGAAGAACTGGCTCAGCTGTTGCAGCTGGTGCGAAAAGATCGGGTCGTGATCGGTCAGCCGAATGTTCAGCGAGCCGTACTGCACGGTGCTTCTCCACTGCATGAAAACGGTCGCAACACTGGTGCCCATCGCCATGGCGATCTGGCCCAGCATGTTCTTGACCTGCTGGGCATTGGCAAAGAGCGTGTCTTCGCCGGCAACGTCGCGGAAGGTCTGCATGGCGGTCGTCGCCAGCACCAGCATCACGAAGCACCCGTTCAAGGCCAGCGCAGGAAGGATGTGCCGCCACATGTCTGCAACCGGCGCGAGCGACGACAGCAGCCAGCCGAAGGCTGCGAGCGACAAGAATCCTGCGATGAAGAACTTCTTCGGTGCCGGATGCCTGGGCAGCAACCGGAGCATCACCAGCCATGTCAGCAATGAAGCGACGAGCCCCATGGACTGGAACTGGCCGATGGTCTCCCAGGAATAGCCCAGGCCCGCCTGGAGGAACAACGGCACGATGTAGCTGTTGGCCCCCAGGATCACATAGCTGAAAGAGAACAGGGCCACGCCCGCCACGTAGCGGGAGGTCATGAGCTGCCGGATCTTCAGCAGGGGCCGCTCATGGCTGTGTTCGACATGGAAGTAGGTGTAGAGCGAAAACGCGGCCAGCGCTGCGAACACCAGCATGATGCCGGTGTCGCTGTAGAAGTCGTAGTAGGAGCGTTGCAGGACGAAGAGAACGAAGAACGATGCGAACGTCAGCAGAAGCAGGCGCGCAGGGCTGGTTCTCGTGCGCTCGTGCTCGGGCGACGGATCCTTGGGAAGAAACTGGAGGGAGAGTGCGGCGGCAACTACCGAGCCGGCAATGAGAACCCAGAAGATCGCCTGCCAGGTGTCGTGCGTGACTGCCATGGATGAAATCAGCGGTGCCGCAGCCGTGCCGCTGGCCAGGCCCACGGCAAAGACCTTGATCCCGACGAATCGGCCCGGACCCGGTGGAATGAGGTTGACCATGATCCGCGACGTGGTCATGAACGATGCACCGCCCAATGCCATGACGACCCGCCCCGTGGCGAATGTGCCGAGGTCGTGGCTCATGCCGCACACCAGGGCGCCCGCAATATAGACGCCGATCGAGCCGATCATGTAGCTGCGCCATCCCAGCCGTTCGGTCAGCCACCGCTGCTTGGAGATCACGACCACCGCAACGCAGGCGTAGAGCGCGGCGACGAGGCTGTACTCCTCGGGGCTGGCATCGATCTCGCCGCGGATCGGGACCGAGGCAAATGCGAGCATGCCGGTCTGCAGGAATTCGAGAGCGCAGAGCAGGCAGACCGTGATCAGCAGCGCGGCATGTTTTCTGTACACGAGCAGGTCCATTATTTTTCCGCTGCCAGCACTTGCCCTTCGTTGGCCCGGATGACCGCCTCCACGATGGCGTCGGCGTCTCTCAATTCATGGTCGTAGACCTGGGTCTTGTAGACGAAATTCGGCGCAACGTCCTTGCGGATCATTTCTCCACCGTGGTCGCTCGTGTTCACCGAAACGCGCATCGACAGTCCGATGCGCAGCGGTTGTCGTGCAATCTCCTTGGGGTCCAGGGCGATCCTGATCGGAACGCGCTGCGTGACCTTGATCCAGTTCCCCGTCGCGTTCTGGGCAGGCAGGAGTGCAAAGGCGCTGCCGGTTCCGGCATCCAGGCCGAGGATCTTCCCGTGGTAGACCACGTTGCGGCCATAGACGTCGGCCGTCAGCTCGGCGGGCTGTCCGATGCGCAGATGCTCGAGCTGCGATTCCTTGAAATTGGCATTGACCCACAGTTCGTCCAGCGGGACGACGGACATCAGTGCCACACCTGGATTGATGCGCTGGCCCAGTTGCACGCTGCGCTTGGCGACGGTGCCGTCCACGGGAGAAAGAATGGACGTGCGCACGCGTGCAATGTATGCATCGCGCAAGTTCGTGGCGGCGGTCAGCACATCGGGGTGCGTTCTGAGGCTGGTGCCATCGACCATGGCACGCCGTTGTGCCAGCGACTGGTTCACGGCGGTCAATGCGGCCTCGGCATTTTTCAGCACGTCTTCCGCGTGACTGATCTCTTCGCGAGAGACCGCGCCGCTGGGGGCGAGCTTGGAACGGCGTGCAAGGTCGGCCCTGGTCTTGAGCACGTCGTTCTGCCGCTGCGCCACTTCGGCGCGCAACTGCTGGACTTGCGAATACTGCGTCCTGGCCACCCGCGCGGCCTTGGCCAGCTCTGTCTTGGCGCGCTCGAGGCGGACTTCCTGGTCGACGGGGTTCAGCGTGACGAGCAACGTGCCCGCCTTCACATGGTCGGTGTTGTCCGCCGCAAAGGCCGTCACGGTGCCGCCGATCTGGGAGGTCACTTGCACGACATTGCCGTCCACGTAGGCATCTTCGGTGCGCTCGGTGTTGCGTTGCAGGCCGTACCACGCGATTCCTGCGACCAGGAGGACCAGGGCGACGGCGAGCGCCACCTTGCCGCGCGTCTGAAGTCGCAAGGGCACCTTCTTATCGCCGGTATCACCCGCCGCGTTGGGTGGGGGCGGTGCGGGATCGGGATGGACACTTTGATTCACGGATGTGGACTCCTTATCTGTCGGTGCCATGGCCGGACGAAGCCGGGACATAGCCACCGCCCAGGGCGCGGCTGAGATTGGCCTCCAGCGCAAGGCCGCGGGATTGAAGCTGGACGAGCTGGCGCTGCTGGGCGAGTGCATCCGTCAGCGTGGAGAGCACCTGGATGTAGGTGGCCAGCCCCGCGGCGTAGCGCTTGTTGACCAGCTCCGCGGCTTCGTTCGAAGTCTTCACGGCGTCTTGCTGCTGATCGATTCGTTCGCGCAACCAGCGAATCGAGGACAACTGGTCGGAGATGTCGTGCAGCGCATTGACCAATGTCTGGTTGTAGTCTTCCACCGCGAGGTCGTAGGCGGCGTTCTGCGAAGCCAGGTTGGCGCGCAGCCGCCCGCCTTCGAAGATGGGCAGGCTGATGGCGGGCCCCACGCCCAGGATGCGGTTGCCGCTGTCCGTGAATGCGGTGAAGCCCAGGCTCTGGAGGCCCACGAAGGCAGACAGGTTGACGTTCGGATAGAAGCGCGCCTTGGCACCTTCGATCTCGTGGCTCGCAGCCTCCACGCGCCAGCGCTGGGCAACGACATCGGGGCGGTGGCCGAGAAGCTCTGCCGGCAAGACACTGGGAATGGTCACCGTGTCGGGGCGCTGGAGCCGGGGCGTGGCGATCGCGCGTCCCCGGTCCGGCCCTTTGCCGAGCAAGGCTGCAAGCTTGTTGCGGCTCAGCTCCATGGATTCGCCCAATGCTGCGATCCTGGCGCGCGTGGCGGGAATGGATGCCTGTGCCTGCTTGATGTCGATCTGGGAGTCGAGCTCAGCCTCGAAGCGCCGACGCGTGAGCGAAAGAATCTGCTCCTGCTGCCTGAGCATCTTCTGTTCGATCGCAAGCTGTTCGCAGCCCTGCTGCAGCTCGATGTAGGCCTGGACGATGGCCGAGGACAGCATGAGCTCGGTTGCGTAGCGATCGACTTCCACCGCCTTCAGACGGCCCAATGCCGCTTCGACGGCAGCTCGGTTCTTGCCCCAGAAATCCAGCTCGTAGCCGACATTGAGCGTGCCCTGGTTGACCGTCTGCCAGGTGCCGGCGGCCGGGGAGGGCGTGATGCCGTGTTCACTGAACCTCTCGCGCGTACTGACCAGATTGGCGTCGACATGGGGCATTCGTTGGGCCTGGGCCAGGCCTTGCAGCGCTTCAGCCTGGCGAACACGCGCAGCAGCACCGCGCAAACCTGGACCATCGGCCAGGGCTTCTTCGACCAGCAGATTCAACTGATCGTCGCCGAATGCCTTCCACCACTTTTCCTGTGGCCAGCGGGCGTCGGAAACCGAGATGCCGCCCAGCGCGTCTTTCGCCGACAGACTTGCGGGGTCGCCAAGGGTGGACGACGGCTTGAGATTCCCGAACGAGCATCCGGCCAGCATCAAGGCGCTGACCAGGACAAGCACTACCGGATGCGGTCCATGCGATGGGCGGTGCATGTCGCGGTCTTCAGGCGTGGTTCAGACGATGCCGGCGCCCAGGGCCGGGAACACGTCGCTGAACAACAAGCCGATCAGCTGCTGCCCGGCGGGCGTGGACCAGTCTTGCGCGATTTCCGCCATGAGCGTGTTGGTGGCGGTGAGCACCACGCCTGCATCGTGCATGCGCTGGCGGGAGAACTCTTCGGAGAGATCGCTGGGCGAACCCGAAGCATCCATCACGGCCTGAACGGCAAAGCCTTCTTGCGCAGCGTCGATGGACGGGAAGATCAGGCACACGTCGGTGGTGACGCCCGCCATGATCAGGTTCTTGCGCCCGGTGGCGAGCACGGCGTTGCGGAAGTCGGGGTAGGCCCAGGCGTTGACCACGCCGGGGCGCTTGATGCGTGCCGCGTGCGCTTCGGGCAGGATCTCTGCGATCTTCGGAAGGATCGGGCCCTGGGCGTGATCTTCCTGGCTGGACGTGATCACGGTCGGGATGTTGAGGATCTTCGCCATCTTGGCCAGCGCGATCGATTGCTTGGCTGCAAGCTCGCTGTCGATGTTCTTGATCAGTTGCATCGTGCCGACCTGATGGTCGATCAGCAGCAAGGCGGTGTTGTCGGCGGTGAATCGTTCAATCTTCATGGTGGATCTCCTGGGAAGTAAATGGGGCACATGCCCCGAGGGTGTGGCGGCCTGCTAAAGCGTTCCCAGGTCGCCACGGTGATAGGCGGCGGCTGCCGCGGTCAGGCTCTTCGGGCTCGCAAAAGCCATGGGGCCGTTCGAAAACACGGGTTGGTGCAACGGTTCGCCGATGAACACGGCGACCTTGGCTCCATCCGACTTGGCGACGAGCGTGTGCGTCGTCGCTTCGTTCGCGGCAGGAAGAATCGGGACGCCGAGGTTGTCGAGGCTGAAGCTCTCGCCATCGATTTCCGCGCTGCCGAAGATCGGCATGACGAAAGCTCGCTGTCCCACGGCCAACGGCAGCACCAGCTCGGCGCCTGCTTCCAGCGAGATGTCGAGCAGGGTGACATCGGTGGGCGGCGTCAGCGGGGAGTGCACGCCGCCAAAGCTGCCGAAGGGAATGCGCACGCGTGCACCGGGGCGCTGGACCACCGGCACGTCCTGCGGGGCGAGGCTGAGCGCGAAGGGCGCGGCGCCTTGCCGCTCAACGGGGAGGTTGACGAAGATCTGCAGCAAGTGCACGGTGCTTCCGGGCACGGCCGGGTTCTCTTCGTGGATCACGCCATGCCCGGCGGCGGTCCAATGCAGGCCGCCCGGCTGGATCAGCGTGCTGTTGCCTTGCGAATCGCGGTTGGCAATGCCGGTCTCCGAATCGAGGAACAGGTAAGTCACCGCGGAGAAGCCGGCGTGTGGATGCGGCGGAAACGTGGGTGCGCTCATCCAGGCGTGGTCGATGCCCAGGAAGGGGTCCATCAGCGCCGGTTCGGCGCCATGCAGGCTGTAGGCCCTGAAGTGGCTTCCCCGGTTGGCGCGTTGCATGCGGGCAGTGATCGTCATGACGCTTTGCCTCAGGCGGCTTCGGCCACGGCCAGCGCCGGATAGTCGATGTATCCCTTGGCGGTAGGCGGCGCGAAGAAGGTGGTGCGGTCGACTGCGTTGAGCGCAGCGCCCACGCGGAAGCGCTCGGGCAGGTCGGGGTTCGCGAGGAAGGCGCTGCCGAACACAGTCGCGTCGGCCTTGCCTTCGTACAGTGCACCCTCGGCGCTGTCTTGCGTGAGGCCACCGCCGATCAGGTACGCACCTTCGAAGCGCGGACGCAACAGCGCGTGGTAGTCGAACTTCGCACCGAACAGCGCGACATGCAGATAGGCCAGTCCCCAGCCGCGCAGCCGGTCGATCAGGTAGGCATAAGTCTCCTGAGGCGCAGCATCGGTGATGCTGTTGTAGTTCATCTCCGGCGAAATCTTGATGCCGACGCGGTCGGCACCGGCCTCAGCGGCCATCGCATCCAGCACGTCGAGCACGAAGCGGGCGCGGCCTTCGACAGAGCCGCCGTACAGGTCTTGCCGCTGGTTGCTGCCCGACGAGAGGAACTGTTCGGGCAGGTAGCCGGAGGCCGCGTGCAACTCCACGCCGTCGAAGCCCGCGTCGATGGCACGGCGCGTGGCCTGGCGATAGTCTTCGATGACGTCGGCGATCTCGGCCAGGCTCAACTCCCGGGGCGTGACGAAGTCGACCTGGCCGGCCGGCGTCCATGCCTGGCCTTCAGGCTTGATGGCCGAGGGAGCGACGGGCGTGGCGCCGTCGAGCAGCGAAGGGTGCGACACCCGGCCGCAATGCATCAGCTGCATGAAGATGCGCCCGCCGCGCGCATGCACGGCCTCGGTCACCTTCTTCCAGGCCGCCACCTGGGCCTCGGTTTCGATGCCGGGCGTGTGCACGTAGCCCTTGCCCATGGCGGACGGAAACACGCCCTCGGAAATGATCAGGCCGGCGCTGGCGCGCTGGGCGTAGTAGGCGACCGTCAGGTCGCTGGGAACGCCGTCGCCGTCGGCGCGGGAGCGGGTCATCGGGGCCATGACGAGACGGTTCGGCGCGATGTAGCGGCCGATGCGAACGGGGGTGAACAGTTGGCTCATGGGAAATTCCTTGGGGCGTGTGCTTGCGATGGACGTATCTTTGATTAATCTAAGGGAGAGATAAATACGGTAAAATGGCAATCATTGATCCAAAAATGGCGCAATAAAATGGAGCTGCTGAATGACATGGCTTTGTTTGTCGAGGTCGCCAGCACGCTGAGCTTTCGCCGTGCGGCCGATGCCACGGGCGTGCCGAACTCGACCCTGTCCAGGCGAATCAGTGCCTTGGAGAAGGCCATCGGCCTGCGGCTCCTGCATCGCACGACGCGCAAGGTCGAGCTGACCGAAGCCGGGCAGCTCTACTACGAGCGCTGCAGGCGCATCGTCGACGAAGCCCGCATCGCCCACGAGCAGTTGGGGGAGATGCTGGCGCAGCCCAGCGGCGTGCTGCGCGCGTCGCTGCCGGTGGACTTCGCCATGATCTACATGGCGCCGCTGATCGTGGAATTTGCCCGCCGCTACCCGGGCATCACCTTCGATCTCGACCTCACGCCGCGGCGGGTGGACCTGGTCACCGAGCCGTTCGACGTGGCCATCCGCATGGGCGAGTCAGCGGATTCGAACCTGATCGCCCGGCTGCTGGCTCGCCTTTCGGTGCAGGCCTATGCGTCGCCCCGCTACCTCGAGCTATCGAGCGAGCCCACGCACCCCACCGACCTGGCGCAGCACGAGTGCCTGGGTTTTCCCAAGGCCGGCAAATGGGCACTGCACCGAGGTGCCGAGACCGTCGAGGTCGAAGTCGGGGGGCGCTTCCATGTCAACAGCGTCGGCATGTTCCGGCGCCTGTCCACGCTGGACCTGGGCGTGATCCTGCTGCCCGTGGAGATCGCCGCCGAAGACCTGGCGGCCGGCCGGCTGCGCCGGATACTGCCCGACTGGGAGGGCAAGCCGATACCGGTCTATGCCCTGACCGAAACCCGCTTGCTGCCGGCGAAGACGCAGCGCTTCATCGAGTTCCTGCAGGAGCATCTGGCCAAGTGACCGCGCCGCCGTCCGCCGCGAACTGCTGCACGATGAAATCGCGCAGCCATTTGTTCGCGGGGTCGCGGTGGTAGCGGTCGTGCCAGTACAGGGCGACCTCGAAATGAGGCAGCGGCAGCGGGTGCGGCTTGATCGCGAACCGGAAGTGCGCGCTGAGCGTCTCGGCAAGCATCGCGGGCACGGACCAGAGCAGGTCGGAGCCGATCACGAAGTGGGGCGCGGCCAGGTATTGCGGCAGCCGCACCTTGATGCGGTTGCGCGCACCGGCTTCGATGAGCGCGCGCTCGAGAACCGCGTGCCCGCTGCCTGAGTACTCGACCAGCAGGTGTTCGCTTTCGGCGAATCGCCTGGCCGTGAGCCTGACGCCGGCCAGCGGATGGTCTTCCCGCATGACGCACACGTAGTTCTGCCTGAACAGCATTCGACTGTGAATGCCTGCCTCGAGCGAGGGCAGGAAGCCGAGCGCGAAGTCGATCTGCCCCGCGGCCATGGCGCTCATGGTTTCCGGAATCGAGCGAAACAGCGTGCGCAGGCGAAGTCCCGGTGCCGATTGCCCGAGCGCGGCAAGGATGCGGGGAAAGCACACCACCTCGCCGATGTCGCGGGTCCTGACCGTGAACATGCGGTGCGCGGTCGAGGGGTCGAAGCGTCCGCGCTCGGCGCGCGTCTTGCGCACCATGGCCAGCGCATCGAGCAGTTGCGGCGCCAGTTCCTCGGCCAGCGGCGTGGGCTCCATGCGCCGGCCCGCGAGCGTGAACATCTTGTCGCCATACGCTTCGCGAATCCGCTTCAGCGAGGCGCTGACGGCGGCCTGCGTCAATCCGAGCCGCTCCGCCGACACCGTCACGGAGCGGTCGCGCCACATGGCCTCGAACACATAGAGCAGGTTCAGGTCCTTCATTGCAAAAGTATAAATTTCATCTATACCTTCGAATCATTCATTCGATATGGATTAATGAAAAGGTGCGTTTCAGAATCACGCGACTACAAGGAGACGAGGCGATTGCACCAGACCCCGCCTTTCACACACCCATGACCTTTCAACTTCAACGCCGGGCGATCCTGCAATGCGCAGGTGCCGTCGCGGCAGGCAGCGTGCTGCCGACCTTCGCGGCCAACCCCTTGCACGTGTATGTCGGTTATTCCCCAGGCGGGGCTACCGATGTGATCGCGCGCCTGGTGGCACGCCAGATGAGCGGCTTCGATCCGATCGTGGAGAACCGGGCCGGCGCGGGCGGCCGGTTGGCGCTCGATGCGGTGGCGCGCGCGAGGAACGACGGCGGCACGATTGTCGTCACGCCCGACTTTCCGCTCACGGTCTATCCCTACCTGTACCGCAAGCTGACGTACGAGCCGCTGAAGGACTTCGTGCCCGTGGCGATGTGTGGCGTGTCCGAGTTCGCGTTGTGCGTGGGCCCGGCCGCGCCCAGGGAGGTGACGAGCGTCGGGGCGTTCCTGCAATGGTGCCGGCAGAACCCGAAGCAGGCGCTGTACGCCTCGCCCGCCCCCGGATCGACGCCGCACTTCACCGGCGTCATGCTGGCCGCGGCGGCGAAGGTCGAACTCACGCATGTGGGCTACAAGGGAGGAACGCAAGCGGTGCAGGATCTCCTGGGAGGCCAGGTCCCTGCAAGCATCAACCCGGTGGCCGAAGTGTTGCCGCAGCTGGGGAGCGGCAAGCTGCGCGTGCTGGCGACGACCGGTCCCGAACGCTCGCGATTCCTGCCCGACGCGCCGACGCTGCGCGAAGCGGGCTACCACGATGTCGTGGTGCAGAGCTGGATCGGCGTCTTCGCGCCCGCGGGCACCGCGGAGCCCGTTCTTGCCGGGATGGAGAAATCGATTGGCGAGGCGTTGAAGACCGACGCGATCGCCGAAGGCTTCGCGAAGTTCGGCATTGCCGTGAAGTCCATGGCGCGGCAGCGCGTGTCCGCCCTCATCCGGGAGGACCTGCAACGCTGGGCGGGCGTTGTGAAGGCCTCCGGTTTCGTCATCGAGGAGTAGGCGCTTGAAGTACCAGTTGTTCACCTATGGATCGGGCAGGGCGCCGCAAGCCGGGATCGTGGTCGGCAATGCCTGGCTGTCTCTTGCTGGTGTGGCGGACCGTACAGGCCAAGCGACACTGGCCCGGTCATCGGTCGATGACTTGCTGCAGCGCTGGGAGACGTCGCAGTCGGCGTTGCGAAGACTGGCGAACGCGGTGGCCGAAGATGCCGCGGTCTTCAGCGATGCGGCCCTCGACGCGGCACAGCTCACGTTGCTCGCGCCGCTGACACGTCCCGGCGTCATCTACGCGGCGGGGGCGAACTACCGCGACCACGTGGCGGCCATGAGCAGTGCCTTCAACATGAAGTTGGTGCTGGACCCCAAGGGCGTGGGGATCGCGCCCTGGCACTTCCTCAAGGGAGGCGCCGCCAATCTGTCGGGCCATCGTGGCGAGGTGGCGTTCCCTGCCCGCACGCAGCGTCTGGACTGGGAGGCGGAGCTGGCCGTCGTGATCGGCCGCCACGCGTCGGGCGTGACGGTCGGGTCGGCGCTCGACCACGTGGCCGGCTACATGTGCGCCAACGACTTGTCGGCGCGCGATCATTTCGTGCGCGACAAGGCCGACCCCAGCTCCCCGTTCCGATACGACTGGATCGGCCACAAGTCCTTCAACGGCTCGTGCCCGCTCGGGCCGGTGTTCACGCCGGCCGAGTTCGTCGGTTCGCCGGAGAATCTCCACATCAAGCTGTGGGTCAACGGCGAAATCCGTCAGGATTCGAACACGAGCAACCACCTGTACAACGTCGCGGAGCAAATCGCCCACCTGAGCGAGCGCACCGACCTGTATCCCGGCGACGTGATCCTGACCGGAACCCCTGCGGGTGTCGGCATGGAAAGCGGCGTCTTCCTGAAGCGCGGCGATGTGACGAAGGTATGGATCGACGGCCTGGGCGAGCTCGAGACGCGTATCGTCTGACGCGGCACCTGCTCAACGACGGTTGGCATTGCAAGGAGAATGCAACGATGGTGAAGAAGTTTCTGTGGGCCTTCGCCGGCATCACCGTCCTCGTCATCGGCGCGGCGCTGATTCTTGCGCTGTGGCCCACGACCACGCGGGACATCGCCGCCGCGTCCGACAGCAATTCGAAAGCCTTGGTCGACAAGGGTCGCTACCTGGCCCAGGCCGGCGATTGCGTGGCCTGCCACACGTCGCCGGGCGGAACGCCATTCGCCGGCGGGCTGCCGCTGGCTTCGCCCATCGGTGCGATGTACAGCACCAACATCACGCCGGATCGCGGCAGCGGCATTGGCAACTACACGCTCGCCGACTTCGATCGCGCGGTGCGCCACGGCATCCGGATCGACGGCGATTCGCTGTACCCCGCGATGCCTTATCCGTCGTATGCGCGCATGAGCGACGACGACGTTCGCGCGCTGTATGCCTTTTTCATGCACGGCGTGGCGCCGGCCCAATCCCAGGCGCATCCACGCGGCATTCCCTGGCCGCTGTCGATGCGCTGGCCGATGGCGCTGTGGCGCAAGGCATTCGCGCCGCAGCCGGATGCAGTGGCCTTCGACCCCGCCCGCTATGCCGACATGTCGGTGGCGCGCGGTGCATATCTGGTACAGGGCCTGGGGCATTGCGGCAGTTGCCATACGCCGCGCGCGCCAACGATGCAGGAGAAGGCGCTGGACGAGTCCAGCCCCGAGTACCTGGCCGGCGGCCCGCTCATCGACGGATGGGTGGCGGTGAACCTGCGCGGCAATCCGGCGGACGGACTGGGCGCCTGGTCGGCCGCCGACATCGTCTCGACCTTGCGCAGCGCGCGCAATGCATCGCATGCAGTGGTCGGCGGTGCGATGAACGATGCCATCGTGCACAGCACGCAGCACCTGAGTGACGACGACCTGAAGGCGATTGCCGCATTCCTCAAAGCGCTGCCACCCTCGGCGCACTCTCCATCGTCGTTCAATGCCGACCCTGCGACCGCCAAGGCACTGTGGCAGGGCGTCAACTCGACGCGCGGCGCCGAGCTGTACGTCGACAACTGCGCGGCCTGCCATCGCAGCGACGGTCTGGGCTACGCGCAGGTGTTTCCGCGCATCGCCGGCAATTCCACCGTGCTGGCAGGCGACCCGAGCTCGGTGATTCGCCTGATCCTCGAGGGCAGCAAATTGCCCGCCACGCGCGTCGCGCCATCGGAGCTCGGCATGCCCGGCTTCGGCTGGCGCCTGTCGGACGACGAAGTGGCACAGCTCGCGAGCTTCACGCGCCAGAGCTGGGGCAACAAGGCTTCGGCCGTGCAGGCCGCGCAAGTCGGCGCGATCCGCAGCGCCATCGAGAAGGAGCGGTCCGCGCAGGCCGCTCCCGCGCGTTGATCGATCGCCTCATGAACCCAGACAGGAGCACGCCCGTGACCGCACCGGACTCATCGCAACCACCGTCATCGAGGCGCCAGTTGTTCAAGGGCTTGGGCGCCGCCACCCTCGCCGTCGCGGTGCTTCCCGGATGCGACACCCGGCAGGCGACGGCCGCGCAAGGCGAAGCGGCCGCGAGCAACCCGGCACCTAGCACCTATTCGCCGCGCTTCTTCAGCGCAGGCGAATGGGCCTTCGTCAACGCCGCCAGCGCGCGATTGATTCCGAACGATGCATCGGGCCCGGGAGCGGTGGAAGCCGGCGTGCCCGAGTACATCGACCGGCAGATGGACACGCCCTGGGCCACCGGCAAGCTCTGGTACATGCAAGGGCCGTTCAACGCCGACGCGCCGGCCACGATGGGTTATCAATCGCAGCTCACGCCGCAGCAGATCTATCGGCTGGGAATCGATGCCGCCAACGGCTTCGTGCAGAAGGCGCAAGGCAAATCCTTCGTGCAACTTGCGGTGGACGCGCAAGATGCGGCGCTGCATGAAATCGAATCGGGCAAGGCCGTGTTCGAAGCCGTGCCAGCCCAGCTGTTCTTCTCGATGCTGCTGCAGAACGTGCGCGAAGGCTTCTTCGCTGATCCGGTGCATGGCGGCAATCGCGGTCTCGTGGGCTGGAAGCTGATCGGGTTTCCCGGTGCGCGCGCCGACTTCATGGACTGGGTCGAGCGCGACGTGAAATACCCGCTGCCACCCGTGGCCTTGAGTGGGCAGAGAGGCTGAGCATGGCCGGCAACACGATGAAGAAAGCCGACGTGGTGATCGTCGGCTTCGGCTGGACCGGCGCGATCATGGCCAAGGAGCTGACCGAGGCCGGCCTGAACGTGGTCGCCCTCGAGCGCGGCCCGATGCAGGACACGGCCACCGACGGCATCTACCCCAAGGTGCTGGACGAGCTCACCTACAACATCCGCCGCAAGCTGTTCCAGGACATCTCGCGCGAGACTGTGACGATCCGCCACGGCGTGAGCGACACGGCGCTGCCCTATCGGCAGCTGGGTGCCTTCCTGCCCGGTACCGGCGTTGGTGGCGCGGGGCTGCACTGGTCGGGCGTGCACTTTCGCGTCGACCCTGCGGAGCTGCGCCTGCGCAGCCACTACGAAGAGCGCTACGGCAAGAAGTTCATTCCCGAGGGCATGACGATCCAGGACTTCGGCGTCAGCTACGAAGAGCTGGAGCCGCATTTCGACTTCGCCGAGAAAGTATTCGGCACCTCGGGCACCGCATGGACCGTGGCCGGCCAGAAAGTGGGCGAAGGCAAGGGCGGCAACCCGTTCGCGGCCGACCGCTCGCACGCCTTTCCGCTGCCCGCGCAAAAGCGCACGGTGTCGGCACAACGCTTCGGCGATGCCGCGGGCAAGCTGGGCTATCACCCCTACGACCTGCCGTCGGCCAACGCCTCCGGGCCGTACACCAATCCGTACGGCTGCCAGATGGGGCCGTGCAATTTCTGCGGCTACTGCAGCGGTTACGTCTGCTACAACTATTCGAAGGCCTCGCCCAACGTCAATGTGCTGCCGGCGCTGCGCCAGGTGCCGAACTTCGAGCTGCGCACGCATGCGCACGTGCTGCGCGTGAACCTCGCGGCCGATCGCCGCACCGCCACCGGCGTTACCTATGTCGATGCGCAAGGACGCGAGGTGGAGCAGCCGGCGGACATCGTCGTCATCTGCGCGTTCCAGTTCCACAACGTGCGGCTGATGCTGCTGTCGGGCATCGGCACGCCCTACGACCCGGCGACCGGCAAGGGCACCGTCGGGCGCAACTTCGCCTACCAGAACATGGCGACGATCAAGGCCTTCTTCGACAAGGACGTGTACGCCAACCCCTTCATCGGCGCGGGCGGCAACGGCGTGGCGATCGACGACTTCAATGCCGACAACTTCGACCACGGCCCGTTCGGCTTCGTCGGCGGCTCGCCGATGTGGGTCAACCAGGCTGGCGTGAAGCCGATCAGCGGCATCTCGCTGCCCGAGGGCGCGCCCGGCTGGGGCAGTGCGTGGAAGCAGGCCGTTGCCGACAACTACACGCACACGATGTCGATGGATGCGCACGGCGCGCACATGAGCTACCACGACAACTACCTGAGCCTGGACCCGACCTACAAGGACGCCTGGGGCCTGCCGCTGCTGCGCATGACCTTCGACTGGAAAGACAACGACATCCGCATGACCCGCTTCATGGCCGAGAAGATGCGCGGCATCGCCGAGGCGATGGGCCCGAAGGCCGTGCGCGTGTTCGTCAAGAACTTCGGCGAGCACTTCGACACGACGAGCTACCAGACCACCCACCTCAACGGCGGCGCGATCATGGGCACCGACCCGGGCACCAGCGCGATCAACCGCTACTTGCAGAGCTGGGACGTGCACAACGTCTTCGTGCCCGGCGCGTCGGCCTTCCCGCAGGGGCTGGGCTACAACCCGACCGGCCTGGTGGCGGCGCTGACCTACTGGTCGGCCAAGGCGATCCGCGAGCGCTATCTTGCAAGGCCTGCGGCGCTGGCCTGATGAGCACGCCTTCGCCGACTGGCTCGCCCCGCTGCGCAAGTGTGAATGGGGCGTCTATGCCAAGCGTCCGTTTGCCGGCCCCGAAGCGGTGCTGGCCTATCTGTCGCGCTACACCCACCGCGTGGCGATCTCCAACAGCCGGCTCGTGGCCATGGATGAACGTGGCGTCACCTTCCGTTGGAAGGACTACCGAGCCAAGGGCCGAACGCGCCACAAGACGATGACGCTCGATGCCGATGAGTTCATGTGCCGCTTCCTGCTGCACGTACTGCCGGGCGGCTTCCATCGCATTCGCCACTACGGGCTCCTGGCCAACGGCAATCGCCAGGAGGGCCTAACATGCGTTCGCGCACTGCTACTGCAGCCAACCGATAAGGCGACGGAGAGTTCGGACGTTGATGCCGAGCCTGAATCTGCGCGACCAAGTTTCTTTTGCCCGCACTGCGGTGGTCCGATGATCATCGTGCAGACCTTCGCTCGCGGACAACCAATCCGCGCACCACCTCAGCAGCCCCAGACACTATGAGCACTGATCATCAGCAGCGTCGGTCGTCATCTCGTCCCAGGGCGATGAGAGGATGTCTTGCCTACACGCCCCGCGAGGGACTTGCCGCAGGCCATGGGACCGAGCGACCCAACGTGCTGGTTCGATCTGCGGCGCCACATCGACGTCGTCGAACGAATGCTTGGGCCCATCGACTGCATCACCTCGATTCACGCATCTCGAATCCCCATAGCTTCGTAGTCTTCTCAGGCTCAACAGGTGCATTCCGCGGTTTCCTCCATGGAGGCTTGTCCAACACCTGTCCTCAGGCCGTGTCGTGCTCGGCACCGTCGTCATGCACGGACAGGTGCCGGACAACCCTAAACCAAATGCGACATCGGGCAGGCTCGGAAGCGGCCATTCCGGTGATGCTCGGTCGAGGTAGGTGACCTCGACGACGGATGGTGTAGCGCGACGCTGCGGCGGCGGCAATGTGTCGATAACGGCGTGTTAATCAAACAATGAACGATTGGCCGCGTTTGGCAGCAAGTGATTCATCTCGGCGGAATGGCGTTGGGCCTGCGACTGCTGCGTGGCAGTTGTCGAGCGCAAAAAAATGGAGACGAAATCGAAATGCTGCTTAGCATGATGGCATCAACATCCCGCTTACCCGATTCATGCACGAAGAAGCACGCCTGAAGTCCCCATTTCCTGCTGCAGCCAGATTTGTCGACGATCTGATCTCGATCAGCCTGGTCGAGAAGCATTTCAAGACATCCCATGATGCCAACAACGCGCTCACGTTTGTCTGTGCGGATTGCGGCGTGCCGGTCAGCGCGGTGATCATCGAACCTTTCAAGGTCGGCCGAAAGATCACCCCCTCGTCTAGTTTCCGGAGGCGCGATCCAAATCACCCTCACACCTGCAACCGAGAGCCTGCACCCGATGACTCGACCAGAGTAAGTGCTGGCGAAGGCAAGATTCCCGCAAACCCGAATCGGGACATGTGGCCGACACGATGGGTCGATCCGCGCGTGACCGCCGCGCCATCTGTGCCGGGTGGGGCGGGGCCCAATCCTCAAGTCAATGGGCAATCCGGTACTGGATCGAGGAACCGCAATGGAAGTGGCTCCGGAACATCCGAGTCTCAATCGCAGACGGTCGAAAAATTCGCACGAGGCTGGCACAGCATGAACCTTGCGAGCCGCAAGACTCAGTCATTGGCGGCGTCGTGGAATTCAGGTGGCACATTCTTCAGCGCATTTCATCCCTTGGACTACGACCCCAACGTCCCGCGCGGCCACATGAAGATATTCGTCGGCACCGCTCGCGAGGTTGTGGCATACCCGGATGGATTTGACGTCATGCTCCACGAAAGGCAAATGGGCGGCCCTGAACTTTGCGTGTGGATTCCGACGACCCCGTGCCTGGCACAGGGTGCAGCGGGAGCCGCGCTGCAAAAGCAGTTGCTTGACTATGCCAACACGCCGGTCTGGACGAGACCGGTACAAGTCCATGTGCTCGGGAAGTTCGACCGGCATGTCGGCCTTCCTGACCCAGTCCTCGGATTGGAACTGGGGCATCCGCACATGATCTGGATTTCTTCGGTGCAGTAGGCCGCGTGGCGAAACTCCTTCATCGCTGATGGACCGGTTGTTCGATCTTCGCTAGCTCGCCAGGAGGCCTTCGGGCCAGAGAAAGTCTAGGAAGAATCCGTTGGGGCAGTGTTCCACGCCGAGATCCGCGGCCCGTTCGTGCTTTGCCTTTCCGCAGAGCCACTCTTCGCCGTCAACAGTCACCCGCAGCACCGTATCCTGACCAACTACTTTGTTGGGACAGAGTGCGCGCTCGGACAAGTAGATCATTCCTCCTTCACGCACCCCGGCTATGACCTGAGTACGCTCGGCAGGCGTCTCAGGCTTCCGGTCCCGCATTTCCGGATACCACTCCACGATCACCTGTACTCGTTCGCCTTCGTCAGGCACCACAAGCGTCCTGGGCATCAGTCTGAAGGCGTAGACGTTCTGCATGCCGACATCGCCGTTTTTCTGTAATTCAAAGCCCATGCTTTCCCAGAAGGGAATGGAAGAGCGTGGCGTGCATTGGATGCGAAGGATGTCATGCCCCGCTTCGGCGGCCTCCGCCAGCCGATGCGCAACCAAAGCCTTGCCAATACCTTGACCGCGCATGTCGTTGCGGACCTCAAGGATGCCGGGATGTACCAAGGCTCCCCACTGGTATGCGACGACCTCCTGTGACTGTTCGTCAACGTAGACAAGAAGCTTGCCGGCCTCGTGCGCTTCAACGGTCAGATTCCAATTGCACAAGAAGGTGCCGTGCACTTCGTCGTTTTCTTGCGCTTCAAGCCAGGCCTTGATGAAGCGCATGTCCGCGTCCGTTGACCGGCGTGCTTGAGGGCAGAGGCGTGGCTGGACAGTGCTCATGGTCGTAGGCCTTCTTGGCGAGGCCACTCCTCGGCCCACTTGGTCATCAAGCGCTCGAACACTCTCGCCATCTCCGGGTCGAGGCCAGCGTAGAGCTTCGGCACGAACTCTTTGAGGTAGCGCTCGCGACAGTCTGGGAAGTCCTTCAGATAGAACGGCAGGTGGTTGCAGTCAATGATGTCTTCGACGACATTTTTGCGCATCGATGCGCCCCGCTTCAACCGGGACTGGTTTTCGAGCAGCCAGCGCTTGAACGAGCCAGCCCATTGTTGGCGGATGCTGTCCGCCGTGGTGGTGCGTTTGAACAGAACGAGAGCAGTCCTGCCGCTTTGGTACCACGACCATTCACTATGCACGCTGCACGTCCAGCCGATGCAGCCGGCCATGTGCGCCGCTTCGGCGAATTTCGGCGGAAGGCCGTCATTTCCGACGTAGGGCATTGACACCGTCGCGCTGCAATATTCCGCCCATTCAGGCTTGACCCTCCTGGTGAGCGGAAGCGACTCGTAGAACTTTCTGCGATGGTCCGAGCCAGGGAAATCCACATGGCCGCCTCGCTGGTTCTTGAGACTACGGCCCCACCCCGGTAGGCATGCGCCATGGTCAACGCCGATGCTCCAGCGCTTCACCATGTGCTTGTCCTCTGTTTCGCCGTGGCCGAGGTCGAAGGCCGAAGAGAATTCGGCTGCGCACCAGGCGCGCAATGCATGGATGCGGCCCCACACCCGGTCAGGAGCCTTCTCAAGTTGACGCAGCTCGGCAATCGCTTCGAGATAGCGTGGAGAAGGAGTCGGGGAGTTCAGGACGGGGCCCAACGTGAAGTCGTGCTGAACCGGATAACCGAGCTCAACCAAGCGGCGATTGAGCTCAAGCGGCTCGAACATGTCGAATTCGAGTGCCCGCATCAATGCCGGCGGGTCGGCCTGAAGTGCCGCATGCGTTTTAAAGCCAAGCGAAGTCGCGATGGCTTCGCTCAGGTGCGCGGAACGTACATTGGGGAAGCGCGCCTGCAGCCGGTTCTTTAGGGCTCGCAGTGCGATATTGGGCGCGGGCTCGACAAAAGCGAGAGTACCCGGAATGGGAGATGCGCGAAAACTCTCGCGCGCAGCAGAGGTAGATTGGGCCATGAAGGCACTCCTGTCATAGGTAAGACCAGCGTTCCTCGATTACGCGCCGGCCTCCGACGGAATGCGGATAGGCAAAGCGAATGGGTGACTTTCTTTCCGATTTAACCCGAGGACAGGTTGGGCCGGATGCCGACGTCCAGTATAGGAGAAACGGAGAAAAGAGTCTCCCAAAAGCGCGACTCTTGGGACGCCGTTCATTTCGCCCTCGACCTGGGCTGAAGAACAGCCAAGAGGGGGCAGTTGAAAACAGCCCGCCGCGAGAGCTCGTCTAAACTGTGGCCGCGACCTGCGGGCAAACTCATGAAAGAGGGCATGAGCATCGAACTACAGATTCAAGGGCAAGGCTTGGCCGTCGAGCTAAGGCCAGTTGAGCCAGTTTCGACACTGCAGCGCGAGGTCCAGCGCAAACTCGGGCGCTGTCTGATTCGTCTTCAGCAGTACGAACGCTTGATGAAGGCGTTCGCCGTTGACTTCGAGATCGCCGGCCCTTCCGATGAACTGATGGCCATCCGACAGAAGCGCGGTGAAGTCGTCTCGCGCATGACGCTCGGACAGTTGGTCGCCGAGTTGACCGGGACTTACCTGCAGCCAGAGCCGCCGGACACGGTCGAGCCCGAGTGGAACCCAGTCGACTCCCAGCGCATCTGGTTTCGCATGCAGACACGGATGGCACTACAGCCGGAAGACTACGAACGCGTCGTGGTGGGACTGAAAGAACTCGTCGCGCTGCGCAACGAGCTCGTGCATCACTTCCTCGAACGATTCGACATCTGGTCTGAAGCTGGGTGTCATGACGCGGATGCGTACCTCGACGTTGGAATGGCGAAGGTCGACGGCCACTACGCCGAGTTGCGTCAATGGGCGATCACCATGGACCAAGCGCGCAGCGCAATGGGGGCATTTATGGCGAGCCCCGCATATACCGACTTGCTGTTTGATGGCATCCGCCCGGACGGGACTGTCGACTGGCCGACCTGCGGCATCGTGCGGTGCCTGCGCACGGCTGAAACGGTGCTGGCTGTCGACGGGTGGGCAGACCTCGGTCAGGTCATAGAGCGAATGAACCTCATGCATCCTGAGCAGGCACTCAAGCGTTACGGCTGTACGACGTGGCGGCAGGTGCTGCACGAATCCAAGCAGTTCAAGATCCGCCGTGACCAAGGCTCGGCAGAGCGCCCAGGCCGCACGGAATTCCAGAGCCTCACGAAGCCGCTACAGTCCAGCGATACCAACTGATCATCTGGCACGGAGCCGTCGGCAACAAGAAAGTTGGCCACCACTGGAGGGAATCTTGGCTAGAAAGAAAACGAGTCTTGCGGAAGATCTGATGGATCTGGTGTCCCTGCTGCCATGGTGGGGCGGCGTCGTTCTTGCAGTGATCAGCTACCTGCTCTTGCACAGGCTGGCCACGCCTCTACCACCGGTCGCGCTTCAGCCAGGTCAGGTGGCTGACTTGATGGTCCGCTCGATGGGCACCGCGCTGGCGACCGTCGGCCAGTACGTGGTGCCGCTAATCTGCCTCAGCGGTGCGGGAGTCTCAGCATGGCGGCGGCACCAGCGCCGAACCTTGATCTCGAATACCGCACAGGCCAAAGGCGCAGATGCGCTCGACGGCATGTCGTGGCGCGAGTTCGAGATGCTGGTCGGTGAAGCTTTTCGTCTGCAAGGCTTCAGCGTCTCTGAAACCGGCGGTGGTGGAGCAGATGGCGGCGTGGACCTGGTGCTCTCGAAGGGCACAGAGAAATTCCTCGTCCAGTGCAAGCAGTGGAAGGCCTACAAGGTTGGGGTCGACGTGGTGCGCGAGCTGTACGGCGTGATGGCAGCGAAGGGAGCTACGGGCGGGTTCGTTGTGACCTCCGGCAGCTTCAGCGAGGATGCCAAGGCCTTTGCCGATGGCCGCAATGTCAAGCTGGTGGATGGGCATCGACTGTTCGGCCTGATCAAACAAGCTCGGCAATCGCTGTCTTCGCGTGTCGACGCCGCCGACAGGTTGCACCCGGTCGCACCATCGAGTCCACCAAGTGTCGCGGCTGGCGCAACCGCATGCCCTGCATGTGGCTCGGGGATGGTCAAGCGCACTGCCAAGAAGGGCGCGAATGCTGGCGGGCAGTTTTGGGGATGTTCCCAGTATCCGGCGTGCCGGGGTGTCCGGCCGATAGCTTGATATGGGCTCCAACTACACCGTGAGCCGGCTGGTCGCCCTCTCATGTCTCCTGGCCTCTTGCATTGCATCAGCGGCGCCACCGGTCTACCGCTGCGAGACGAATGGCCGCGTCGCCTATTCGGATTCTCCCTGCGTGGGCGCGAAGATCATCGATGCAACGCCGAATCAGGGTGTGGACAAGATGTCGGGGCAGTCTCGCAAGGGAGCAGAAGTGCAGCGCGCAGAGACGAACAACGCGTTCGACGATGCGCTGAGGCCGTTAACCGGGAAGTCGCGCGGCGAGATGGAGGTATTGCGGCGTCGAGTGCGGCTGCCGCCACAGGATCAAGCGGAATGCGCGCGGCTTGACCGCCAGTTGCCTGTGCTCGAAGGTGGAAGCGGCAGTCCGGACACCAAGGCGCGAGCAGAGGAAGAAGTACGGCTATATCAAACTCGCAAGAGATTCTTCGATCTCAAGTGCTGATCTGTCAGGTCTGGCCATGCGCAACGCTGCGATGGCAATGTAGCGATAACTGCACCGTATCGATAAATGATTGGTTCGATACCGCGCTGCTGAGGCTCTAGTTGCGATTTCGAATGGGGTGAGTGTCAGCACCCCACATCTGCAGCTGACCTTGCAAATTCCTCGTTTGCGGTCTTGCATGCAGGACCTGCCAGGGCCTTTTCTGGTCCCATGGAGTTCCATATTGCCTTGATCTGATCGAGGCTGACTTTCAGCGCATCGGTCGTGGCGTTGCGTTGCTTGCTTACACAAGCAGTGACCCTCTCGGCGTAGTCACTGCGTTCCTTCGGTAGATCAACGAGAGCTGTCGGCGTCGATTCGACCGCAGGAGCGCGCCTTGCCGCGGGGACAGGAGCTCGTGTGTACTCTGTCGTCGAGCAGCCTGCCAACGCTGCAACGGCGACGATTAACGAGAGGTGGTTCATTCTTTCACGGGAAAGATGTTGCATGTGATTGATTACTCGATGCCGGATGGCTGCCGCAGGCAAAGAGTTCAATATATGCCATGGTCTCAGGTCGAGATCGAGGGATGATGAGTTGTGGTGGCGAAAAAAGTCGCACTGTGCGATCAGAAGTCTCCAGATAAGGTGTGGGCGTGCCTTGCTGGCGAACAGGATGCAGAGAATGACACGTTCGGCGTGGTCAGCCGTTATGCTCTGGCCGATCCCGATTCGACGAGGTGCTGTCCGCAAAATGAGAACTGAAGAAACCGCTCCATCGCAGGCAGCCGCCGTGGATGCAGCGTCAGCAAGTACGCAATCTGTCTTTCCGCTCGAACTCTGGCCGCAGTATGAAAGCGGCTTGAGTCTAGAGCTGTCCAGGCGGCATCGCACGGGAGAGCTTCGGCTGACGCGATTGCTGCGCCAGGCTGGTACTCGGCTGCGCCCTACGGGACGCTGAACCAATACGCGTTTGGGCTGAGCGCCCCGTCACCGAAGCCATCTTATCTACCGCTCCCACCACTTCTCGCTTACGCCGTTCGTACACCAATGCCGACCATCTTTACCCATGTCGCAGTTCCAGTTTGCGCGACCATTGCACTTGGAACGCGGCGCGTGCCCGCATCGGCGTTGCTGGTTGGCATGCTCGCGGCCATCGCGCCAGACTTCGACGGTCTGGCTTTCAAACTCGGCATAGCCTACGGCGGCATGGCGGGGCATCGCGGCTTTACGCATACCCTAATGTTCGCTCTGGTGTTCGGCCTTCTTGGTTGGTGGCTTGCGCCACGGTGGCGCATGCGCCGAGCGGTCGGCTGGGCATGGGTGGCGCTGTGCACCTTGTCGCATCCGCTGCTGGACATGCTGACCAACGGCGGCATCGGGATCGCGCTCTTCTGGCCTTTCGACAGCACGCGCTATTTCAGCCCGTGGCGTCCGATCGAGGTGTCGCCGGTGGCCATCAAGCGGTTCCTTTCGCCGCGCGGTGCGCAGGTGCTGTTCAACGAGATTTTCATCGTTTGGGCGCCGCTACTCGGGGCGGCGGTGATCGCAATGGCGATACGCCGCACCGTGGAGCCACCAATCGCGCCTAGTCCTAGCTAGCCCTGTCTGCGGGTTCGATCTCCTCAACCCGATAGTGCAGTCGATTGCCGACTCGACTCGGATACTTCAGCGCGTCCATCGCTCCTGCTCGCCCTGTGAAGGGACGTATTGCACCGCCGCTGCATGTCTCGCGGCGTAGCGGCGGGCTGGGGCCAGTCGTGCGTGTTGGAACAGGCCCAAGCTTTTTGTTCTGTTCTTGAAGAGCTCCGCGACCCTTGGCTGTGATCGTGTATAGCTGGGTCGGTGTTCCGCCATGTCGTCGACCGATATGTTCGCGGATATAGCCCTGTCCGTGCAGTGCCATCAGCTCTGCAGTGACCGGTTGGCCGAAGCTTTGGCCAATGGCGATGCCGAGGGACAGGTCCATGCGGGAAATCACGCGCAATACAGCCAGGATTTCTGGGGTGGGGGCGCAGAGGATGCAGAGTTCACGCGTGCAATCTGCGCGGCTCATGTTCCGGAGAGAAGGAGCGAAGTCCTGCTTCGATTTCCAATTGCGCCCTCGGCTAGTCAGACCGCCACGGCTTCCACCAACGCAGTGGTTCTCGTCGATGCTCAAGCGGTCGCAGGTCTAGGTCGTGGTAGTCGGGATGGAGTGCGCCTGCGCGCCGCCGCAATTCCACCTCCAGTTGATGAGCTACGCCGCGGGCGTGCAGATCACCCTGCAGCGCTCGTCGGCGCCATTCAATGGCCCTTGCGCCCAATTCCTCGTCGGGCAGCATCTCTGTTTCGATCATGGTATGGATTGTGTTCGGCCTTGGGTTGCAAGCGGTCGCCTGCTCGCGAGGTCAACCGGACGCTTTACTAGTCCAACGTGCTCGGCCTGCCATGAGCGTAGGGGTTTGCACCGTCCTGGCATCGCCGGAACATGGGATGTGACCCGAATAACAAAAGATCACACTGATCGAATGAAGATGCTCTTACGACTCCGGTTCGTGCTTGCGCTTTGCGCCTTCGTCATGACGACAGCATGCGGACGTGCGACGCTACCTGTGTTGCCTTACCCGGCGGCTCAGAGCTCAAGCCTGTTGAATCAATACCTGTTCGCTCTACGGGCGGCGGAAAAGCGGCAGGTCGCATACCCCGATGAGCCCCTGTGGTTGCGCGACGAGGGCGGGAGGAGCGTTGACACGGTCCTGAATGCCGACAACGCGGCGATGGTGTTCTATGGGCTCTCTCGCGGGGTTGACAACGAGAAGATCACAAATGAGATCCTGAATGCACTCGCACCGATGCTTCAGAGATATGAGGTTGCCTATGAGAAAAGCCAGGGCAAGTGGTACCAGGATGAGTACGTTGAGACGATAGGCGTGCAACTCGCGATGCTGTCTGCATTCCAGCCCAAGCTCCCAACTATTCTGCCCGGGGCGGAGAAGATGATCCCCACGGGCCTTTCCAAGCCCATTTCTCCTGCGGTTTTGGACAACGCTCGGCAACTGGTGGAGTTCTACAAGACGTCCCAATCCGAGGCCAAGACCAACCTCTTGGCTAGATCCAGCGAGCTTGCAAATTCGGAGCGTCTGAGGGCGCCGGTAAGAGAGAGGTTGCGGGTACTCCTCGACAGGTACCGCTAGGGCTCGCGCTGCATGCGAAACAGGAGAGGTTGTGCGCAGCATTTCAGGCCCGTTATGGATGCGACACATCGCCAGTCTTCCGGATAAGGAGCGTACATGACGGAATGGAACAAGGACGAGTACCTGCAAAAGCGCAAGGCGCTCGAAAGAGCAGGAAATGACTGCAAAGGCACAGCGGAATCGAAGGATCTGATTCCATCAGAGGTGGTTGCATGGATTTACGGGATCCTCACCATGCTTGACACTAAGGCGTCAGCCCTGATGCGCTTGAATGGCGTCTTGATCGCTGCAGCTACATTTCTTCTTGCTCAGTTCGCATCACCTCACTCTTTGATGCTCGGTGGTAGAGTGCAGGCAGTCCTCGTCGTTGTCGCGGCTCTTTTATCGGCGATTTCGATCACGTTGTGCCTGTTTGTTGTCAATGTGGGTTGGCCCTTTCTTGGAAAAGCAGAGATTAGTGGCGCTACAGTGAAATTCTCCGAGGAGATTTGCGCGCTCTCGAAAACAATGAATCGCCGACAGCTTTGTTACCGTAGTGCCTGGTGGGTGTCGCTTGTTGCATCGGGCTGCTTTTTCTTTGAACTATTTATGCAGACTTATCACATCATCTGTGGTGCTTGGGGAGTTTGATTGATGGCAAAGCAGCCTCCTGCTGCGAGGCGCGGTAGATTGGGCTTTCTCGATTTGCTCACGCGTGCGCGCGACGCTTCGATGAACGCCTACGCTCCTTATTCGCGATTTGCTGTAGGTGCTGCTGTCGAAACCGAGGACGGCCAAGTGTTTGTTGGCGCGAATATGGAGAACGCCTCGTATGGCGTTACCCTTTGTGCTGAGGCTGGAGCACTTCAGGCAGCCTCCACTGCTGGGCAGCTTGGAAAGATTCGGCGGATCGCGATTGTGGGTGGCTCACAGCATCCCACCGAACCGCAGCAGGCATCTCCAATTTCGGCCTGTGGTCGATGTCGTCAGCTGATAGCGGAGAGCGCGCAGCTCAGCGGCCACGACATTGAGGTGATTTGCTCAGACTTGAGTGGCACGAAGATCAAGAGAAGCAGAATCTCGCGCCTGCTGCCAGATGCCTTCGATAAGGGGCGGCTCAAAAACTAAAAGATAGCATCGGTGCCAGTACCCAGCGTGCCGGGGCATCGGGCCGATAGCTTGAGACTGACTCCTGCTACGCCATGAGACGAATTGTCGCCCTCTTGTGTCTCCTTGCTTGTATCAGGTTCGCCTTGAATTTATCGCGGTGACGGCGCCCGCGCCGTCTCTTGGCTACGAGTTCCCCTGGCCCATTGGCCCAGGGACCTAGAGACCTCCCGATCAGTCGAGACCAGCGCCCGCCAGATGCGCTGAGGTCACAACCACGCTGCCTCACGACCGATGAATTAACATCGGCCGGTCAGCTGCTGCACCGATCGGTTCGCGCGGCCTCGTCTTGAATACCCTCTCGAGCCCATTGCTCAAGGATCGTGGGTCTGTTGAATTCGACAGCAATCAGGTATGCATGTAGTTGAGCCATACAAGTCGGGCGAGCGCACCCAGTGCAAGGTCCTTGTCTCGAAGATTTCATCTCCCGCGCAGGTGCTTGCGGGCGGCGATGGATCCATTCACGCCGCACTGACGGTAGAAGGGTTGGGCGGCTCAGTCGGACTTTACTTCTATCGCTTCGCAAATCTGGAAAAGAGGAAGGCGTTCTCCAAGATCGGAGAAGTCTCACGAGCGGACGGCATTATCGTGCGCAAGCACCGAGGCTGGCTGTCGCCAAAGACGTACGGCGACTCGTACCTCAGGGAAGGCAAGGCAGGGGCGTTGAAAGGAATTCACTCGGATGTGTTGGACGCGACCGAAAGCGACCCGATGTTCTTTGTCTTCTATGAATTTGACCCTTCGAACTCGTTTCCGAAGCTCGACGAGCTGCAGGCCTTTTCTAGGCATCGCTGTCACTTCGGCCGGTCCACCCGGAATCAAGAGGCGACGAACAGGTTCGAGAGCCTCGGGCGAAACCTGGTGTGGCACCCAAGGGCCTTCGATGAGGTGCTCGCGATGAAGCTTCCGTCTGGAAAGAGCTACCAGGATGCGTTTGACGAAGCCGCTCCACGCGAGAACGCGAGGCAGGCGGGCACACCCTTCACGGTGGAACAGGGCTCCACATAGCACCGCACAACATCAAGCCGGGCGCGTCACCGTCCCGTCGCTCTGAATGGCGAGCCAGGAATTCACCGGGCCCACAAATCCACCGACTTCAAAAGCCCGCTCCGTATTCCGAGGCTTGTGATGGTGGCCGAAGATGAGCTTCTCGGCACCGGCGAACTCTCCGAACCTCCTGGTCTCGTGCTTGCCTGCCTGGCCACTCGACATCGTCTTTCGGGGCAGCGTGATGTTGAGGGCGTCTGCTTCCGTGGAGAGGGTGCGCTTCGTGTCGTTCCAGATGCTGTCCATGTCTTCGCGAAGGCTCTTTCCCTGCATCCGATGCACGGCCAGCAAGGAGTCGCGCAACAGTATTTCTTCGGCCCTGGAGACTCGCGGCCTCCCCCCGAAGTAGAGACTGGAGGCGTTGTCGACGATCTTCGCTAGGTCGGCGGGAGCTTCTGCCGCCATCTCCATCGCTCCGTCATACGCGACCAGGACGGCATTCGTGATGGCCAAGCCGGCATCCTCCAGTCCGCCCACCCTGAAGAGCCACTCTCCTTCTTTGACGAACCGGCGCAGAAGACGGGCGTTCTTGTGAGACATCGATATCGCGAGCGACGTGAGGAACGGACGTGGACCACTCCTCCGGCATGCCGGACGTCATGCGCCAGCCCCATGCGTTGTAGTGGCCATGCGTCAGAAGAAGGCGCGTGTCTTCTTCCGGCTTGAGCTCCAGGAACGGGTAGTGAACGGTCGCGACCTCCGTGATTCTCTGATGGGCCGTCTTGTCCCGGACGGCCAGCAACTCCGGAGTGCGATCCAGGATGACCCGCGCCCAGTCGACATGCTCGGCTGCCTCCACGAAGAAGGCGAACGAGTCGTGGTTGCCGGGCACGTAGTGCACATTGACCCCGCGATCGACCAGTCGCGCGAGTTGCTTGTAGAGGTGATCCCAGGCAGCGGCGACTCGATTCACAAAGTCCCTTGGCTTGTCGCTGCGCACGAAGAGCCAGAAATCCAGAACATCTCCCAGCAGAACCACCTCTTCGCCTGCCTTCCGAGCTTTCAGCCAAGCCTGGAACGGAGCGGTCCCGGCCTGCTTTGTCCCGAGGTGGACATCCGAACACACTGCGCCGACAACCGTGACCGGGGGAGGGGGAGGAGGGGGACGAGGCGGGGGCGGAGGCGAAGGGGGGCGTGAGAGGATTATTTCTTGCAGCTGCTTCTGCAATGCCTCCAACCTCTCGCACAGGGGACGTGTCACATGTTGACGATCCAGAGCGTGTGCATCGAGCGTAGACCACGTCTTCTGCGCAGCGGTAACCAACTGTTCATTCGACGCCTCTATGTACCCAATCAATCCCGTCGGCTCTTGGATTTTCTTTCGCATATCCGCGAGAACGGAGACTGCCTCCCATTGCTTCGATTTCTCCCCAGTGTGGAACAGCACTAGGGCGTCCCGAACCAAGACCCGAAGGAGCGACTTCGCTTCCTTCTCCACAAGCGCCTTGAGTTCATCTGGGAGCGAATCCATGGCCATCCCCCGCCGATATGAGGGATTCAGTATCTCGGGTTGCTGGTTCTCGATCAAGTCCGTCGTAAGAGCGAACAGGCGTATGCGTCTACGGCGCCGACCTCCCTTCACCGTATCGATAGTGTTCACGTGTCCGACAAGAAATAAGTGGAGTAGTGAACAAGATGCTCCTAGGCTCGCTGGCGAGGATCAAGATGAGTTGGCCGGACGTTTACAGAGATTCTTCGATCTCAAATGTTGATCTGTCAGCGCTCGACATTGCTACGGCAATGTAGTGGTAAGTGCGGCGTATCGCTACTTGAGCAATTGCTACCGAACGGCACACACGGTGAATTCAGTTCCTCATAACCACCATTGTCGATAGCTGACAACGATCAGACCATGCTCGTTGGCTGGATGAAAGATGTCGGACCAAAGCGGGCGAATGGCTCGCTATCCGACCGATTGCGTCAGACTGGGCAGAGTCGTTCACGGTCGGCTACTTGAGTGGCTGCCCCAATCAGCACAGGACATTCGTCACGCAGTAGCTCATGGGGCGCTGAACCTCCAAGAGCGGACAATCGACGGGCTGCCTCCGCGATTCAATCCAAAACCACCGGGCCGGCGTGAGCTCACTGGCTCAACCAGCCTCTTCGTTCATTGGCTTTCGCGAAATTCGCCGCCTGGAGGCTGTCGTTTGGCGTCCGCGATGAACGGAACGACATACCAAAGGTCCGCGCCGTCAATGCTGATGTTCCCGGTGCCCGAGACAGCAGTCGCAGCGATGCTCCTGATCGGCTTGTGACCTTCATGGTGATCACGCGAATGCCGCGAGGCCGCCGTAGCAATCATGCAGCCTATGGATTGATTCCAACGGTATGACCAAGTTTGTGGCGGCACTGCGCGCTGGTCGCCAGGGCGCCAGACTATGACGCTATCCTTGTCGGATTAAGACAAATTTGAGGGAGGCACCAATGGCCACGCTTTGCGAAACCTTCCGTTCAACAGCCTTCAACACCTACGAAAGACTGATGGCTGCTAAGAGCATTGATTACCAGCCTTTAGAGGAGACATTCACGGACAACATCATGCTTGACCTGAAACTCAAGCATCCAGTCGAAATCTTCACGCGTCCTTTCAACAAAAGGGTAGAAGGTGTGAACGGAGCAGATTGGGAATGGTGGCTGACGAATGCCGCCGAAGACAACTGGCTCGGTCTTCGGGTTCAAGCAAAGATCCTCAACTTCAAGCCGAACGAGTACTCCCACCTGCACCACAAGGTCGGCAAGGCGAAGAAGGCCTATCAGCTAGCCAACCTGAAGCGCGAAAGCGCGAAAGCGGGTATGGTGCCTCTGTATTGCTTCTACAGCTACGGCGACATAACGAGTGGGGCGTGCGGGTCATTTGGGCACGCTGCAGAAGCCTTCGGTTGTTCTTTGACCTCGCTCGCTCATGTGGAGTCTCTTCAAGCTGCTGGCGAGAAGAAGGGCTTCGATGACGTGATGGAAAAGGCTTCGCCCTGGCACTGCCTTGTCTGCTGCTCAGGATTTGGACCGGGTGACTTGCCGACAAGGGCATGGAACTTCCTGCAGGGTGCCCTTGACATCAAACTGCCGAAGCCTCGCAAACCTCGTCAGTCCAACGTCGATGGCGTATCGAGGGCTTTGCCGTCAAAGCCCGCGATCGGGCCAAGAGGCCAGCCGCCACACTACGTTCGGGCGATCGTCGGAGGCGAGGCTGTCCGCCCCGATCAGGTCCCAAAGAAAGTGGCAGGTGTCTTTGTCATCAAGGGCCATGCAGACACCTCGATTGGGCCTGGTCAACACAGATAGCTGGCCAACCAAACCTAACAGAGCGAAGGCGGCCACAGCCGCTGGAAGTCCGTCAGCGCTGCATCACATCCGAACATAATAGGCGCGCTAACGCAACAATCAGAGGGAGTGAAAGTGAGCGAGTCCATTCTTAAGGTGGAAGGTGTTTTTAAGTGGTTCAAACCTGGCGCCGCCACAGACGACAGCCAACTGGTGGCGGGCACCTTTGAGATCGCTGCGAACGGGGTGTCAACGCTCGCACTCACCGGCTTGTTGCCAGAAGAGGTGCCCGTAAGCATCTCCCTCACGCCGAGGCCAATTGTTCAGGACCGGTGGATCGTTGGCGCACTGAAGGACAGTCGATACGTTTTCCTACGGCGCCTCGGTAGTGACGGCACAACCTACGGCAGCGTGCTGTCACATCAAAAGTTCCGTGCACGCGAGTGCGTCGTGTTTCGGAACCTCACAGAGTTCCCCGACCTGGACACCGTGAGCAAGCTGCTGATCAGCCTCGATTCTTTGGGCGACTGGGTTAGTGAGCCTGTTGTTAAGGTTACCAAGACCCCGCGTGGTGCTGCCTCGCGAGCGTCCAGGCCGAAAGCGCACACGTTCAAGCTGCCAGGCAAGACGCTGCGCCTTAAGACCAGTATTCGCTACACGGCGCCGGCGGACTCGTGGTTCCGCGAGGCGACGATCAAACAAGAAACTTTCTTAGAAAGCGAGCCAAAGACGCCGCAGACCTTAGAGGCGGTCCGCGAAGAGTTCCACCTACTGGAGGATCTACTCCTGATGCTCTCGGACATCGATGTATCACTGCCGTGGCCGACTGTGTGGTACGGCAAAGAGGCCGGCACGTACTACTTCGAGCGACAGCGGACGGATGCGCAGAAGGTTGAAATCCTCAAGTCATGGGCAGCGCTGACCTGGCTGGCTAAAAGCTTCGGCGCGTTGCTTGCTAACCTCGAGGTACAGAAAGACGTCCTTGGACCTGGCCTCTACCTATACCTTGGCATCCGACGAGGAACTGGCCTGTACTTGGAAAACAAGTTCTCCACAGCGATCTTTGGGCTTGAGTCACTGCATCGGCGAGTTGGCACGTCTCAGACTCAGGCCAAGCTTCAAGCGAAGATCGATCGCATCGTTAAGGACGTCCAGCTTCAAAAGGACAAGGACTGGCTGATCGGCCGTCTTAAGAACGCTGGGGAGCCGAGCCTGGAGGAGCGGCTGTTCCTGACGTTTTCCGAACTGGACATCGGGTTAGACGCCAAGGCGTTACGCGCGTTCGCGAAGGAGTGCGCTGATGTTCGCAACCAAGTGGCGCACTTCGGTGGCCAGCGTGATGGAGGTTATGACGTCTTCGTTCAGAGGATGTACATTCTGAATGAGGCTGTGCGTCCGTTGTACCACGCGGTGTTGCTGAACAGGATCGGATTCGACCCCGACCGCATCCGGGCATACTTTCACAGATCACCGTACGCAGTGCAGCGCAAGCGGATGATGAAGGAGGCTGGCCTCACGTTCGTAGCGCCTGCAGCACCCCAAGTGGCTGATGAGTTAGCGTAGCTCGCTGGCGGCGCGCAAGGTCGTCCTGGATGAGCACATCGCCTCTCGGACCAGTCATTCGTACGACCACGAGCTGACGAAATCAGATGACCGGTATGTGATCACAGCCAGAGTCGGCGCGCGGATGCTCAAGGACAGCAACCGCTGCGGAGCAGACAAGCTCGGTTGCACCTACGCGCAGAGAAGGCGAGATGGGAATGAGTTCCTCATAAGCCACATTGTCGATAGCTGAAAACAGCGAGGCTGTGCCGATTTGCTCGACGGAAGGTATCACCTGCCATGCAGGTGAATGTGTCATGACTACTTCAGACTGGACGGCGACACTCGCAGTTTGTGTCGGAGCGGCAGTGATCAGCGTTACCGGTCATTCGGCGTACAACGCCTCGACTTGCTGCTCGGCTTCCAAGAAATCCACCCTCCCGGGGCCCAAGGGCGCATTCGAAGGCTGCAATGTTCGTA
The DNA here is from genome assembly GCF_900107295.1 of Variovorax sp. YR266. Taxonomy (NCBI): domain Bacteria; kingdom Pseudomonadati; phylum Pseudomonadota; class Betaproteobacteria; order Burkholderiales; family Comamonadaceae; genus Variovorax; species Variovorax sp. YR266. The sequence goes on from NZ_FNPM01000017.1 coordinate 121,060, forward strand.
AGCGTCGTCTCAGCACCCTCTTTTTTTGCTGAGGGCTGATGTGCAGGATCGGTGGTCCATGCACGCCGCGATGGTGTGCATGAAGAACC